>CAYSWH010000004.1:0-73816 GCA_964434775.1 uncultured Candidatus Saccharibacteria bacterium | reverse complement strand
TGATTATAGGTGTCAATGTTAAGCATTTCTCCGAGAAAAGCAGTGTGAAGCTCAAAGAACATGAACAAGCTCCCCAAAGAATATTCATCGAGTCTGGGGATGGTCACAGTGAGATTGGGTCTGTTTGATTCAGTCAGGCTCTGTCTGGTTCCTTGAAATTCGGCTTGCAGCAAGTCGTTAAAGCTGTGGTTTTCCAGATAACCAAGAGCCTCTTCTTTCCTTATCTCTTTGGAAGGGATTTTAGGATAAACATTAAAGTCAAGTGTTTCCAAAAAAACAATCAATTTATCGTTCGGACCTTCTTTAAAAAGTTGCAATTGTGAGTGTTGATCGGTCGCACCTACGGCTGGAATAGGTGTAACTCCTCGATTGACGGTATTTCCTTGAAGGTCGAATTCTTTACCTGTACTTTCGGAAATAAGTTGAATACACCACTCAGCAAAGGTCTTTAATCTCGAATTATACGGCATGATTATCAAGTTGCTTTTTCCTTTCTTGAGAAGCAAGTAATTGACTAGGGCAAAATTGTAAGCTTGCTTTGGAGAGTTTTCCTCAAAAAACTCTTTATTGACAGTGTCTTTGGCACCATTAAGTATTTTTTTGACATCCAGACCGACTAAGGCAGCTGCTAACAGTCCTACAGGAGTTAATACACTAAATCTTCCTCCGACATTTTCGGCGATGGAGAAAGTTTGCACGTTACTTTCCGAGGCCTTCTTTCTTAAGTAACCTTTTTCAGGGTCAGTTACAAATACAAAGTGATTTTTTACTTCGAGGCCCGCCTTTTCAACCTTTTCTTTAAAAAAAAGATATTGAGCTAAAGTTTCAGGTGTACCTCCGGATTTTGTTTGAACCAAGAAAAGTGTTTTTTTGAAATTTAAAGACAGAGCGGTTTTTTGTATAATATAAGGGTCAATATTATCTACACAGGTAACCTTTGGTTTTGAAGAAAAGTGTAAGGCATCAAGAATGCACTTTGGCCCTAACATGGATCCGCCGATGCCTAAAATCACAATTTCTTCATATTTATTTTTTGCTGAGCTGGCATAACTGTTGATTTCTATGATTGCTTCTTCTTGAAAAGGTAGCTCTAAAAATCCTTGATTTCTTGATTCAATTCTTGATTTATATAGATTAAAATTTTTTTCTTGAGCTTTAAGGTCTGATTGGGCTAAACCATGAGTTTTTTCAGTTAAATTTGCTTGGAACAGGTTTTTGAAATCGATTTTTATCATAATAACTTGGTTAATATTTACAAATATTGCTTAGAAGATAAGAGAAAAATACGGAAAAAGTCAATAAACAGAGATTTAGAAACCCCTCCGTTTGGATCTGATTGTTTCAATGCCCCAAGTGATCCAGTACTTCCAATTAAGAGGGTAGTCTTGAGCGTGTACCAATTCTACATCTTCTCCTCCAAATCCCCTTTTGAAAAGGCTTATGTTTGCCCAAGGGTGGTCTTTATCTCCCTTCGGAGAGACTCCCCAAAAGTCATATGTTTCACAGCCTGCAGCTTTGGCCTTCTGCATTCCGGTCCAATGGATTAAATAAGACGAAGGCACCTCTCTATGTAATAAGTTGGCACCTTGATGGTAAAAGGACCTTTTTCCGCAGAATATAAACAGTCCCCAAGAAAGCACATTGTCTTTATATTTTACCTCTACCAGTTCACAGTTACCGGTTTTGTGAAAAGCATTAAATTCTTCTTGTAAATATTTGCGAGAATAAGGGACAAACCCACCTCTTTTGGTAGTGGAAATATAAACTTCATGCATTTCATCGGTAATTTCTTTAACTGAGTTTATTTCAACCTCCCCTTTTTCAACCAGCTTTACTCCTTTTTTGATCATTTGTCTGGTGGTTTTTCTCATGTTTAAAAGGATGGATTTTTCATTCGGGGTGAGATCCACAACAGTGCTTAGTTCGGCGTGCATATGTAGGGGACCGCCTCTAAAACCTGCCTGGCGAAAATATTTACGATTGAGATCGGTGTTTTCATAAATTGGCGAAACTCTCAAAAAATCACAGTTTTCTTTCTCGGCTAATTCTTTTAGATATTCCACCCAGGTTACAAGTTCTCCGCTGCTGAAATCTTTGGACTGAGGTCCGTGCGGAATAAACAAAAATTTTCCTCGTTTTGCCTCAATCTTGATAACCAGTGCAATCGAAACTAACTTTTTATCCTCGTACAATCCCAATTTCCATGTTTTATGTCCGTACCTTTTATTAAAACCAACCCAGCCGTCTGAATGTAAAAATGTATTAAAATTTAATGAGTGTAAAAAATCATTCCACTCCTGATGATTCTTAACTTTTTTTATTTCCATAATTTAAGTTTTTAATTAGATATGTTATATTCAGGCAAAGTAAACCAGCCGGCTTTTTCCTCAGGTGTTAGCCTATAAAATTGTCTACCGATAATATATTCCCTGGGTACGGGCCCAAAGACTCTGGAATCTGAACTTCCCGGTCTATTATCGCCTATTACATAAAATTCATCCTCTTCAAGTGATCTCTCTTCGTATCTCCCTTTATCAAAAGTCAATTCTTTGTAGGTTTTTACATCCGGAGGCAAGTAACTTTCAATTAGAGTCACTCCTTCAGGATATTTTTCATTTTTAATAATAACCTCTCCTTTATCAAAAATTATGGTTTCTCCAGGTAAACCGATCACTCTTTTAATATATAATTCTCTCTTACCGTCAGGCTTGGGAGCCGATAAAAGAACAACAACATCACCTCTTCTGTATTCGCTAAATTTTGGAGTAAGCAAGTCAATGTAGATTAAGTCTCTTTTGTTCGGATTTTCTTCATAGTCATTAAACGTGGGATACATAGAAAGACCGGCAATCGTAATTTTGTTGTACAGACTTGTCTTAATGAAGAAATAGATTAGAGAAACAAAAACAAAAATTTCTAAAAAGTAGAATAGATATTCTATTAGCTCCTGTAAAAGAGTAGGTTTTATTCTTTTTTTAATTTCCTTATCACGGATTGTGTTTTCGAAATTCACACTTGTACTCATTTCAATGTTATATTGATCCAATATTTATTTTATATTTTTGTCATGTTTACATATTTCTTATTAAATATAAATCCCGATTACTGTCAATAAGCATTCTAATCGGATAATAACTAAGTTACGGGTCAAAATATGCTAAGTATTGATATATTTATCCAAATTACATTCGAGTATATCCATGATTTTAATAAACTCTTTAAACTTACGCGAATCTTTCCCGTCTAATGAATCAAGAAGGTCCTGATACATTTTTACATGAAATTTTTCATGTTCTGTGTACACTGATTTGCCTTTTTTTGTTAGTCTAAAATAAACCTCTTTTTCGTTGGAAGGCTTTTTAAACCTTCCTATTACCTCCTTCTTTTCCAGTTTATTCACCATCTGGGAAACGGCTCCCTTGCTGATAGCCATGATTCTGGCTAGTTCAGTCACATTTAATGATTTATTTCGTCCAATCTCGTAAACCGTATGGACCGCACTCATATGTAAGACGAGACCGTCGGAAAAAGTCTTTGATTTTTTTTCCAGAATTTGCATTTTGTTTATCACACGGTGAAAATCATCTACAAGTGCTAGAAAATTACTGTCTTTCATAATTAATTATTCAAGGCCAAATAATGTTAAATTTCTTAACTTAAATTGTCAATATTTGCTGTTTACATCAGTAAAAAGAAAAACATAACCTTCCTCTTTTTAGATTAATCCCCAAGTACTATACAACAAAAAGCTTAAACCAAACAAAATGCTGGCCGGAATTAAAAGTTCGTCTCCATGTTTGATGAACCTTTTAAGCTTTGACTCAATAGTCGGGATTTTATCTTTCATCATAGCTCCTACAACAAAAACTGCAAATAAAGGAATAAGGTATACAATTGTAGAAATTATCAAGGAAAGGAATCCCAGAATCAAATTATCACCAATCAGATTTCCAAAAACGGCGATAATGGCTCCGAATACAAAGATTCCGGGGATATCGGCAAAAGTCAAAAGACACCCCAAGAGAAACGCTGCGAATAAATCTAGAGAGTTGGGTATTTTATGCAAGAATTCGTCACTGTCTTCTTTTTTGGTCTTAAAAACCTTGTGCAAACCAAAGGCGATAAATCCTAGGCCGATCAGCAAGCAGGCTATGTAAGTTAAAGTATTATGAATCTCAATAAAACCTTGAGAAGCAGCTTCAATACCTAAAATAATAGGAACACCCAAGACTATGTGTGCCAAAATCATTCCGCTTAAGTAGGAAATAGACCTTTTGACGGAGTTAACACCGTTTAGCAAGAATAAAAGAATTATAATGGACATTTAAAGGTTTTTTAGAATTGTTTTTGTGTGTTGTGTAGTTTTAATTAAGGAAAATACTGTTACTGATTATTATTTATTGTTATGATAGCAGTCAATTTAATTAAGGTACCCTAAATTGTCAAACCTTGACGCTTTTTCAAGAAAAAGTAATCCTATGTTTATTTCAAATAAGTATCAAAAATATGACTTCAAAAATAATTGAACCGAGAATACCAAAAGGAACTAGAGATTTCTTGCCTGAGGAGCTATCAAAAAGAAATTACGTCATGGAAAAGATGAAGAGTGTTTTTATAAGTTTCGGCTATGACACAATAGAAACCCCTGTCATTGAATACGCTGAAACCTTGCTTGGAAAATACGGTGAAGAGGCGTCCAAATTAGTTTACCAGTTCGATGATTTTGGGGGGCGAAAATTGGCCTTGAGATATGACCAGACTGTTCCGTTTGCTAGACTTTTTGCTGCCAATTATCAGCATCTACCTCTACCATTTAAAAGATATCAGATTTCCAGAGTTTGGAGGGCTGATAAGCCTGCCAAGGGAAGGTATAGAGAATTTTACCAGTGTGATGTGGATATTGTGGGAAGTGACAGCTTATTGGCAGAAGGGGAGATTACCAAATTAATGTCCAAGATATTTACAGAGCTAGGTTTCAAAAAGTACCAAATTAAGTTTAACAGCAGAAAGTTGATTAATAGCGTACTGGAATCTTTAGGGGTTTTGGAAAGTGATTACGCAAGTGTTATTCGAATAATCGACAAGCTGGATAAAATTGGATTAGAAAGTGTGAAGAGTGAGTTAGACCAATCTTTTCCAGGAAATAATTTTGTAGATAATTTGGTTGAGCTTATTGGCTTCGAAGGGAGCAACGAAGATAAAATCAAGAATTTAGCCAGTTTTGATACCGAGGATATTGAAAATTTCTTGGAAATTGCCGCATCTTTTGATATTCCTAAAGAAACACTTGTTTTTGATCCCGGTTTAGCTAGGGGTCTGGATTATTATACCGGCATTATTTGGGAAGTTTTTTTACCGGAAGCTGATATTGGAGCTGTTTGTGCAGGGGGACGATACGATGATTTGACTTCTATGTTTATCAAACAACAGTTTGGGGCAGTGGGAGTAGCTTTTGGTTTTGATCGGATTATATCTGCCCTGGAGGAATTGAATCTTTTAGAGAGAGTTGAATTAAACTCACAGATAATGATAGTCAATTTCGGCAGAGAATATTTGCGGCCTAACCTAACTTTACTTAGTGAGGTGCAACTGGCAGGCTTGAATGCTGAAATTTATTTTGACGAAGCTAAACTAAATAAGCAGCTTAAATATGCAGATAAAAAGAATATTCCCCTTGTGTTGATCCAAGGAGAAGGAGAGGTAAAAGAGTCTACAGTTTCGGTCAAAGATATGCATTCGGGTAAACAAAAGACGCTTCCCAGGGCACAGCTTACCAGTTATCTAAAAGGTCTTTATAATTTGAAATAGGATATAGATTACATGTTAATTGATTTTAGCCGCTAAAATTTTTGGTTTTCTTTTCTTGTAGAACTTATCAAGTTAACAATTACTTTGAATTTTATAGGGTTAAGGTTAAAAAAATCCTCAAATCCTCTCTTTAAAAAAAATAAATGCTAAAAAGACATGCTTTTAATAAAAGTATTTCTAAAAAACCCCTAATTCAAGGAAAAAAGAAGTAACAAGAAAAAACAATTAATTACTTGACAAGAATAAAAATTTTTTGTTTACTCAGATTCGCAGTTGTTTAATTGCAGCTGCAAGTTGTTTGTGTTTGTTCTCCTTTTGATCTTCTCGCAGAGATAAAACTCTCGGGGAGATCCCAAAAATTTTAGCGGCTTATGCCGCTTTTTTCTTTTTAAAAATAAAATTGGTTAATCAATAGTATTACAATATAGCTAACCTTTCTTAAACCTAGACATTTTCAAATTCCACTCCGTCACTTGCCAAGCGGTCATCCTTACTTGCCTCAAGTAGTCATCCTGAATTTATTTCAGGATCTATCTTCGAAGGGATTCCGAAACAAGTTCGCCGTGACAGGTGTATAGGTTATATTCTGATAGACTATATATCAAATTTATAAACTAAGATAAGGTCAAGCAGCTTGGTCAGTAATAAAAAATAAAATCATTGATGAAATTATTAAGTGATCTTTTATAAGTATATGTTTGTAATGTTTATCAAAGTTTCTTTTGGCTGGTAAATTTGACAAAAGAGAAGAAAACATAGACTTTTTTCTGTGGAAGTGTCGCCTAGCGGTCTATGGCGCCGGTCTTGAAAACCGGTTGGGTTCACGCCCTCGAGAGTTCGAATCTCTCCACTTCCGCCAGAAGTCACCATTTTTCTTTCTTCCATGAAAAAGATCAAAAAGGCTCTAAATCGACGTAATCTAATAGCTATAGGAGTAGCTTTAGCTCTAATACTTCTTGTAAGTATACTAATTGCTTTTAATACTTTTACTCGTGGAGAAGACGATGAAAGTGAGCAAGGCTATACGGTCCGGTTATTAGTTTAAACAAGAAGATAAACTGTCGTTATTCCAGTGCTTCAATTGAGATAGAGGTAGTTTATTCTCATATATTGCTTTTCCGGTTATTACTCCGTAAATATTTTCTTCTTTTAGTTTTTGTAGATCTTGAATATTTTTAATGCCGCCACTGGCGGTAATTTTTATTTCCGGAAAGGATTTTTTCAGTTGCTTGTAGAGATAGTGATTTGGACCGGATAAAGTGCCATCTCTGGAAATATCCGTACAAGTAACATATCTTAGATTGTAGTTGGAAAAGTAATTTACAAAATCATAAAGGCCTTCTTCTGTAGAACTTTGCCAACCGGAAACAGCTATTTTGTAATTGTTTAAATCATTTGTTTGTTTGCCGATTTCACCACCTCTTTTAACATCACAGCTTATAATTATCCTGTCTCGACCAAACTTGGAAATCCATCCTACAACCTTTTCCGGCTCATAGTAAGCGATACTACCCAGATTGACCTGTTTTGCACCGAAGTCTATAACTTTTTTTAAATCTTCCTCTGTTTTGATTCCTCCACCAAAATCTACTGAGAGGTTAGTTTCTTTACAGATTCTTTGTAAAATATCATAGTTTTCCACCTTTCCTTGTTTAGCCCCGTCCAAATCAACCAGGTGAAGGTTTTTAAACCCGATCTCTTCAAATTTTTTAGCAGTTTCAATCGGGTTGGAGCTGTAGACTTTTTTGGACAGATAATCACCTTGTGTCAAACGCACACATTTTCCTCCGATTATATCTATTGCCGGTATTACAATCATAGAAGTTGAGAGATTATTTTTTCTATTTCGGAAATATTTTGACTACCAAGATTTTTTAGCAGCGGGGAGTATTTTTTTACAAAAGATCCTATCTTCTCCATGTCTTGGGCAGTTTGGCCAACTTGTTTTAAACCTTTGAGTGTTGCAGACAAATATTTTCCTGCAGAATTAATGCTTCGCTTTATTAGGCCGGTGTCTTGAGTTTTCTTGGCTTCTTTGAGTTCGTTCAAAATCTCTTGGCCGTTTCCTGCTTTATCCAACCCTTTATCTTGTAGTAACTTAATAATTTCCGCCAGCTCTTCAGAAAATTCGTAATAATTCTGGTTAAAATCTTGAGTAAGTTGGTTGCTATCTCCGGAAAATTGGTTGGAGTAGGGGGAGTTTGACAGAGATTGGCTAGAATAATTAATTTCGGTGTTCCCCGTTTTTTCGATAAGTTTACTCAACAATTGAGTTTGGTCGACGATAATTTTTTTGAAACTCTCTAAATTTTCTTTTTGACCCAGGAAAAGACCTTTTTGATAAGCAATCTGTTCTCTGCTTAGGCTTTTGACAGCTTCATCGATTTTGTGATCAAAAGTAATCTCCTTGGTTTCCACCCCCTCACCTAAGGTATAATTAATATACTCGTTATACTTTTTCTCAACTAATTCTCCGGTTATTCCGTTCAAACTAAAAACCTCTAGGTAAATTATCTTGTTTTCCGAAGTAACTCTTATTTGTACCTTCTTACCCTCAGTCAATTCTATAAACTCCTCAAAAAAATCCAGGTGTTGTTTGATTAATGTTTTCAGAGGTAAAGTTCTCTCATCCAGTTCAATTCTCTTGGAAAAAAGCTTCCTTCCCAAATCTGGCACAAAATCAATAATCCACTCCAGCCCGCTCCACTCGCAGTCGATCAACTCCAATCGATCATTTTTATCCATTTCCTGGAGAAACTTTCTAGTGGAGTAGTCCGATTTTCCCAGGTCTGTATTTTGAATTGTAATTTTTACGTCGGAAACTCGTATTTTTTCTGCGGTTTGGTTTCCAAAAGAAATTTCACCGGTATCCTTACCGTCAAAGGCCAAGGTATCGGATACAGACAATAAATCAAAGATAATTCTTTTTGTAATTCCTTGGACTACCTTTATTCTGGTAAATCTTCCGGAGATAGTAAGGTTAAAACTTGCACTTAAAGCAGTTTGCGAATTGATAAAACTGGCCGGTTTTTTGTATTTTATAAGCGGCATTTTGGGGAAAAACAACTCTTCCAGGGTGATTTCCTCTATTTCTTTATCCCAATTGGATAAGTAGACTAATTCAGAATAGAACTTTGAAAATTTTTTTTGTAATTCCTTTTTTTTTGAATGAAATAAACACTTTCCGGTGCCATCAACCGGTAAATTCAGATCATAACTTTCAAATTTTTTTGGCAACAAACCTTCCTCTTGCCATCTCTTCCATTTACGGAAAAGACCGGGGTAGGGGCAAACCTTCTCAGTATCGTCAATAAATACATGATTACACATCACCATTCAGAATTTCAGAACTATCCATTTCGGTCAAGTTGGTTGCTTGGTGATATTGGCAGTATAGACTAATTCGCTGATTCATCTTTCAAAATCACATTCCAAACTTGTTGATGTCTGAGATACGGGTATAAAAAAAACCGGCTAAAAAGCCGGGTATGGTAACATGAATTAAATACCTAACTTACAGTTCCTTTCTTTATAAGATTTCCATTACTATCAAAAACTTCGATATAGAAACTGCCCTGTTTGTTTGTATCACAAGCAGTTGTACCACCATTTGCAGGAACGTTTACACTAACACCTTGGTTGTAAAATCTAACGGTAGAATCAGTCGGAACGTTATAAGCACAAACCTGTCCATTCCCAACTTGACTGGGATTGTTGTTATACCCCTCCAAACCAAAGTAAATTTTTTCTCTAAGATTATATTGATCTCCTCCGGTTACCTGTCCGGCAGTAGGGTTATTTAAATTCACTTCAAAATGTTCATATGAAGGTCGGTTATATGTGCTATTTTCTGCTCGAAAGGATTCAGAATAAACGTACGCCCCAACATTAGTAGTTACATGGACTTTTGCACTTCCAGGTTGGTTGGGAAAACAAATGCCATTGTAAGTTTCAGAATTATATGGATTTAGAATTTCAACAGGAGTACTATTATTAAAGGAATATGATACCTTATAATCTTTGGGAAAAGGATTTCCATAAACACAAAACTGCTGATCTTTAGGTTTGCTTAAATCAAGTACGATATCCCAATTTTGAGCTTTGGCTTCTTGCTCGTTTTGAGTGTAAGAGTAAACTCCAAGTCCGGCAGCGGTTAGTGCAAATACTGCAGTGAGGCTAAATAAAAGACCCAACTTGATTCCTTTCTTTCTTAAGATTGACTGAATTGTTGTTAACATAAAAACTTGATTTACTTTTCAAAACCATACACCTCCTTAGCATAAAAAAATATTAAGATCAAGGTAATTTTTGAGCAGTAAAAAACCCGGCGGAGCCGGGAAAGTATGAACTGTCTAAAAGTTAATGGTTACCAAACGGTCCCTTCCGTAACTAGAGAACCATCATCTTTGTTGTAGATAAAGAAGTGAAAGTGATAGCCAATTTTATTTCCAAAACAAACATTTCCTCCAGCGTTACTTCCTCTTTCAAATTTTTCTACGTGATTCACATCTCCTTTTTTAGAAAGCCCTACTGCAACTAAATGGTTAGCCGGGACATTGTACGCACATACTTGTCCGCTATCTAGTACTTGTCTTTCAGTAGAGAGAGTGATGTTTCCGGATGGTCGATGGACTATAGGAGTGGCAGGGATGGCAGGTTGTGGGGCGGCTGGAGCAGTCGGAGATAAAGAATCAATATTATTAGATTCTAGTGGAGCAATGCCTAGTCCTCCAACCAACGTGACTGAACCACCGGTTCCGGATGGTCTAGTAAAACATTGCGGGCTTGTTGAAAGATAAATTCTAATTTTACCATTATATGGGCTGGAATTTGGAACAAATTTATTCACTTCTTCCTTCTGTTGAGGGGTTCCATCGAATAGTAAATGGGTATAGTTACTATCCGTATAGGCACAAATCTGATTTCCTCTTTCCAAGGTGACATAATTTGAAGATGAAGAAGCCTCTGCCGGTTTTTCGATATTTATAAATGAATAAAATCCAAAGGTAATCGCTATAAGGGAAACTATTCCGGTAAGGGCAAACAAAAGGCCGACTTTAGTCTTGCTGCTCTGAATAGTTGTTTGTATATTATTATGCATAAACCGAGAAAAATAAATGATTTATAAAAAACTTTAGTAAACCAAAGTTAATTCTCTCATAGCACATTTTTTTACCTTTGGCAAGGACTTCTTGGTTAAGCTTTTTTCTAGAACAATTTATCTGTCAGAAGTAGTTAGAATCATCTGATCAACCTCTCTAACAATATCTTGATTATAAGTGTCCAGATAAATATTTACATCAGCGCTAGTCCTTTCTCCGGGGTTGGAGGTTACGTAAGGAGATTTGTCGTATAAGTCCTCAGAGCTGCAATTATCCAGATTTGAGGCACCTCCTTCGGCTAAGAAATCATATTTGTAGGGATAATCACTTTTATTCGGTTTAAAATGAATACGGTAGATACCATGGAAGGCTGCACCGGATTTGATGCGGTGTACACTATAAGCAGTTTCCTTATTAAGACAATAGAATTCAAAAGAGTCCGTGTAGAGAGCTGTATCAAAAGTTAATACAAGAGTAGGTTCTTGTTTTTTCATTGTTACTCTGTGAGTTACGCCTCCTAGATTTCCTTTGTTTTCATTTATTTCAGTGTTGATAATTTTCCACTCTTTAGGGTATTTAAAAGTAAATTGAGGGAAAGGTTCGTAAGAAAAATCCGTAAAATTCTTTGGATCAGAAGATTCCGAAGGGAGTTTTTCTTCAGAGTTTTGGTCGTTAGGTTGATTTTCTTCTTTGGGAAGTTCCTCCAAAATTTTAATACTTGAGCTTTTCATGTAAATTTCATTATTTTCATCTATACCCAGAAGGATATCGGATTGGTAGGTAGTGTAAACTCCATTTTCATCTAAGACTACCGTAGCTCTAAAAGTCCTCTCGGAAAGTTTCTGAATTGATTGAATAGAGACATCTTCTACATCTACATAAAGATTTTTAAATTCTTCAAAACTTAAGTTTTTTAGACTATGTTCGTAGGCTTTTTCATAATTCTTATCGTCGAGACTGTTATAATACTCTTCTACAAATTTTTTGTACTCTTCTTCTCTGTCTTCCTCTTTTTGTTTTTCATTTATGGAGATTTCCCTGATGTAGTTTGTATTTTTATACTCGCACTCTTCAGGATAAGCATCTTTTTTTACACCTCCCATCTCCAGACATTCTTCATAATTTTCCGGTAGAGGCTTTTCTTTCATTGGTTTAAGATTATCTTGAGTATCCTTCTCTTCTTTACTTATTCCTAATATTCTAGTGGGTTTGAGTTCCTCCGGAGCAATTATCTCGGCAGCAGTTGTGGTTACTGTAGTTAACACTAAAATAGCTGCTATGGCTGTTAGGATTAAGTGCTGAGAGAAAACCTTGACTATTCTTTCTAAGAAACCAGCCTGACCAGTCTGACTAGATCCGTGTAATTCCTTGTGTTTTTGTAAATAATGACTGTAACCTCGATCTTTGGACTCTTGAAATTCACCATCCAAATTCAACAACTCTGTAAAGAGATCATCTTCATCGTGTTTTTTGGGAGGTTGAATGTTGATAGTCATAAAAAAATTTAAGAGTTATAATCCAGCCAAACACTTTTACATTTTTCTCTAAGTTTTTTGAGACTTCTGGAGAGTCTTTGCCTTACATTATCAGAACTCATGCCTAATTCCTCCGAAACTCTCTTGCTACTAAAATCAGCCATTACACTAAGCTCAATTATTTCCCGATCCTGTTCTTTTAATTGTTCTTTTACGCATCTCATAAGTTGTTCCAGCTTTTCTTGGTAGTGACTGTCATAATTATCTTCCCCTTCTTGATCATATTCTTGTAGAGGTAGATTTTCCGACTTCTTGTGGTTTATATAATTCAAAAACTTACATTTGGCAATTCTCCACATATATCCGTGTTCCGACTTAATTTCATTTTCTGTTAAAAAGAAATCTTCCAGAGTTAGCAGGGTTAGCTCTTCTACGGCATATTTGTCGTTAATCCGCCGATAAAAATAGCCATAAACCTTGGCATACCATAAATCCCATTTTTCTTTAGAAATCGGTTGCGGCATAATTACTAACTCATGAATTAGTCAGATAGTAAAATAACTAATTAAATTGTGACACTTTATAATTAAAATGTCTAAGCAGGCTGTTGGAGCATGTTTTTAAGTAGGGAGATTTTTTCTCTAATCTTTAAATCTCGCTCATATAGGTCGTCAATTTTCCGACAGCCGTGGATAATTGTACTGTGATCCCGGCCTCCAAAGAGCTTGCCGATATATGGATAACTAAATTCCAGTTCATTTTTGTATAGCCACATAGCGATCTGTCTGGCAAGAGCTACGTTTTTTTGTCTTCCGTTACCAAGCAATTCTTGTTTGTTGAGGCTAAAAAGCTTACACACTGCCTGAAGAATTAAATCGGGGCTAGCGATGCTTGAGTTTACTTTAGTTAATTCGATTCTGGCTTCTTCATTTCCTAATATTTTCATCAAATCCTGATCTGTAAAAGGTTTATCAGGCATAAGTCTAACTCTGGCCTGAATTTTATTCAACACGCCCTCCAAGTCTCTGACATTTGAGTCTACTTTTTTGGCGATCTCGGTGATTTGATATTCTTGGAGTTTGAGCTGCATTCTTTCGGTTTTATCTTGGAGGATTGCCATTCTGTCTTCCAAGTCAGGTTTGGAAATATCCACCACCATGCCCCAACTGAATCTGGAAATAAGTCTTTCTTCAATTCCGTTTAGAGTTGACGGTTCTTTATCTGAAGTAAGAATAATCTGTTTATTTTGTTGGTGGAGTTCATTAAAAATGTGGAAAAATATTTCTTGAGTGGCTTCTTTTCCGGCAATAAACTGAATGTCGTCAATGAGCAGCAAATCAATTGCACTATAATATTCTCTAAATTTGGCTACTTCCTTTTTCTGAATAGAAAGAATATATTGATTTACAAAAGTTTCCGAAGGTACATATTTGATATTATAGCCGGGTTTTTTTTCCAAAGCTTTTTGTCCCACACTCTGCAAAAGGTGGGTTTTCCCCAGTCCGACACCACTATAAATAAAAACAGGGTTATACAGAGTTCCCGGTTCTTCAACTATGCTCTGAGCTACATTTGCTGCTAATTCATTATTAGCTGTAACCACAAAATTTTCAAAAGTATATTTGGGATTCAAGTTATTCAAATTTTTTTTGGGTAGGTAGGTAGATATTTTCTCTAGTCCGTCTGAGGAATCTAAGGGTTTTGAGGCGCCGGAGTCGGTATCTGTCTCTGAAGAAATAATTTCTTCTTGTTCAAAGCTGTTTTGATCCAGATCTTCTTCAATTTTTTGGATTTGATAATCAATATGAATCACTTGAGGGTAATATTTTCCAATCGCTTCTTTTAGTTGATTTTTAAATTTGGTCTCGATGTAATTCTTATTAAAGGAAGAAGGAACACCCAAAACAATTTTTCTTCCGTGATTTGTAGTCTCAACAAAACTAAGCCTGCTAAACCAAGCCTTAAAGTTACTTGGTGTTATTTGTTCTTTTAGCACTTCTAATACTAACGGCCAGTAATCTTGAGTTGCTGCCATCGAAAAATTATTTTATATTTGCTTTGATACCGATCTTCTGTATTTTCTTTAGAGAAAATGGAGTAAATATCACTAAACAACATCCTGTAAGATTTGTCAATAACAATTTATTTTATGGGAAAAAACGACTACAAATTTTCAAGATATGCAGGTTATTTTTTTTAATCAAATCCTATATATGGTATTTGTGATCTGTAAAAAAATGGTTTTTTATTTACTTAGGGGTAAAGTTGAAGATAACAAAAATTATTATACCACTAGTTTTTTAAAAAACATTATTATATTGCTTGTTCACTTTTGTAAACAGTTTCTACTACCGAATTTTTTGCTCCGTGCTGTTTGAGAATACTTTTGGTCTTCACTTTGGTGACATAAATACTCTCTTGAGAACTCGTATCCTTAATGACTACATGGCACGTAAATATTAATTCATGTTTTTCATCTAACCAGGCAGATAAATCCTTAACGTCAATTACTTGGTCAAGGGCCTTGATTTTTGGTTTTATTTTTTCTAAGTCAATATCCGGACTGTAGTCTTTTTCCAGTTCTCCGGCAAGGTTATCAAGGGTGTTTGTAATTTTTTCAGGTATTTCCTGCACTACAGTCAAGAGTATGTATCCGGAGATTACTATTGTAAAAATAGGATCAAAAGAGAAATTGCTATATAAATATGGTATTAGTCCCGTAATTAAGGCAGTTACCCAAAACCATGAAGATGAAAGGGTAGCCTTAAGTAGGTTTATCCCTGTTTCACCCTTGGAATACTCGCGGTAAATATTATACAGAATTCCCAAAACGGCAAAAAGAGAAGTCAAATTATGGTTGTAATTAAGAATGTTTTGACCAAGTAAATCGACAGTAGATGATAGTATAAGTATAACTGTGCCGGTGGTTAAGGTTATCCATTTAAATATGTAGAGATATAACTCGGTCTCTTTTGTTGCTTTTGAAGAGTTTAAAATCTTTTGAGAGATAAATCTATTAAAATTGATAATAAAGATCGGAAAAGCGCCTGCAAAAAGTATTACGGAGCCGGAAATATAGGCCCCCACAAATTGAATTAAGGAAAAAACAATTTCCAGCAAAGGGTTGTTGGCAAAGTCCTTTCTTTTCCTCATCTCCTTCTTCATTTCCTCGCTGATACTTTTGCTTGAGTTACCGCTTTCAGACATATAATACTTACACCGTAGTTATAATGATTAGTCAAATTATCAAAAATTCCTTTTGAATCAAAAAATGTCAAGATATGGTTAAATTACTTTATAATTTAGGATCGTCCCTGTAAGCAAGTAAACAAATACTAAAAAAAGCATTTAAGAGGCATCAGTCAAATATTTCTGATTGTTTGATTACTTTGAGGTAATATTTTGACATTTCTAAAGATTCCGTTGAGTTTAGAAATAAATATAATTATCTATAAGCAAAGAAATTCTCATAAAATGAAGACATTGCTAATTGATACCTCTTATCTAATTTATCGATCTTATTTTGCCTATCCTGATTTAAGTGTGGGGGAACAGCCTGTAGGAGCACTATTTGGTTTCTGTAAAGCTGTTCTATCCTTAAAAAAAGAGTATCAACCTGATAGGATTGCTTTCACCTGTGACACACCTAAACCAACCTGGAGACACAAAATACTAAAAGATTACAAAGCAGGTAGGCCGGAAATCGAAGATAAGATGAAGTCTCAGATACCCTTAATCTATGATTGGTGTCAGTCAGTTACTGATAATTACTATATTTATCCGGGTTATGAGGCTGATGATATAATTTTTACTCTAACTAATCAACTCTTACTGCCTGCGTACGTCAAAGACGATGAAAGTATACCAAGCGGAAGCGAGCTTTTTAACAAAGACAATTCTTCTCCCGAATTTCCGGTGGCCATAGTTCAAAATCAAAAGAAAAAAGAGATTAAGTCAGAAGAGGTCTTGATATTTTCTTCTGATAGAGACCTGTATCAGTTGTTGGTTTATCCTGAAGTCACTTTCATCAAGAACAATAGCTTCAAGCAAAAATTGGAAACGTTTAGGCAAATAAATTTTAAAGAAAAGTATTCATTAGATACCATTCAATGGTTGGACTACAAAGCGATTGTCGGAGATTCTTCAGACAACTTAAAGGGGGTTCCGGGGATCGGCCCTAAGACTGCAGTGAAGATTCTTAGCGAAGTAGGAGGTCTGTATAATCTTTTTAATTCTTTGAATTTACCTATAGAAGAATTTGCTCATTGTTCATATTACGAAAAATATAAAGACACTGCAAAAGTGTATTTGTCGGACAGCAAGAATCATAATTTACTATCCAAAATAACTCAAAATCAGGATCAAATATTGCAAACCTATAAACTTTCAAAGTTGCAATTTATCCCTAAATTAGATAAAGTATCTGAATCATTCGACTTGCAAAAAGGCTCCTTAATCTTTGAAAAGTACAGATTCACCAGTTTATTAAAAGACCTGGAAAAAGATAAGGCATCCAACTTGCAAGCTGAAGCTCTTTTTTAAAAGAAATACTTCTTAAGTTAAGGTAACCTTTTTGAATTATTTGTTGCTCAAAGTTTAATATAATTACTGAGGCAGTTAACCTCTAAGAGTCGGATCCTCTTTTAAAATTGCTTGATATTGTTGGGATAGATCCTGTAACAAGTTTTTTAAGGCATCTTCTCTAGAAGGAGTGTTGCCGGTGGAGAATTTTCCTGTTTCAAAGTGAATTTTATAAAACATTTCTTGCCACATTTTTTCTGAAGCTTCTACGTCTGGTTTGTAATAATTATCAGCGTTTAAGGCACCTAGAGAAAAAACTCTCAACTTTTCATCCTGACCGCGCTGTTCCTGTAAAATGTCTTTTCTAGCCCCCGGTAAGTCAGTTTTTTCAGCAAATTTTTTTTGCGTTTCAGGTAGAGAAAGATAGTAGAGGAAAGCTTCGGCAGCAATTTTTTTATTGTTGTCATTTTCGATATTTTTATTTATTCCGTCCATAAAAAAGTATCCATATGTCTTTGGGTTATCTTCGTTAAATTGAGGAATTTCGGTAACTCCGTAATCTAATATCGGGTTTTGTTCCAAAAGCATTTCTTCGGTCTTTTTATAACCTATCATGTAAGCTAATTCTTCTTGGGCAAAGGCGGTGATATTGTCTTCCTGTTCGTTGTTCCAACTATAATTCGTGTTCGACGGGTTGGCAAAACTTAAATAAAAATCTAAAGCCTCGTAAAAATTACTATTCGGACTGCTCTCAATCGCTGAGCCTTCAGTCCGATAATCGTATATCTGTCCGTTTTTTTGAAAAATCAACATAGGTAAGATATCTTCCATGTAGGCAATATTAGTATTATTGTATGAATTTGGACTTAGGTTGCCGGTTCCTAAAGAAATAGCACTTCTTTCAAATACATCTTCTTCAGAATCCCTTTCATTTAGAGGTTTTAATTGTTTTTCAAGGTCATTCCAAGTTTTTGGAGGTAAGGCGATTCCTTCTCTGGAAAGCATCTCTTTATTGTAATAAAGTTGTAAGTTATCGATATATGAGGTAACGCCATAAACAGAATCCCTTTCTGTGGTGTCCCGGATAGCAAAGTCGGTAAAGTCAGTTTTATACTGAGTGAGTCTCTCACCGGTGAAAAAAGAGATAGGTGACATAAACTCTTTGTAAGCAGGTAGGTCATCATTTCGAATAGAAAAAATGTCAGGACCTGAATCTCTGGCAATTTCTTGAATTAAAGACTTATAATACTCATCGTCATAGTCCTTTTTGACTACTTTAATTTGCACGTTCTTATATTCACTTCGAAAATCTTCAATAATCTCGTTGTAAACCTCCGGACCGAAGTTGGGATTCCACCATACCAATTCGGCCTTAATGGAGGCAGGAGAATTTGATTGACTGGGAGGGGTATCGGGACTCTCATTTCTGGGCCAGATGATTACCAAAAATCCTAGAGTAATTACTAATATTACTGTAATTGCCACTACCAGCTTACGCTTGTCCTCTAAAATCGGCTGAATGTATTCGTCTAACATAGACTTAAGGATAGCGAAATCTTGTAGAGCTGTCAATTTGAATTTGTACTATTTGACCAAAGTGCTCTTTCTTGGCAGAGTCTAAAATAGTTAGTCATATGAAATATTTGATGGTTTCAGGTAGTGTGGCACCTACTTACTGCGGTATCGGCAGATTAACCGGCAAATTAGTTGCTGTTTTACAAGAAAAAGGGGAGGAAGTATTGTATTTAACCAACAATATTCAAAAAGAAATTAACCCCCAAGCCACGCAAATAAAAGTAAAAATTGTTAGAGGAAGTTTGTTGAGCTTTGGCCTAAATGATATTTATTCCTCTGTTCGAGAATTTAAACCTCAAATTATTAATTTTCAGTATCAAACTTTCGGAAAGAATTATTGGGACGCTTTTTTTCCTTTAGTAGCTAAGTTTGGGTTTAATAAAATCAAGGTTACAGTCACTATTCATGAATTTGAAGGGTTTACTATGAAGGGTAAGTTGAGAATGGTTTTACCTATTCTCTTGGCGGATAAAGTTCTCTTTTCCGATCAAAATCAGATGGAGTCTGCTTGCAAATTTTTTAATCAATTTCTTCTAAAGAAGTGTCTTTCAGAAAAGTCGAATACTTTCTTTATTACTCAGTCTTCCAAAAAAAAATTTAAAATACCCGGTTTTAATGAGAGAAAATTACACTTGGCTTTTCACGGATACATTCAACCCCCTAAAGGCTTAGACCTTCTCTTATCTGCACTTGTAGATTTTAAACCGCCCTTTCATTTACATCTTTTAAGTGATTTTCGACTTCTGCTTAATTATTCTAATGCTCCTGAAATCAAGGATTATCAAGAAAAATGCCATAAAATAATGTTACAGGGTAATTTGTCGCAAAGTGTTACAGTCTACGGTGATATTGACCCCAATTCTTCAAAGTTCCGAGATGTTTTATCCCGGGTAGAGTTAGCTATTTTTCCATTCAAGGACTTTGTGACTCTAAGAAGGACCAGCTTAATTAACGTTTTGATGAATTCTGATTCTTTAGTTGCATCAACCTATAAAGAGGGTCTTAGCGATCCGCTTCTTTCTTCTTTGCTTTCATTTCAACCAAATATAGAGTCCTTGAAAGAGTTCTTAACAAAATATCAAGCCTTTAGCATCTCGCAAAAAAAAGAACTTGCCAAGCAGCAACTTGCTATAAGGGAGAAAATGTCGGAGAAGTCAGCAAAAGAACAGCTACATAGGACTTTAATCTTCTAGTTGCTATTCTCAAATACACGTTCTAATTTTTAGTTAAATAGGTTTTTTATGCCTTGATAAATGTTTTTTTAGTAGGTTGCTTACTTCTTTAACATAAGTCTTTTGATTTAATTAAGTTTCAATTTATTTACCTTTTTAACTTTCATATGTATTCTCATGGTTTTGAAGGAATTTTAAGCCAATTTACCGGTCAATTTGTAAACAAAGAAAAACTTCAAGCAGATATCCAAACTCAAAATACCTACTCTCAACCAAGAAGCTCCAACCAACCCAAATTCCGGAATTATTAAAAAATACATCAGTATTGAGAGAGAGCTGGTGACAGCTACTACTAATAGATCAAATTTTTCCCCGTGTAGGAAAACCAATAAATTTGCTAAAAAAATTATCGGGGCCATCGGAATCATACCTAGGGCCATAATGCTTAGTGCGTCAAAGGTAAGTGGGTATTTGAGATTGGGGTCGAGAACTTGTATTATAATCGGATCAAAAATAAGAATTGTAATTGATAAAAAGAGTCCCAGTAATAAGCTTATTATAGTCCATTCCAAAAGAATTATTTGCTTATTGGAAAAAGTGTTCTTAATTTTTTTTGAAAATCCGGGGAGTTTAGTAGAAAATCCGGTGGTCATATTAGGCTGGTTTGTATCGATTTTTCCTTTGACCAAACTGGCAATAGCCGGCATAGTTAAACCTGGAACTACTGCTACCAGGTCAAATATTTTAAAAGCATTAGAGTAGCCGTTAACTACAAATTCGTCATAGCCAAAATATTTCAAAAAAATTCGGTCAGTCATTAGATAAAAACCTACCAGAGAAGTTGACAAGAAAAGATAGAAAATCGGTTTTAAATTCTCCCTAAAGATTTGCAAATCAAACCTTCCAAGTCCGGTATATTCTCTTTGCCAATAAGCATCAATAGCTAAGCTTACGAGATATGAAAAAATACTGCTTAAAATGAAAAACTCCAGAGGCACAATTTTCTCCCAAAAGTTAATAACCGAAAAAGATAGGAGGAGAATTACAAGTAAAAGTTTTCCTATAAAGTCGGTAGTGCTAAATTGCCAGCTTCGACCTTTAGAGTCACAAACCGAACGATAGTTTAAGTCAGCAATTAATATATATTGGGCTGTAAAAATACCAATTATGTAACCTAATTCATTTGTTTGTGATAGCGGAAAAGTCAGGAAAATGAAGGCCAGTCCAGCAAAGTAGGTGATGATTCTCAAAACTCCAAATGTCGTCCAAAAATCTTTTATCTTTGAGCTGTCTTGGGTATTTGTATAATATTTTTGTACTAATAAAGGTAGGCCGAAGTTGACTAGTGAGAGGATTACAGCGTTATATCCGAGGATTAGATTGTAGGTTTCAAAAGTTTCCGGAGAAAGATTAGTAATTAACCATCTGGTGGTATATATTCCAAGAGCAATTGCCAAAAATTTTATAGACACCTGCCCGATTAAATTTAGACCAAACTTCTTGCTAAACATTTTTTAAATACTAAACTTGCTTAGAATGTAAAATAGATTCATAATGGAAAAGTAAATTCCAGTCAATTTAGCTTGTTACCTAGCTTGTCAAAAATAAAAAATATGAATCAAATTTCCGGTCCATTTTTTTCAATCATTATTCCGGTTAACAAGCCTCGGCAATTTTTTGACAGGTGTTTAAATTCTTTGTTACAACAGACATATCAAAATTTTGAAGTACACGTTATTTGTGTTGCTGATACTCTTCATAACAAGGATGAGTACGAACTATGGTCTACTTACGAAAAACTTTGTCATGTAGATAAAAGGTTTATTTGGCGGAAACTGCCTTCCAAGTCTGACTTTCAGCCATTGAGAGAATATATAATGACTCAAGCAAAGGGGCGGTTCGTAATTTTTTTAGACGGCAACAATCATTTTTTATATTCCCATTTGGCAGAAGTCGAGAGAGAGTTGCATAAAAAAGAGAAAGAATGGTCAAACTCGTTATTCTACCTGAAAGACAGTATTCCCTTTACGGAAATTCCGGTGAAAGGTCACTTTGCCTACCAAACTACCTTAGGGGGCAGCAAAATGAAATACTTAAAAAGGCCCTATATCAACTATAGAAGAAGTAGAGTAGATTTTATTTCTGAAATATGTTTAGCCAGCCTTCCGCTGGAGCATCTTATAATAAACAGAGAGCTTATAGAAATAGTAGAGTTCAATGTATCTGATTTTTATTTATTAAGTCTTAGTTTTATATCTCAAATCCACATTGCTCTAAGAAGACAACATAAAAAGTTAAAGTTCACAGAGATTGACGTCGATACTCATATGTGTAGGCAAGACTTTGAAGATCAAGATGCAAAATTAAAAAATTTAAAGGATAATCCTTCCTATTTGCAAATTTATAAAAAACTTGCTTTTGACGATTCTTTTAATTCTCGTGAGAAACTGATTTGCAATCTTTCTGCCAAGAGGATTTCTGCTTCAAATACACCGGGAGTTTTCGGTAAAGTAAGTAATGCTTTATTAATATTTACTGTAAAAGTATTATCCGGTTGGTATTTAAAGTAGATCACTTGATAACATATTTCCTAATTATCCGGCAAGCCAAAGAAATTGTCGGATTCATCGTTATCATTTTTAATTTTCGGTTGATTAATTTTTCCCGGAATATGGTTTAATTTTATATTGTAATCAAATGGGTTAGGTATAGAAGCAAATGCCTGCTGCTTTTGATTTTCTTCAGTTTGTATGGGTCTTGATGTGGGAGTAGGTAATGGGCCGTGAATGCCTGTAAATTGCTTATTCTGCGGTTCGTTAACCAGATTTTGAATTGAAGCGTTCGAATAATCGGGTTCTGCAGGGATTCTGTTTTGACCTGGAAAATTCTGCTTTAGAGCGTTTAGCTTTTGTACAAGAAGTGGGTTTTTGATGGGTTTTTGAGTTGGAGGTAATCTAAGTGTAGCTCTGCTTTGAGGGCGTGAAGGAAGTTGAATTCGGCCGGTATTTTGACCGGAGAGTGCAAAATTTCCCTGAACAACGGAACCTGTGCTCGGATTATTTTCATAAATAATGTTTTGATTAGTTTGATGAAACCCCCCATCTTCGTGAGGTGAACTCTGGAGATTATTTTGACCGTTCGGAGAGTTTTGAATTTCTGAGGTTTTGGCTTCTACTTGTCCTGCTCCGTAACTATTTTGGTTTTCAGTTAATGTAGGTAGGTAAGAATTCTTTTTCTTTTTCTTTTTCTTTTGACTTTTACTTAAGGGAGTTTGCGGTTCATTGTAATGATCAGGTTCAGCTTTTCCTTGTAAGAGATCTTCCTCACTTATTCTATCGTTTAACCAGTTGTTAATTTGCGTTTTAACAATCTCTTTGTGTCTTCCGTACTTAGATCTGGAGCTGTTCATTGCTATGGCTGACTGTCCACCGTATTCGTCAAAGATCGGAGGTAAGGTACTGGCTAAAAAGGGGTTGGATGATTTGCCCCTAATAGACATTTTTACCGTAATCTGGTACTTATTCAGGCCAATCAGATCTTCTAAGGCAAAAACAGGTCTAAATTCTTTTTCCAAGATTTCCGTGTCGTCGGAACCGACTCTGAAAGTGATAATTGAACCTACGTTTCCGAACACTGCGTTTTTGATTTTTTCACTACCGGATTCAGTTAGTTGAGCGATGTATTGGTGAGCTAAGGTCAAATTAAGCCTATATTTTCTGGCTTCTGAAAGAATTGTAGCAAATACGTCAGTAGTAAAATTTTGAAACTCGTCTACGTAGAGATAAAAATCGTTTCTTTCGGATTCCGGTATATCTACTCTACTCATGGCTGCAACCTGGAGCTTGGTGTTAATCAGACTTCCCAGCAAGGCAGAGTTGTCTTCGCCCAGTTTACCTTTGGAAAGATTTACTATTAATATTTTTTTCTTATCCATAATATCTCGAAAGTCAATAGTACTCTTGACCTGTCCGAGAATATTTCTGGTTAGGTCAGTTGAGAAAAATTGTCCGATTTTGTTAAGTACAGGGGCAATGGCTTCTTGTCTGTATCGATCATTAAAACCGGCAAACTCTTTCTTCCAGAAGTTTTTTACCATCGGGTCTTGAACGTTCCTAACGATCTTGTCACGGTAATCGTTATCAGTAAGCATCCTAACCACTCCAAGTAAGGTGCTTCCCGGAGTTTCCAATAAAGCTAATAATGTATTTGTTAAAATATATTCCATTCTAGCTGACCACATTCCTGCCCAAATGTGGTTAAAAACCGCCATCATGCCCGAAACAATTAAATGCGGTTCTTCGCCTCTTTTTGCTTCGAGCATGTTAAAACCAAACGGGTGGTCGGTGTCTCCCGGGTTGAAGTAAACAATGTCTTGATGTCTATATTCCGGTATTCTGTCCAAAATATACTCGGCTGAGTCACCGTGCGGATCCAAAAAGCAGACGCCAAAACCATTATAGATATCCTGTAGAATCATGTTTTGTAACAAGGTGCTCTTACCCATCCCTGTTTTTCCCAAGATATACAAATGTTTTCGTCTGTCATCTTCCAACAGTCCGAAAGGTTTGGTCTTACCTCTAAGGTTGGCCAAGCCGAAATAGCATATGTCAGGTCTAATGTTTAGCTGAATATCGTTGGAATTGTCTTGATTTTGTTGTTTTTCTCCCATTGAAAGTTGTAAAAAATGTTAGTTGTTTATATCAGATTTTTCTAAAAAATTCAAATTTTTATATCTGTCTTAATTATATCTCAACTTTTTAGGATGAGCCAGTATTATTTTTAATTTGAATATTTGCAGGAAGGTCTAGGGGGTAAAAGTTATATATTGTTATCTTTTCTTCTGAATAACTTATATAATAAATTGATCTTTTTTCAATTTGGTTTAAAGTATAGAGGTTAGAAAGGAAATCGGGTGCAACATCCCCTTCATGTTTGATTCTTTGCTTTTCAAGTAAATTCTGGTCGTCTAGACCTAAAAAGGCTTCTTCAATATTTAAGTTTGCAGAATTATCATAACAGGCAATTGTCTTTTGATCATCAATTTTAATTCCGGAAAGATACTTTACCGAAGGGTCCAGATCTATTTCCTTCGGATTTGTTAAATCGATAATTTTTGTTTGGTGATTATTTCGATTTATCGCAGGAGATATTTCTATTTTTAGATCACAGAAGTTAACTATTTCAGCCACCTTTTTTTCGGTGTTAGTTTGATTTTCTTGATTTTTTTCGAGTTTTTTTTCTTGAGCAAGATTTGCTTCCTCTGAAATATCTTTTTCATTTTGATTTTCAGGAATATCGTTTAACTCCCGGGGCTCATTAACAGTTAATTCTTCGACAGTCTTTTTTTCTTCGATGATTATTTCTTCAGAAGTTTCATTTTGCTCTTTTAGTGGTTGAGCGGCGATGTTATCGTCTTTGGTGTTTTGAATTATTAGATTGCTAGGTTTAAGAGTAGAATTATGAGGGAGTCCGTATTCCAGCCCGGCTGTAGTGGGTACAGTCAAAGCAAAAAATATCAAAATTGCAGCAAAAGGAAGGACGTGTCGTTTTTTTTCAAAAAGAAACCACTTGGGAATATATCTTGATCCTCCAAGTATTTTATAACGAAGAGTAGGGGGAGGGTATTTTTTTCTGAATTTCTCAAAATAATTTTTCCTTGATTTTAGATACTTACTATCTTGCTTAATCAGTTCGGTTAGTAGATCCGGATTTACTTCTTCTGTTGTTTTTTTACCAAATATTTTTCTAAACATAGACCAAGTAGATTATTGTTTCTTTTTTGAAATATTACTTTCGTCTTGATTAACTCTATCTTTTTTAAGTTTTGTTTGATTGTATGAGATAACGGTATTTGAAGTTCTGATATAGTAAGAAAATACTCCAAAGAGGCATAAAATTACTATAAGAGCCAAAAAATCACTACTGAGAAACCAAGGAACTTCATCCTGTTTTTCTTCTTTGAATTGAGTTTTTTTCAAAAGTTCCCAGGATTCTTGATCAAAAAGGTAAATAGCCGAGTCGTCGGAATCTTGTGGCTTGATCGGTCTATCAACTACAATAACTTGCGGTTTGTAGTCTTCTTTGCAGTACTTATAATCACTTTCTCGGGTACTGGGCTTGAGTCGATAACGATTGTAAAAGTTGCCTTTGAGCGTTTCCTCTATTCTAATTTCTATTTTGCATCTACCGGAGGCGTTTTTTTCTGCCGATTCGATAGAACCCTGAAAAACGATTTGATGTTTATTGGCCAATTCCACAAGCCCTGTTCTGCTGATATCTTTCCCTTGAGTTTGAACAGAAAGGGCTCTTGGCTGATTAACTTGTATTTGTAGCATAATAATAATAATCAAAATATTAAAAACTCTTGTTAACATAGATATTTAATAGTACCAGATTTCTTTGCATTTTTGTCTTAATTTTTTGAGACTTCGGGAGAGTCTTTGTCTAACATTCTCCGGGGTTGTGCCTAGTTTTTCAGCTACTTCTTTACTGCTAAAATCATGAAGGATATTTAATTCAATAATTTTTTGGTCCGTTTCTTTTAGTTCTTTTTTGATGCAATCTTTAAGAGTATCTATTTTTTCCAAATAATATTCGCTTATTTCTTCCGGTTTGGTATATTTTGGTTCATTTAAGCTATCTTTGTCATCTATACTTACAGGGTTTCTTTTTTTACTGCGGATATACTCTCTCATCTTGTTTCTGGCGATTCCCCAAAGAAAAGCCTGCGGGTTATCAATTTTCTTATCCTTTAAAAAAAAGTCCTCCAAAGTCGAATAACTCAAATCCTCAACATCTTCTCTGTTCCCAACTCGGCGGTAAAAATAAGCGTAAACTCTGTCAAACCAGTAATTCCATTCTTCTTCGGAGATCCTTACACCCATACCGTCTTTGCCTTTATAGTGTTATCTGTATAAGATTTGTGACAAAATGGCAAATGGTTAACTATTCCGGAATTTAAATATATATCCAAGCTTACTTCAAATTTTACCCTTTTAGGATTCTCACCTACTATTTGTGGTATAGTCAATTCGAACATAGCCTATACAAAACTTGTTACGGCGAACTTGTTTCGGCACCTCTATGACGATAAGGGATCCTGAAATAAATTCAGGGTGACAACATGGCGATTGACCGAATGAAATCTGGAAATGCCTAGTTTTAATGTGGTTTAGCTATAAATTACGCGGAATAACTCCGAACTAACAAGTCAAATTTGGAGTTGATTTGGGTGTAATTTGTCTGACTGAAAAAAAGATATTTTGCGTTAATCTTACCGTTTTAAAAAACTAATTTCAATAAGTTTAAGTCAGAGGATTAAATATTTTTTGCACTCTTTAAATGTAGTTATAATATTATTATCCCTTTGTAATTAAAATTGAAATACCACCGATAACCAGAACTACTGTTATAATAACAATAATAATTCGCCAGTTGTTATTTTCCACTGTTCCGATATTCTCTTGCCCTTCTTCCTCTGCCTCTACATTTACGGTAACAGTGTCTTTTACGGGTGGTTCGAGGTCGGTATAATCTTTGTTAACCAGCTTTACTTCAATTTCTGCCTTATCTAGTTCGCTTAGATCAATCCCGAAATCATTAAGAGTAAAAGAAGTCTCGGTAAATTCATTTTCTTTGTTAACCAGAGCTCCGTCTATTCTAACTTGAATAAAACCTGTGTTCGGTTCGTTCTCGGCATTGTTCTCTTCTTCCTTGAGAAGGTTAAAATTTTTTACATCCAAAATAAATCTAAAGTCGCCGTTTACCGTTGGTATATTCTCGGTTTCCGTAGGGTTAACGATATTGATTGCGGGTGTTCCTAAATCCAAGCTATTTCCGTAGTTGGTTTTGATAGGCAATTCCGCATTAATGTTTAAAGGGTCTCCGTTTGGGTTAACTAATGAAAAGATAAGCTTGTTTTCCTCACTGTCAGGAATTGAATCCATTTTTAATTCGTTGCTGCTAATCTTGACAAGGGTAGCTTCTCCTTCAGTTATGCTATTGCTAAAGGTTCCTAAAAAATTTGCTTTGTCTACTTTGTTGTAATACACATTCACTTTTCCTGTATTCTGGTCTTCAGACTCTCCCTCTTGTATATTAAAGTTGTCTACTTTGAGTACTATTTCCTTTTCTACTCCTCCGTAAAAAATGGAACCGGGGTCAGGGGAAATTGCTTCCAACGAGGGTTCTTGTTTATTTTCTTCAGGAGGCTGTTCGTTGTTTCCTTGAAAGTTGAAAGTGAATAATACTTTGGTGTCGCTTTGATTAGGGCTTAGACTGTTAACATAAACAAAAAGCAGATTGTTTTCTCCGTTTGAGAGGCTATCAGCCAATAAATTCACGGGGAGAGGGCTGGAACCGTATTCCAAGATTAGATTCTCCGGAATAGAGTCGTCATTTTTAAAGATTTTTAGGAAACCACCCCCTCTGACAGGATTAGCTTTGTACTTAAGATCCAAGTCAACTCCTTTCCAAGCATACCTAATTTCACTTTCTCTAGATAACTCACCGTTAAATTGATAGTGATTCCGGGAAATCCTGGTAGTAGGTTGTCTGATGCCGTCCTTTTGGACATATGGAAAATACAAACCAATGGAGTTGGAAGTAGTTTGTTGACTAAGGGTTTCAATATTAAATAATCCGGTTAAAACTAATGATAAAATTCCCAAAAAGGTTATTAACCTTGTTTTGCCAAAATATGTTTTTGTCATAGTTTTTTCAATAAGTATTTACTTTTTAAGATTAACTTTTAAGGATACCGCTTGGTACTAATTCCGGAGTGACTTTGAAAATGGTATTAGCTACTTCCTTATCAATCTCTTCAAGCAAAGAGATAAATATATTCATGCCTTCTTGTTTAAATTCAGTAAGAGGATCCTTTTGAGAATAACCTCTTAGTCTTACCGAGTCGTTAAGATGATCAATGGTTACCAAGTGTTCAGTCCAAAGTAGATCAATGGCACGTAAAAAGACAAATCTTGTAAGGGCTGCCTGAATATTTTCTTGGTAAATTTCCCATCTGGTATTTAGCTGATTGTTTAACTTGTCAGTATAATCGGCGGCGATTTCTTCATATCTAAAGTTATTATCTTGCATATAAACTTTTAAAACATCAGTGTCAAAATCTTTTAGGGGTAAGATTTCTTTTAAGTCACCACTTGCTTTTTTTAACTGATCTTTATTAACGCCTTCTTTTCTGTTAGTAGGTTTTTCTACCTGTTTAAGAATTCTGAGAACTTCTCTGTAGACAGCTTTTTTTGTTTCTACTTTCCAGTCAAACCCTTCGTTCATTAAAACTTTTTTTCTTCTGGTATAGATTACACTTCTTTGTTTATTAATTACGTCATCGTAGTCGGTTACATGCTTACGAATATCGTAATTTTGACCCTCAATTTTCTTTTGTGCTTCTTCAATTAGTTTTGAAAGCATTTGATTTTGAATCGGTTCGTCGTCCGGAATGGGTAAGATACTGAAATAACTAACTTTATCCCCGCCGAACACTCTCAAGATATAGTCTTCCAAAGAGATATAAAATTGACTTTTTCCCGGGTCTCCTTGTCTTCCTGACCTTCCTCTTAACTGGTTATCAATTCTACGACTTTCATGTCTTTCAGTACCTATTACGAATAACCCTCCCAATTTTTTTACTTCTTCATGATCTTTCTTCCATTCGCTGATTTTATCAGGATTTTCCGGTATTTCCCCTCCAAGCTTAATATCAACACCACGACCTGCAATGTTAGTAGCTAAAGTCACAGCTCCTTTTATCCCGGCTTGGGAAATAATTTGAGCTTCATGTTCGTGGTTTTTTGCGTTAAGTGTAGAATAAGGGACACCTATCTTTTTTAAATTCTCACCCAAAAGTTGATTCTTTTCAATAGAGGTGGTTCCGATTAGGATGGGCTGGCCGGTTTCATGTATTTTCTTGACGTCTTTGGCGATGGCTTGGAATTTACCCGTTTCATTCTTAAAGACCCTGTCTACTAAATCTTCTCTAACTACCGGTTTATTCGTAGGGATTGTTACTACTAACAATTTATAGATTTTGTATAGTTCTTCCGACTCGGTAGCAGCTGTTCCTGTCATTCCCGAGAGCTTATCATAGAGACGAAAATAGTTTTGAAACGTAATACTGGCTACGGTTTTACTTTCCGGCTTTACATTCAGTCCTTCCTTCGCCTCTATTGCCTGGTGAAGACCTTGATTGTATCTCCTGCCGAACATCAGTCTTCCGGTATTCTCGTCAACTATAATTATTTCTCCGTCTCTGACAACATACTCCTTGTCTTTTCTGAATAAGGCAAAGGCCTTTAATGCCAAGTCCAGATGATGAACGGTGACCACATTTTCTTCCGAGCCGTACAAATTCTTAATTCCCAAGTTTCTTTCTACTTTCTCCATACCCAGCTCCGAAAGCAGAACTATTTTTCTTTTCTCGTCCACCGTATAATCGGTATCCGGATTCATTTTTTTGGCTAAGTCGGCAAAACTTCTGTATTTTTCAGAAGCATCGGTGTCTTGAGAAGAGATGATCAAGGGAGTTCTAGCCTCATCAATTAAGATGGAATCTACTTCGTCAACAATAGCCACGCAGTGTCCCGATTTTTGAACGACTTCTTGAGGGGTGTTGGCCATATTATCTCTTAAATAGTCAAAACCGAATTCTGAATTTACTCCATATACGATGTCTACGGGTTTATTTTCTTCATCATCCCAATATGCTCTTTTTCTTTCACACTTTACAAGGTGGGCTACATCCAAGACCGATCTTTTATCATCCAAGGTGCCGTCTTCCCAGGTTTCTACCAAGTTTAGTTCTCTCTTTTTTCTGGCGTCTTCATCTGCATCGGCACCATACTTAAAGTAGAAAGAAGCCTGGTTTTGTATAACTGAAGTCGTCAAACCCAGATAGTCAAAAACTTCTCCCATCCAGCTGGCATCTCTTCTGGCTAGATAGTCATTTACAGTTACCACATGCACCTGGTTTTTTTCCGGCAAGGCATTTAGGTAAGCAGATAAAGTAGAGGCCAGGGTTTTTCCTTCTCCGGTTTTCATTTCAGCAATCCTACCGTCATTCAAAACCATTCCACCGATTAATTGTACCGGAAAGTGTTTTTGGCCAATGGTTCTGTGAGCAGCTTCCCTAACTACTGCAAAAGCTTCGGGAAGAATTTCCAGGATCTTCTTCTCCATTTCTTTTCCTTCCAGACCTTTCAGTTGCTTTCTAAATTCTTTAGTTTTATTTTTCAACCGATCATCGGTTAAGGCTCTAATTCCTTCATCCAGAGCTTCAATCTTTTCTACAACCTGCCAATATTTACTTAACTCTTTTTTTTCACCAACCAAACTGCTAAATATATCTCGGATTGGGCTAGTCTTTTTTTGGCGGATAGTTTTGCCGACATTGTCGTTTTTGATCTTTAACTTAACATCGGGTGTATCTACTGATATTTCTTTTTTAGAAGGTTCTTTGGGTGATTTAGTTATAGTTTGGTCTTTTGATTCTTTTGCTTCGGTTTTTTTAAGATCTTTTTTTGATTCTGTTTTTTCCTCTTTTTTCTTGGATTGTTTAGTTTTCACCTGTTTTTTTGTCGGCATATTAGCTCAATTTAATTCTTTTCTTTTTGATGAAATAATTAGTGTAAGAATGCAGCCAATTAAACTAATGTGCTTTTTTTTTGTCAAGAACTCTTTTAAGTTTTTAATTATGAGTTTTTATTAGGCAGATTTTCAAGTTATTGTAAGTGTAAAGTGCAATTAAGTATTACTGAATTAAGTTTTGGTGATTGGTTTGTGTAATTAGTTTCTTTGACTTAATTTAGGATTAATGGTATCTTTTTGAAGTTATAGATAAATAGAAAAATGAACTTAATTGCAATTATCGGTCCTACTTCCAGCGGTAAGTCTGAGCTGGCTGTAGATCTAGCCGGAGTACTTCCTGAAACCTGGATTGTGAATTATGATTCCCGGCAAGTATATAAAAAGTTAAATATAGGTACAGGAAAAGTTTTTGGTAAATGGTGTAACAAAAATAATCTGAAAGCTTTTTATTATAAAAATCGTCCTCATTTTTTGATTGATTATGTAGACCCGTTAAATTCTTTCTCCTTAAATCAATTTATTCAGGATTTTGTTGGTCTTTTTACAAAAAAAGTTCCTCAAAATGTTATTTTAGTCGGCGGCACTAATTTGTACGTGCAGGCAGTTTTGAAAGAGTATGATTTTTGGGTGTTAGATAAACCATGGCAAATGAAAATCGATGCATATAAGGCTTATTTGAGACAAAAAAATCTTCAAGAACTTCAAGATCTTTATCATACCGCCAACCAGAATAAAAGAATTCTAAATGACGCTGATTATGCTAATTCAAGACGGCTGGTAACCTGGTTGGTAGAGGATAAGTTTTTTTATAGCGAGAGATCCCTTATTAAAGGAAAAAAAATTGTTTATCCAGGTTTTTTGAACAAGAAAGCTCTACTCTTAAAGAAGGACTGGTTGGAAATCAAGAGTAACATTAAATCCAATGTTTTTCAAAGAATAGATTCCGGTTTATTGCAAGAAGTAGAATCTCTCAAGGAATTATCGGATTCAAAATTTTGGTCTTTAGGGCTTGATTACAGACTAACACATTTATATTTGAAGGGTTTTTTAACAAAAGAGGAATGGGTTGAAGCTCTTTTAAGAGAGAATACTAAGTATGCTAAAAGGCAGTTAACCTGGATGAAAAATCAACAGGGAACAAGAGTAAGCAGTTATGAAGAATCTCTTACGGCAGTTTCTGAGTTTTTAGTCTGAAGTATCTTCTAAACATTCTTTCTCTGTGGATAAAAAGCAATCGACCCATTTATCCAAATTACTTTCTTGAACTACTTCCGGAGCAGGTATGTAATTAGGATTTGGTCTGGTGTCCGTGCCGTCAATCTGAGATGTATCCAAGACAATTTCACCCTTTTTTTTGAAGTTTCTTTCTTTAATGTATTTCTCTCTAAAAAGGTCGCTTTCAAAATAACCTGTTTGACTCGTAAACTCTTTAACTCTCTGAATTTCATCGTCTTTTTGGGTTATTCCTTCCTCTACACGCCATAAGTTGTAGAAATGATATATATTTAACCAAAAGGCAATAATTAGAAAGACATGCACCCCGAATTTGACCAGAGGAACGTGAAAGAAATTATAGATATTAATTTTTGGACTCGCTGACATCAAACTGCTTTCCTGGTATGGAATATTTCTTTTTAGGCTAGGTATAGATATCAAAGATAATCTAGTCAACAGGATATTTGTTAATGAAAGAACTACAAAGCATTAAAGAAAGCAACCAGCAGGCTTACTGCGGTATAAGCAAAAATTATGATAATCAAACCATAGAAAACAAGCTTCAACAAGGTTCTTCCTTCTTGCTCTCTGTTGAATATGTAGAGTAAACCGGCAATAACCAAAGCAACTACGGCAAAACCGACACCAATGTATGTAAGTATGCCTCCAAAGCCGATGATGATATTTAGTATTGCAACTTCAGGATTATCACCATCTAAATCGCCTTCTCCAATTTTACAACCTTCTTCACCGCATATAATATCGGGGCCCGGTAGCCTCTGAGTTTGGGTATCAATTTGAAAATGGAGTTGCGTAAAAACTAAGCCTAGCAAAGAAAAAGATGTAGCAAGGATAAGGAAAGTGTTACAAATATTTTTTAGGTTGGGCATATTTACAAAGCATTAAAGAAAGCAACCAGCAGGCTTACTGCGGTATAAGCAAAAATTATGATAATCAAACCATAGAAAACAAGCTTCAACAAGGTTCTTCCTTCTTGCTCTCTGTTGAATATGTAGAGTAAACCGGCAATAACCAAAGCAACTACGGCAAAACCGACTCCAATGTATGTAAGTATGCCTCCTATAGCTATAATGGAGTTAAGTACGCCTACCCTGGCGTCTTCACCGTCACCTACATCATCGACAATATCCGCACAGTTGCCGTCTCCGCAGATTTCATCGGGACTTGGTATATTTTGAGAGTAAGTATTTAAAGTAAAAGTTTGTGTAAATTCAAAAGCGGGAATTGCCAATAAAACATTAAAAACCAGCCCTAAAATACCGAGAATGCCGAAAGCTTTAATTATTTTTGTCATACTAATGCAAATGTTTGTTATATATTTATATAAATTGTACCTTCATGGACTTTTGTTGTCAACTTTTTTTATGGAATAAGGGTCGATTATTCATATGTTTCTTGTAATTTTATATTGCTTCGGATTCAGTAATTTTTTGAATGCCGGCAAGGATTATCATGACCGCATTATCTCCAGTCAAGTTTTTTTCGGTTAAAAACTTTTTTTCTGAAAACTCCTCATTGAGCCTTTTTCTTAAAAGTTCGTTGGCGGAGACTCCTCCTGATATTCCAATACTATTCGGGGAATGCTCAATTTTTGCTAATTTAATTTTAGATATCAGTTGTTCGATTATGACGGTTTGGCTGGAAACACATGTCCTATAAATAAAGTCTAATTTTGGTGATTTGGAGATCCGTTTCGTATCATTAGAAAGTAATGTACTCAACTCAAGTCTATTAAGCTTTTTTTCAAAGGACAAATCTTCGATTTTTTGTTTTTGGATAAAATACCTGACTGCTGTCTTAAGTCCGGAATACGAGAAATCCAGTCTTCTGTTTTTGCTCATGCCAACAGGTAAATTGTAGAAGTTTTCTTGATTAAGTCCGGATATTTTGGAGATGTAAACTCCACCGGGATAGGGAATCCCCAACATTCTGCCGATTTTATCAAAAGTTTCACCTGCAGAATCATCCAGAGTTTGGCCTATTATTCTAAACTCTTGAGGGTTATTTAGGAGAATTAGCTGAGTATTTCCGCCACTGACCAGTAAATGCAAATGGGGAAATATTTCTTCATCAAGAAGATTGTTTTTTTCTCTTGGATGGTAAAAACAGCTAAGAAGATGGCCGTGTAGATGATTTACCTTTTTTACAGGCACTGTTTTTTGAAATTTATCCTCTAAAAAAAAACATAACGTTTTGGAGAATTCTATACCTACTTTCAATGAGGAAAGCAAACCGGGTTCAGAAGTAACAAATATTTTTTCAATCCGACATACTGTTTCTAATTCAGATTTTGTCAGTTCCAAATTTGAAATATTATGTAATTCATTGTCGGTTTTTTCAGATAGCAGTTTTTTGAATAAATAATGAATTTGTTTGGAATGTTCTCTGGCACTGATTTCCGGAACCACACCTCCGTATCTCCGATGTGTTTTGATTTGGGAAGATATGAGAGAATTAAGAACTTTTACTTGATTTATTTTTTGTAGAAATGTTTTGCTATTGAGATCTTCCTTTCCTTGCATCAAAGCAAGAGATGTTTCGTCACAACTTGTTTCTATTCCCAATAACAACATTTAACATTCGTTAGTTCACATATACTGGAGTACCAATTTCCGCCCAGCTCCAGATAAACTCAGTAAGCCATAAAGGCATGTTTACACATCCGTGACTTCCGTTATAAATATATTGGTCACCTCCAAAAGATCCTCTCCAAGTAGCGTCATGAAGACCATATCCGGAATAAAAAGGCATCCAATAATTAACCATAACTTCATAGTAAAGAGGATCATTTTTGTCCGTAGTAAAAGGAGAGATAAGCTTCTGATTGGTAGTTTTGGTGTAAATCTTATATTCTCCTCTAACTGTTTCAAATCCGGTTTTACCTGTTACTACAGGGCTGGAAACTACTAACTCTCCTTGGTCATACCCGTACAAGTATTGTCCGGCAATGTCAACATAGATCAATTTTTCCCGGTCCAAAGGTGCCGCCGGAGCCGGACCCAGACCGTTAGCAGCTCTTCTTTCAGCTTCTTGCTGAATCCATAGCTTTCTTTGTCTTTTATATTCTTCATCAATTTCATTTTTTCTGGCAACTGCTTTTTCCATGTTAGGTAAAACCTGTTCTTCATACTTGGCCACCATCTCATCGTATTCCAGGCTGGAGTTTGTGATTTCAACTACACCGCTTTTGTAAGCTTGGAGGTTATTTAGTTGGGAGCCTCCGTCGTATCCGTAAGAAAAATAGGCGATCAACTCGTCAGCTTCGACGAGGGAATCCTGAATGCTTTCCAAAAAGAGTTTCTTTTGAACAGTGTCTGCTTCTGTAGCCAAATCCTTTTCATTCTTTTTTAATTGAGTAAACAAGTTTTCCAAGGTGGTTATGTCTTCCGGTCCGGAATCCAGAATTTGTCGGGTTTCTTTGATAAAGTCCTTATATCTTGTACGGCTGGGCAAAGGAACTGTTTCGTAACTGGCAAACTCTTTTTCAAATTGATTTACGTCTTCGATTAGAGTATTCTTTTTTTCTTCATAAACAGCAAGGTATTCATTGTTTACACGTTCACTAACTTCTTGCGCTTCCTGGCTTATTTCTTGAAGTTCGTTAAGTAAGTATGTATTATTTGATTTTTGCTCCAGTTTTTTGATTTTTTCAGAGTATTTATCTGAATTAGGCAGACCCTTGGAATTGGCTCGCTGAACCGCCTTGTCAGCAACTTCAATTGATTCTTTGGCTTCTGCCTGCAAACTTAAGAAATAACTGGTTCCCAGAGTTAGAGAAATAAATAGAATGCCAAGTAGTAAAAAAGTAAAATACTTAAACCACCCTCCCTTTTTCTTTGTTTTTGTCTGGGGTTTGACTCCACTCTTTTGCTCGGCTGAAGCCTGTGAACCAATTGGCTTAACCGGTTTGGGAGGTAAGTTTTGTGTGTTTGTTTGTGTATCAGACATTGCGTAATCTTGACTATGCAACTCCTCATAATAATTTTGATCCACATTCTCATTTTTATCAACCTCTTTTTCTTTCGTAGGCTCTTGCTCTTTTACGCTATCATGTAATTCTACCTTTTCCAGGTCTTTTTCATTCTTGGGATTTTTTACCTGCTTCTTTTTCTTTTTTGAGTCTAATTCCTTTCGACTTTTCTGAGGTTGTTTTTTTGGATTAGATTTTGCTGTCATATTTTCTTGAGATGACCTTGTTAATTTCTATAAAAACTAAAATTACTTTTTATTTTTTTTCAAGTCATTATTTATTATTAAACAAATTCCTGGACTTTTTCTGCATTTTTATTTAGTTTTAGTTTCATTAGACTGCGTAATTATGTAGTAACTTTTTGTGGTTTTTTGTGACATCTTTAACTTTTATTATTATTATGATTAACGGGTTTGAATATTTATTGGTTTTACTGATTAGTTCGATTTTTCCGATTCTGTTTAGTTTCCACCCCCGGTCTCCGATTAAGGGAAATCTGAAAATTGCTTGGTTAAGTATTTTTATTGTCTCGGTTCCGTGGATAATTTGGGATGTTCTTGTTACGCAAAGAGGACACTGGGCTTTTAATGAAGTCTATCACTTGGATTACAAAGTTTTGGGTTTGCCTTTGGAAGAGTATCTCTTTTTTTGGTTAATACCTTATGCCTGCCTTTTTATCTGGGTAACCATGACTAAATATGATTCAGTAACTCAGCTGGTAAAAGATATTTTTTATTTAAAATAGAATCTTATGGAATACACTTTTTTGGTCTTTTTGGCACTTTTTATTGATTTTCTGCTGGACGTTTTTATCTTCAAAACCAAGCTACTTTGGAACAAAAAATTTTACTTATTCATATCTATAGTTACGATCTTACAATTTATCGTTGATAACTACCTCAACGGTCGCTGGTGGTTGGATAGTTATATAGTCGGTCCCTACGACCCTAATCAATACTCCGGAATTATTATCTGGCACACTCCCTTGGAAAACTTTCTCTTTGGTTGGGGGCTTATTTGGATGAACCTGATAGTCTTTGAGTGGCTCAGGTCAAAAAGTCAAAAGGAGTAAACGGAGTGGTTTTATTGTAAACCTGAATCGGTTTAATTTGGAGCAATTTTCCGGAATGCGGACTGACTTTACAACTCTCTCTCTGTGCTATGATGAGAAAGTCTGCGACACGTGATCGCAGCGCAAAAGGGAGACCGTTATGATCAGATGGCACATTGCTTTGTGTGGAAAAGACGGGCGAGTGACCCGCTGGCACACAGAACTTGATTTTGCCACTTCCGCAGGTGCTAAGCACAAAGCGGCAAAGCTCTACACCCTAAACGGGTCGTGGAACCAAAGGTTAGTCGAAGGGCAAACCTGGTGGACATGCGATATCAAAAACAGTGATAATTTTGTAAAGGTATATGACGCATAACTCCCGTACGTTTTGAATCGACTTGAGAGTTTGCAGTGCAGTAGCTTTCGGGTCGGTTTTTTATTTTATGGGATTTTGATTTGACTGTTTAAATAGTTTTTGCGTCAAAAAAAATCAACAATTTAAGGAGTGTTCTTGAAATAAATACAAATTTGTGATATATAGAATAAGATTTGCTTGATAAGTTACAATTTCATTATAAATATTTATGGAACAATTTTGTTCTTTTGAGGGTGGTAATAGAGATACTGCGATAGTAGAGGCTTTGATCTCCGGAAAGGATGAGTTAATGAGTCTTTTAAGAAACGGCGGCGGTTTGTCATATGAAATAATTCTTAATGCTATTTTACCGGTTTTTGAATCAGGTAGACTTCCTGACGGGAGACCTTTAACAATTGAGACTGCCTCTAGACTACTTTCTAACTTTTATGGTGATGTACTGCCAATTTCTTTTTTTCGAGGTCACTCCGAGGGTCACTCCCTTCGACATGATGAAGGTTTAAGAATGGATGATATAATTTCCAAGATTATTAAAAACATTAATTCAAGAAGGGTTTTACTTGAAAGGCTAAGTCCGGAAGAAAAAAATAGCTATTTTAAAAGTTTTCTCAGATTACTCTCTAATGGAAATTTTGATCTCTCTGGGGGAATAAAACCCTCTGATCAAGATAGAGAAATTGGTGGTAGGATTGTTAGCATGATTATTTCCAAAGGTGCATCTTTTGATCATTTAGATGAATTTATTAAAATGCTAAGAGAAATAAGGGTTGATAGTATTCAGGCAAGTATAATAAATATGTTGCAAGAGGGAAATATCAAATTTGGACCGACTACCTATTTTCAACCTAAACAAGAAGATGTATCAATTGGAAAGTCCTTCGTAGAAGCTATTATGCAAATACCGGAATTTGCTCAAGATTTTAGGGACTGGATACGAATGTTTACTAGTATTGAGTCAAGTGAGATTGCTACACTTCCGCATCCTTTTGTGGAGATGGTAAGGTACTTTTCTTCTAAAGGTAACCGGGAACAAGATATGTGTTATTGTATTAAGACAATGTATAGGACTGAGCTAGGTAGAGAAGAAATTCAGAAAATATTTCGTGCAGAGATGACAAATAATCAGACGGCAGATAGAACTCATTATGCTGAACTCGACAGAAGGGCTATTAATTTGCTATTAGAACGTGAGATCGATTCCCCGGGTTGGCTTGAGCTTGCATTTAGTCAAGAGTGGTGGCTTCAGGTACATGGCGTAGGTTAAAAGCCGGCGGGATAAACCCGCGATTTATGACTTCAGATATTATGAATCCATCTTCGTTGCATGCTAAAGGAGAGGGTATAGGTGCTGTTGCCGGCGAAGATCCTTTTACAATAATTTCTGTGACCTCGTCTAGTCAAATTGCTGAGGCTAGGGCGGCGGTTGAAGAGTTCATGCGTTCAAAAGATCATGCCGGTTTTGTAAGAGGTAATTATCATGATTCCGGTTTTGCCGAACGGATATTGAAAGAATGGGCAAGAATAACCGATGGTAGACCTATCAAGGTTGTTAGGTGTACCGGAACTATTCCAGGAGATCAGGCAAGTTTTATGAATATGTTGAGGATCCTTACCAGCCAAAGTGAAGAAGGTTTATTGATTTTAGGTTCAAACACCACTTCTCTTATCTACTTGGTAAAGAATCTAGGAAATGGTCAAATAGCTATTAAAGTATTGGCAGCTTCAATCAAAGTCGGAGATAGACAAGATTTTATTTTGTAAAATTATCACCCCCACCTCCCGCGATATTGTAAGGCTTCGGCGATATCCGTGAGTTCTATCTCTTGATTATTTGCCAGGTCGGCGATAGTGCGACTGAGTTTGATTATTCTCATGTAACTACGGGCACTAAGCTGAAATTTATCTACGGCTTGAGAGAGAAGCTTCTTGCCCTCCGGTTTTATCAGGCAGTATTTTTCGATCATGGGCAGGTTCATTTCGTTGTTGGTGTATATTTTATCCTTTTGAAATCTTTCTGTTTGGATATTTCTGGCTTTTTGACACCTGATAGCAATAAATTCGGAAGGTTCGGAAAGCTCCTTTTTCTCGAGAGAATCTTTATCCGGACGGTTGACTTCTACCTGTAAGTCTATTCTATCCAGAATCGGTCCGCTGAATTTGGCTTGGTACCTGGAAATGGCGGCTCGATTTTGTGGCTTATTGGCTGCTTGAGTGTCATCAGGATCAAACCCTCCGGGGGTAGGATTGGCGGCGGCCAGCAGGTAAAACTTGGAAGGATAACGAACACTACCGTTGGCTCTGGAAATAGTGATATAGCCGTCTTCCAAAGGTTGTCTCAGCGATTCTATGGCATGTCTGTCAAACTCCGGAAATTCATCAAGAAAGAGTACGCCTCGGTGAGCCAAGCTGATTTCTCCGGGTCTCAGTTTAGTTCCCCCGCCAACCAGGGAGATATTGGAGCTAGTGTGGTGCGGTGAGCGAAAGGGTCTCTCCAAGATTATTTCTTGCTGTCCTAAAGCTCCTGCTACGGAGTAAATTTGAGTGACTTCCAGAACTTCTTCTTCGGTCATTTTAGGCAAAATGGTAGGATAACTGCGAGCAAGTAGTGTTTTTCCTGAGCCGGGACTACCGATAAAAAGTACGTTGTGACCGCCGGCAGCGGCGATTTCCAAGGCTCTTTTGGCCATTTCCTGACCTTTGATGTAGGCCATGTCATTAGCTAATAAATCAATATCTTTACCTTTCCAAGTTAATTTTTGACCGGAGGAAATTTTACTTGCCTGTTGTTTTTTCTCTACCAAGGTTAGAATTGAAGTGGGTTTTAGCTTTTCAATATTTTCACCGTCATTTAAATGTTTAACCAGCTCAGTCAAACTCATCACCGGATATATTTGTAAATCTTTAACCAGCGAAGCTTCTTTGGAGTTTTCAGCAGGAATGAAGATTTTTTGGAAATTATTTTTCCTGGCCCAGAGGCAGTGACTAAGTACGCCATCCACTTTTCTAAGCTTCCCTTCTAAGGACAATTCGCCAATGAAGAGAGTTTTTTCAGGTAACTTATTTTTTATAAAACCGGTCAAATGAAGGATGCCTACCGCAATGGGTAAGTCAAAGGCCGAGCCGCTTTTGTTAATATTGGCCGGGGCTAGGTTGATAGTTAACTTACCCAAAGGAAACTCAAAACCGCTTTCTTTAAGAGCTGATCTGATCCTTTCCTTACTTTCTTGCACGGCTTTATCCGGCAATCCGACCATAGTAATCATTGGTAAAGATGGAGATAAATCAACCTCAATTTCAATAAGTCTGGCTTTTAGACCCAAAGCTGTAAGACTAAAAAGTTTACTAATCATAATTACAATGGTTAACAAAAATTGTAAATACACTTAACTCTATTACAAATTCTGTCAACCTCTACCTTTCTTTACATGGGCGGTAGTTATTATTGGTGAAAAGATTATTCAGTCATATTTTTAGAGAGCCAAGGTTGTAGTGTTTAATTCAGTTTTCAACTTACGGACAAAATTATTGTTTGCTTAAAATTGTTTAGTCAAAAAACGACCTATTTTGGTGGTTTCAAATAGAGCTAAGGCAACCGAAAAATCTGATTTCGGATCAATACAATATTTTTTTGAAAAAATGCTTAAGAGTGGAGTTGATTTACTTTATCTTGCCACCACTCGGCTCTTTCCAAATAGTTATTAAACTCGTCAAAGGATGAACTTCCGGGAGAAAGTAAGATGTTAAGAACTGGCTTATTTTTTGTTGAATTCTCAGAATTATTCTTGAATTTTGAAAAGAGGCTCAAAAAGTCTTGTTCGATTTTGTGCAAAGAAATGTATTCCAAGGTAATTAGGTCCTTAAAAACCAACCTCTGAAGAGTCTGACTACTCCCTTCCAAGTCTTCAATTTTATTTTTTATCCGCTTTCCGATTTCTCCGCAAAAATCCACTCGATATAATTTATTCCCGGTAATTTTTTCTTTGATTACTTCTGCCAGTCTGGAGACGTCTTGTCCTTTATCCTTTCCGGTTAGATGGAGCCAAATAAAAGAATTTTCAGATTCACTTAGAGCTTCAATTGCAGCAATAACCGCTTCCGGTTCACTGGCTGCTCCATCATCATAGAAATTGATTTCCAGGTTTTCAAAAGATTCCCTTCGGATTAACTCCAGTCTGTGACTGACCGGCTTGAAAGAATCGAGACCCTCTTGGATTTTTTTTCTAAAATTTTCTTTATCTTCTTCTTTGGGTATAACCTCTTTAACTATTCTTACTGCTAAGGCGAGGTTTAGTAAATTATGTTTACCCGGAAGTTTTGTTTGAAAATAATTAGAAAGTTCATCAATATAATTTTCTGAAATGACTTCTTTTTTCGAGAGAACTAGACTGTTTTGAGTGTTTTCAAAAACCGACTTGGTAACCACGGTGGTGTCAGTACTTTCTTGAAAAGCAAAAATGTTATCTTTACAGGACCAGTATTCTTCTTTAGTGGCGTGCTGATCTAGATGGTCGACATAGTAATTAGTTATTACGGAATATTTCGGACTAATTTTGCTGAAAGCTAAGTCTTGCAACTGAAAAGAGGAAATTTCCACTACATAGTATTGATTAATATCCACCGGTTGTTCAAATTCTTCCCAAAAAGCGTAGGGCGAAATATTAGAGGTATTGCCGCAGTAGGTTGAGTTGACTTTCGGTTGGAACTGTTTTAGAAGATGGTTTACTAAGTTACTGGTGGTAGTCTTTCCCTTGGTACCGGTTACGGCAATTATTTGCTCTCTAAACTTTTCAAAAAAGAAAGCCAGGCTGGAAATGATTTTATCTTGTCCTTTTTTTTGCCTGAAGTTTGCAAATTCCGGTCTGAGACTCCAAATCCCGGGTGATTTTACTACATATTCTATTTCTTCTTTTTCCAGTAGTTTAAGGTAGTCATCACCGACCATACTTTGACTCGTAAGGATTCGGTTAGTTTCTGCCTCAAAGTCCAGTTTGCTATCAACAGCCTTTTGGTCTGCTATGTAAATAAAATTCGGGTCAAAATTGGCTACCCTTATTAGCCATTCCAAAAATTGAATGTTTTCTTTGCCCAGGCCAACAATAGCCAGTGATTTGTTTTGATGCGGTAGAGAAAGAACTTTTTTCAGAAGCATGAGTAGTAAACTCCTTTTTTATAATCTATTTGTCAACTTTTCCGGTTTTTTGAGAGTTAAGATAAACAATGATAAAAATCCCAATCGCTCCTCCAATAAAGTTGGTAATCATATCCAGAACTGTATCTTGGTAGATTACCGACAAAATATAATAATCATTGAGATTAACCAAAACACGTATGAAGTATTCCAAAATCTCAATTAAGTTACCCAAAATTGCTATTAGGCCTAAGTTCAGAATAAAAAATAGAAATTTGCTTTGCTTGAGCGTTTCAATTGTAAGCGGGAGCAAAAGAATTATGACGCAAAAAGACCAAAAGCCGTGTTCCAGGCGATTTAGCCAAAACCAGGAATAGGGTATGAGATTTGCCTCTATGGCATATTTGATGGCCGTGGCTACAATTGGGTACAAATATATATTGAACTGATACAGCGACTTCAAACCACTCGGAATTTCACGATATTTTTTGTACCATTTGGAAAAAAGTATTAAGCTGAACCAGATAATCAATAAAGCAGTCCAGTTGTAAAACAGCCAAGAAGAAAGGGTTGTTAAAATTATAGCAAAAATAACCAACAGTTGGTTGGTCTTAAGAAACACTTTTATTTTAGCCGGGGAAGGAAGCTTGAGTTTTATCTTAATACCTCTGAATATTATATTTAAGATTATTCTTCGTCTTCGTCATTGATTTTCTTTCTGAGGAAGGCAGGGATATCCAGCTGTTCATCGTAGGAATCCTGTTTTGGCTTTGGTTTAACCGGCTCTTCTTTCTTCGGTTGGTTGAATTTTGGAGTATTATAACTCATGTAAGAGTCTTGCTGTTGACTAGCGGTCGCCGGCGGGGTAGAGGAGAAAGGATTACCATAGTTTTGATTGGATTTTTCAGAGGTTTGGAAGGCCTCTTCTCTCTCTTTGGTAAAGCCGGTGGCAATGACGGTAATTTTAATCTCGTCTTGAAGATTGGGATCAATAGAAGTTCCAAAAATTATTTTAGCTTCAGGGTCAACTTGTTGATTAATCACGTCAGCGGCTTCGCCAATCTCAAACATCGATAAGTTTTTACCGCCTTGAACGTTAAAGAGGACTCCTCTAGCTCCGTCAATACTCATCTCCAGAAGAGGAGAGTCGATAGCCATTAAGGCTGCAGTTTTAGCTCTATCCTCTCCGGTGCCGCTAGCCCTACCCATACCCATTAGGGCTGTGCCGGCGTTACTCATTATAGCTCTGACATCAGCAAAGTCTACGTTAATTTCACCGGGAAAGTTTATTAAGTCGGAAATGCCTTGAACGGCCTGTCTCAATACATCGTCAGAAATCTTAAAGGCCTCGTAAACGCTGGTTCGTTTATCAATTATCTGCAGAAGACGTTGATTAGGCACAACAATTACGGCATCGGCATTTGCCTTGAGTCTTTCAATACCTTCTTCGGCGATCTGTTTTCTTTTAGCTCCTTCAAAATCAAACGGTTTTGTAACTACGCCTACAGTTAAAATTCCTAATCTTTTAGCTACTTCGGCCACCACCGGACCGGCACCGGTTCCTGTTCCTCCTCCCATGCCGCAAGTAATAAAAACCATGTCGGCTCCGGCTAGAGAGGCTTCGATTTCGGCCATGCTTTCTTCAGCAGCTTGTCTACCAACTTCGGCACTCATTCCGGCACCCAGTCCTCGAGTAACATTGGCTCCTAGTTGAATAATTCCGTCTGCGTGGATTTGCTTGAGAACTTGTAAATCAGTATTCATGGCCCAGAATTCTACACCATCCAAGCCCATCTCAATCATCCTTCTTACAGCGTTTCCGCCGCCTCCGCCAACACCAATTACTTTGATCTTTGCTGCGGGAGTAAGTTTTTGAGAAGAAGCAGTATTGTAGTTTTCCGTACGTGATAGATATGAGTCAGACTTAAGATTTTTTGGCAGCATATTATAAAATCTACTTAGGTCAAAGTTAACTTAGAAAATCTAATATTTTGGTTTTTGTCAAGCACTTTCTCTCAAGATACAAAGGGCAGTGTTAATTGTCAAGTTTAACTTTATACGAAGTAATTTAGCTTATACGGACTAATTAAAATATCACTTAATTAATAATGAAATACAGAATAATTTTTTGCATATCACCAGAATTTAAATCGGCTTATATCCTGAACTAATATAATTATTTTTTGAAATCGATTCATGCTTTTGACCAGATTCCAAATCTGAAATATACTAGTATTTATCATGGAAGACATACTCTCGCTTATCTTTTTTGTATTCGGAATAGGCGCCTTAATCAAAGGTGCGGACTTTTTGTTGCAGGGAGCTTCTTCTTTGGCAGTTAGATATAATGTTCCTCAAATTGTAATTGGCTTGAGTGTAGTGTCTATTGGTACATCCCTTCCCGAACTTTTTGTGTCATTAATTGGAAGTCTCAACGGGCAGGGAGATATTGTTTTTGGGAATATTGTCGGCTCAAGTATTTTTAATATTCTGATTATACTTGGAGTAGCCTCAATTTTGAGTAATATTTATGTCAGAAAAAAGACTGCCTGGCTGGAAATTCCCTCGCTCTTTTTTATTTCCATAGTTGTGCTTGCTCTTTCATTTTCCAACATTTTAAGCTATGCCGGAAGTGACGGAGGCTTAGGAAGAGGGGCAGGGATTGTTTTGCTAAGTTGTTTTGGAATGTTCTTGTATTATTTATACAGACAAATCGGACAGCCGAGCGAACCCATAACCCCGGAAATAAAGCTCATGAGTATGAGGGACAGCGGCTTATTGGTCCTAATCGGAGTTATAGCTCTTGGATTGGGTAGCCATCTGGTTATTGAACAGGGAACATCTTTAGCCAGAATTTTGGGAGTTAGCGAGAGCTTGATAGCCTTAAGTTTGATTTCAATTGGCACCGGCTTGCCGGAACTGGTTACTACCTTGGTGGCCGGTCTGAAAAAGGAACATGGTATGGCTATCGGTAATGTCGTCGGGTCAAACATTATCAATCTCTCGGCAGTTCTCGGACTCGCTGCTTTGATTAGTCCGATTACCATCAGTAACGGACAATTCGTCGATGTTTTGTTTTTATACGTAGTCAGCGTGCTACTTTTTATAGCTATTTTTGTAAAAACCAAATACCAGCTTTCCAAAGTTGAAGGACTGATTTTTATATTCAGTTATTTTATTTATATGATCTATTTGGTCTACCGGGGTTAGGGAGTAATTTATACTAATAAGGTTGAAGAGTATAGTTGTGGTGTATTATCAATTTGGTTGCCGTTTGGGTCAATGTAATTAGGGACAATCCTTTTTTTAATACAAAACTTGATTTGATTATTGCTAAAGTAAAGGATGCATATATTGTTTAGCCGTTTTAAAATCTTAGCCTCATGTACCATTTTTGGAATCGGTTTTTATATACTTGAAGGAAGTTTACTAATAACAATTAGTTTAAATAGGTTCGGATTTTAAGGGTCGAAAAAGGTATTATGGCTGTCCCCTCCCTAATAACAGATTTACCTTTGAATGTAATATTTTAGTCCAATGACCAGCTTCCAAAATTTTATGAATTACTTAAACAATGTTCTTGTTAGGAAGTGAGAAGGCTGTAAATACTAAACAAAACCAGCAAGATTCCGCTAGCCATGGAAATATATTTCGGATCGGGTAGCCTGGAGCTTACTTGGGTCCTAAAAAACTGAGAAAAATAGGCTACTATTAACATGGGTATAGCAAAGCCGAGTGAGTAAAAACTTAACAATATAATACCGGTAACCACTGATCCTTTGCCGGCAACCAAGGTTAGAATACTACTGAGAATCGGTCCGGTGCAGGGTACCCACAAAAGACCGAAGGCCATACCTAAGAAGAAATCAGGAAAACTGCTCATTTTATCAGACAATAGCTTATTAAAAATTGTTATTTTTTTGAAAATATTTACATTAGCTATCAAGAGCATTCCAAAGATAAAAATGATAACCGCTCCGATTTTCTCTAAGTAATCAATTCTTCCGTTTAAAAAACCTCCAAAAAGAGATGATGCGACCCCAAGCATAATAAACACCAAACCCAAGCCTAGAATAATAAAGATTGGTCTTAGTTTGGAGTCTTTCTCGGAGCCTGTTAAAATTATCGGTAAAATAGGAAGGATGCAGGGCGAAAAGACACTCAGCATTCCGGCCAAAACACTGCTTAATATATCAATAATACTAAAAGTCATTTTATGTTTATGTTAAATTTTTATATTTAAATTAAATACTTCTTCAAAGTTGATTCAGGTTGGATACCTGGAGTGAACTGTTTAACCGTATTTCCGTCTTCACTCAGAACGACGATTGCCGGTACCGATCGAATTCCGAATTTGTTAGCTAGACTTGAATTTCTAGAATCAGTGACATCTACCCGAGTTACTTTCAAACTTGTATTTTCCGCCTCCAGTTCTTTTAAAATCTTATCTTGTTGCTGGCATGGATCGCCGCTTGGTAGCCAAAAAAATACAATTTCACTTCCTAATTTGTTTTCTTGTGATGATTGACTTTGTGGTGATGATTGACTTTCAGAGTCAGAAGAACCTCCTGTAAACATACCTGCTAAAAAAATTAACGAAAAAATAGAAACAAAACCGACGATTAAAGCTTTTTTTGTAGTCATATTTATGGTATTATTTTAAAATTAACGGTAGCACTAAAGTACTATACCAGACCTATAGGTAGGGTAACTAATTGATTTACTTCTGTCAAGAAATTTTGCTCAACCTTTCAAATCGATACAAACTTATTATCAGTCTCTAGGGTTTTGAAAATAGTAATTATTATGAACATGTTGATATATTCAAGCTAGATACTAAATTCCTTTGACAAATACCCGACTAAAGCACAATTTATATTATCATACCTTACTTGATTTAATAAATGTATATAGCGGTTTAAAATACTTCTAAAAATGAGAATTGAAGATAATGCCAATGATAACAAAGAAAATTTTATGACTTTCAAAGAGGTGCTTTTTCTTTATTCTCTTTTCCAAGATTCGGGAATAGAAATATGGATTGACGGGGGTTGGGCGGTGGATGCTCTATTGGAAAAACAACTACGTCCGCATAAAGATCTGGATATTGCTATTGAGTGGAAAGACGTTCCAAAATTACGAAAAATTTTATCTGAATTGAGGTATAAGCAGATCAAAGAAGATAACAAATGGAACTTTGTTTTGGCTGACGAAAAGGGCTTAGAAGTTGATGTTCATACCTTTGTTTATAATCAAGCGGGTGAAGTGGTGGATGGGATTATGTATCCTGCCAAGTCTCTTACCGGAGTCGGCAAAATAGAAGGAAATGTCGTCAAATGTATTTCGGCTAAATATATGGTAGAATTCTTATCACCGTGGATTAGCAAATGGCCGGAAAAATATCTGTCTGCAGTTTTTGAACTTTGCATGAAATATGGGATTGAGTTGCCGAATGAATATAAAGATTTTGAAAAGAAAAAGAGGTAGATTATAGTGAATGTCGGCCTAAAATAATACAGTTTAAATAAGTTAATTTCGGTATATTAATATGCTTCGGGATTGCTATTAGTGTTGAGTATTTATAGCCGGAGTTATTTTTAAGTCCTTTGAAGGTAGTTTTTTCACTTTACAAATGAGAAGAAAATTTGTATAAATCTTAAGTTTATTAGAAACTTACAAAAAATATGTCCAGAAACAAGAAATTATTTGCAGTTTTGTTAGCTTTTTTTGTTGGGTTGATTGTTGTAATCGGAGTAGTTATCGGAGTTGTTTTTTTGGGAATAAATTCTTTCACTTCAGCCGCCGCCGAGACAGCCACTGGCCAACTTGAAACTATTCAAAGTGACAATGTTGACAAAGCATATCAGGATTTTACTACAGAGCAATTCAAACAAGATACTTCTCTCTTGCAGTTCCAAGCCCTGGTAAGAGCCTATCCTTTACTTAAAGATTACGAAAGTGTAAACTTTAGTGAAAAATCCTATCAAAACGTAAATGGCGAAGAAATCGTCAAATTGGAGGGATCTTTGGAAGGTCAAGAAGATACTCTTTATATTTTATATGATATGAAGAAAGAAGGAGACACTTGGAAAGTACAGTATATGTATGTTAGTTCTTCTCCAATCGAGGAAAGTAATTAGTAACTTGCCTATTTATGGGTTATTATTAGCGGGGGTCGAAGTCTTTAAGATTCAATTAGAACTGTTTTTTACATTTTTAGTTGTTCTATAACTAAATTAAAGCTTCCTAAGAAGTACTATTAATAATTCGTAAAAAACTTTCACAGACTTGATATCAACTTTTTCATCAGGAGAGTGAGGGTTGAGAATGTTTGGTCCAATGGAAATTACTTGACTTTTTGGTAAATAGGATTTAAGAAAACCGCATTCCAAGCCTCCATGAGTAGCACTAATTTTTGGTTTACAACCTATTTTTTCTTCATAAATATTAGTATAAATTTTGATTAGTTCGTTATCAGGATCCGGCTTCCAGGCGTTGGTCTGATTAGTCAAGATCAGCTTTGTGTTATTTCCTGTGTAAATTTGTTCATTGAAATCCAAAATCTGAGCTTGTAAATTTAACCCAAAGGCCAAGTTGTAAACGGAAATAATTTTATTAACTGTAGAAATTAACTCTAGATCATCAGAAGAACGAACCATAGAATTTATTTCAATACGGTTATTCTCGGTTTTTAAAACTCCAATATTATTGGAAGTCTGGGGTAATCCTTGAATTTCTTGACTCATCTGCCAGACTCCTGATTGAATAGAATTAAGAATGTGAAGGAGCTTGTAAGTATCTTCCAGGGAAAAAGCACGGCTACTTTTCTTGGTCTTTTCTAGTCTAATATCCAAGCCCGGTTCTTTGTTTTGGTGGTAATCTCGATAGATTTTAGCTAATTTTCTAAATTCTTGAGTAAATTCTTGGACTTTTTCTGTTGGCAAATTAATGATACCCTGAGATTCTCTAGGGATGGCATTACGTTTGTTGCCGCCATTTATTGAAATTAGCTTAAACTCAAATTTTTGACTAAGATTACTGAGCAAAGAGGCCAGGGAGGAAATGGCATTTAGTCGGTTTTCAGTAATATTCATGCCACTGTGCCCCCCTTGAAGTCCGTTTAGGCTAATTTTGAGATCAATGTTGTTTGTCTGAACGCTCTCTCTTTCAAAATCTACTTGAAAAAAAATATCAGTGGTACCAGCACAGCCAATACAGACTTCTGCAATGTCTTCGCTGTCCAAATTGACAACGTAATCTGCCGAGATCAAACTTTTATCCAGGTTTCTGACTCCGTTCATCCCTTCCTCCTCATCTACTGTAAACAAAGTTTCGATCTTTGGATGGCTGATTCGCTTGTCTGCTAGAATGCTGAGGATAATAGCCAGTCCTATGCCGTTATCTGCTCCGAGTGTAGTTTCTTTGGCTGTAAGGTATTGGCCTTCAAGTTGTAATTCTATTGAATCAAAGCTAAAATCGTGCTTTGATTTTGAATTTTTTTCATGAACCATATCTTGGTGGGCTTGCAAGAGTAGTGTTTTTGCAGAATCGGAATTTTGAGCTTCTTTGTAAATCACTACATTCCCTTGGGAGTCTTGAGCAGCTTTTAGGTTATTTGTTTTGGCAAAAGTAAGTAGCCATTTACCTACTTTATCCTCTTTTTTGGATCCTCTTGGAATATTACTTAATTCGGCAAAGTAATGCCATGTTTTTTCCGGTTGTAAATCTTTTACAGTTTCCAAATTTTTTTTAGACATGAATTTTTATAATTAGACCAGAAATTCTCCGTCCTTGTAAATAATTTTTGTTTTGTTTCCGGGAAGAGTAGCCGTAACAGTTCTTTTGCCGGTAGAAATGATATCTGTATGAATCGGGCTTTGATTAAGACCCAACTCTTCTAGCTTACTCTTATTTAAATCTTTCAAGTCTCCGCTATAGCCGTCAGAGTAGGCCTGTCCAACGGCAATGTGGAAGTTTCCGTATTTTCCACCCCGATTTTCGTCAAAAAGAGTATCGGCCATGAATTTGTCAATACGACTTAAGCGTCTGTCAGTTAGGCTAAATTCTCCTACTTTATCTGCGTTTTCCGCCTTAATCATTTCTTTGAGAAGGTCTTGATTTTGTTTGGCCGTAGCTTTTACTACTTTCCCTTTTTTAAATTCCAGTCTAATACCTGTAATCAGTTTACCGTACCTGTAAAGAGGTTCGTTAAATTCCACGTAGCCGTTAGTCCCTCGCCAATCCGGGGAGGTAAAGATTTCAAAGGAAGGGATATTATTACCTCTACCACCCAACCATTTACGTTGTTTGCCGATTTGCACTTCTAGATTCACACCTTCACCTTGCAAATGAACTTTTTCAATTTTCATTTTATCCAGGGCTTTGATAACTCGGGACTGTTCTTTGAGCACTTCTTTCCATTTAGCTACCGGGTTTTCATAATCTAGGAAACATGATTTAATAATTTGTTCCCAATATTCTTTGAGGCTAAGTCCGGCTTGCTTAGCTGTACCTTCGGTAGCGTAGGCAGCCAAAACCCAGGTTAATTGACCTTTATCCTGCTTGGAAAAATAGGCTTCTCGGTAGTATTTAATAGACTTTTCCCGTTCGATTATTTTCTTACTATCTACTTTGGACAGAGCTAGGGGATCATCGGAGGATAGTATGTTAACGATATGGTCGGCGTCTTTAATACGACCCAAAAGATAATTTTTTGGACTATATTTGATTTGGTTGGTTTTGGCATAATCAAAAAAGGCTTTATTACCACCTGAGCGATCAAAACCGTTTGGCAGAAAATTAAAGAAGGGGTGCCCGCCGGCTTGCAGGACGGCAATTTGCAGAGGGTTTAGGAGGGGTAGGGCAGGCTGGGGAATTTGAATAAAAACCGTTTCTCCTTTTTTTAGACCTTTTCCGTTATTAAGAGCAAAATTAATCAAAATTTCGGCATATTTGGACAGAACTTCAGGAGTTGGCCGGTAGATTTTTTCTTTGGTTTCCTTAATTTCTAGTAAATCTTGGTTTTTAGTCATGTATTTATTTTTATTTTTTGTTAAAGTGTTTAATTAATTTGCCTTTAGTATAACTTAATAACCGGGGTATGTCAAAGGGTAAGGTATTATTAATTCGAGTTGGAATGTTGCCAAGAATTGATTAGACATGTTGAAAAACCTATTTTTTGTGACTACTCCATGAGGCTAATTTTGAGTTAAGCGACAAGCCTATTTTAGAAAACCCATAATCATAAACATTTTAATTTAGTATTCTTTGGTAATTCAAAAAATATTCACTGATACGTTGTATCATTACTACTTTTCAAAAAAATGAGCTTGGAATCGTCTGTTTTCAATCCTAGTTGGATGTATTATAGCTACTCCCTCTTAAACACATAGACATTTCCAAATTTTCCTCCGTCACTTGCCAAGTGGTCATCCTGAATTTTCTACCCCGTCATCCTGAAAACAAAAACCGACCCGTCATCCTGAATTTATTTCAGGATCTATTCCAAGAGATGCTAAAACAAGTTCGTCGTGACAGGTGTATAGGTTTATTCGAATCGACTATAAATCGATTTCAATTTTCTGATCAAGATACTTTTCGTTAAAAGTTTTAGTCGGGCCTAATTTCCATATTTTTTTTGGACAAGCCTTGTAAAATCTAAGACCTGATTCCGGTAAAAAGTCATTATATTTTGATTCAAAGTCTACCTTTTCTTCTTGTAAAGAAAGGAAACTTGTTTCCAGTAACTTTTGTGAATAAACTGATAAAGCATCTTTCAACTCTTCTTTTTCGGATATTTCAAAGGCAGATGCCTTGATATAAACAGCGTCTACCTTTTCACCAACTTTGGTTGAGTTAAAAATTGAAATTGCGACTTCTCGATTTTCTCTAATAGTCTGCGAATGGGTAGAGTTTACTCCGGAATACCAAAAAAAATTATAGTTTTGATCGCATGCGAAAAAGAGATTGGCAATCCAGGGATCTCCGGTTAAGGTGGTAACGGAAATAGTCAGGTAAAGATTTTCTGAGATTATTTGTTTGGCTTTTTGCGTATAAGATTCACTCATAATTTTATTTAGTTGTGTTTTCTAAAAATAAAAAAAGTGATGTCAAAGAAACTTATAATTTAAGTCCTAAGTCACAACATCCAAATTATTTGAACAAGGGTTATTCTAAAATAGAAATCAGATTGAAATGTATTTATGTCAACATTTTTTGCAGATTGTAAGAACTCACTTCCAATGAAGAACCAAAAATTCTTCTCAACAAAGAAGATACTTGCAGAAATAAATTGTATCTCTGTTTCCTTCTTTTAAGGTGCTAGTCTATTCGGCCAAGAAACGATTATAGATTTCTTCGTATTGAGGGATTATTACTTTAGGATCACAGTTCTCCTTACATTGCCTCTCGGCATTTGCACTAAAAGTCCTATAGAGCTCTTCATCATCGAGTAATTTAATTACATTGTTGGCCATATCCGTTGTATCTCCAAGTTCCGAGAGGAAGCCGCTGTGGTTATGTTTGACCACTTCAGGCATGCCTCCGCAGGTGGTTGAGATTATCGGTAAACCGCAGTACATAGCTTCAGTAGTAGCTAGGCTAAAATTATCATTTGAAGTCGGAAAAATAAAGATGTGGGCTCTTTGCAAAATTTTTAGAATATCACTCCTCTTTCCCCAAAAAACGACATGCTCCAGGATGTTTAATTCTTCAGCTAATCTCTCGGCATCTAGTCTATCCGGACCATCACCGACCATCCACAATTTGATTCTATGTTTTTTAAGAACTTTGGCGGCTACTCGAATAACATCTTTAGCTCTTTTAAAGGGTCTAAAATTTGATACATGAACCAAGACTTTTTCTTCAGTTTCAGGAAGGTCTCCGTAGTTAATCTGTCCGGTTGTCCTCTCAAAAATATCTGCATCAATAAAGTTTTTGATTATTGTTACTTTGTCTTTCAGTTCACTACTCATGTTGAAGTTTTTAACCAACTCCCTCTTGAGAAATTTTGTCGCAACGGTGAGGTGGTCACTTTGAATAAGACCAAATTTGGTGGTCATTTTGATTGCCGGATCAGCTCCAATCAAATTAGCATCTGTTCCATGGGGAGTAGTAATTATTTTTAGATCTCTACCCAAAAGTTGTTTGGCTAAATAAGCACTAACTGCCGCCGGTACGGCGTAATGAACGTGAACTAATTTTATTCGGTGCTTTCTGGCTACTTCGGCAATTTTATTAGCAAAGGCCAGGGTGTGAGGAGAAGAACTGAAGAGGGGGTATTTTACCTCTTCTACAACGTGCAGAAAAATATTTTTGAACGGCAAGACGATTCGATATGGTTTTCCAAAGGCTACATAATGAACCTCCCAACCACGCATAGCTAATTCAATAGCCAGGTCGGAAGCTACTATTCCTGCTCCGCCGCAAGTAGTTCGTCCGCTTAGAATTATTTTGGACATATATAATGAATTTAGTTGTAAGTAGATTTTAAATATTGGAAAATTTAGATTCTTTGGCAGTATTCTCTAAGCATTTTTCCACTTGTTTCAATACCCAGTCTTTCTTGATCTGTGAGACTGATTTCCAGTTTTTCTCTAAGTCCGTTTTCATCAAGCATAGTTATTAAACTAAGGTAAACATCCTCCAGTCCGTACTCACCTTTGATTAAGGAAGAAATAGGCATAGCTTTACTCTCTTTTCTATAAATAGTTTTGAGAATATCAAATAATGAAGAAGCTATGGCGTAGTGGGTGCCTCCTTTAAGCATTCTGACATCCTTACCCGCGGTTATAACTTGATGCGTGATTTCATTTTTATCTTCTTTGGTTAGTTTAATTTTTCTAACTTCCAAATATTCTTCTAAATCAATTCCTTGGATTTTGACATGACTAAAAACGGGTACTTGGTTTTCTCCATGTTCACCGAGCATAAAGGCTTGGATTTGAGAAGGAGAAATATGTAAATACTTACTGAGGTAAAATCTGAATCTATTTGAATCAATCAGAGTACCGCTACCGATAACTTGATTTTCAGGTAATTCCGAATACTTGTAAGCTGCGTAAGCCATTACGTCGGCAGGGTTGGTGGCAATTATAAACACCGCTTTTGGTGAATTTTTCGCCAGTATAGGAATTATTTCTTTAAAAATCTTAGCGTTTATATCTACTAAGTCAAGTCTACTTTGATTTTCTTTGAGAGGAAGGCCGGCTGAAATAATAATAAAATCGCTATCCTTGGTTTCATCGTACCCCCCTCTTGTAAGATTGCACTCGATTTCAGAGGGAATGGTATGACTAATATCCAAGTATTCACCTTCCAAGCGATCTTTATTTATGTCTACCAAATGAAGGTGGGTAGCCAGACCGGATATGTACAACCTATAGGCAAAGGCCGAACCGACTAAACCGCAACCGATAACTGAAGTCTTCATAAAATGATTTAATTTTTAACAGATTAATTATATTGAATATGTTGTTTGTGAATATGGAGGTTGGAAATACCTTACAAAAAAGTATCTTTTAAAATCAAAAAAATCAGTTTTGTTGAGAAATAATTAGCAAATTTTTGGGAAATGCCAAGCTAATTTCGATTAAGCTTAACCAGGTTTGATTAACAAAAAATAACGTATATGTCAATTATTCAAATACATCTACTCTTTACATATAGACAATAAAGTGCTTAAATTAGGGAAATGAAAATTTTACATTTAAATTACCTGCCTCTGCCCGTAAAAGAATCAAGTTTGGGAGGTATGGAAGAATTTGTCTATAATCTTGATAAATACTTGACTTTAAAAAGACATGTTTCGTCGGTTTTTGCCAACCCTGAAAGTCTACTTTATAATGATCCACAGAAAAATAGGCTTTTAAAATATCCGAATTATCTGGTCAAATCTTATCTAAATGAGGAAAATTGGGAAATCAGAGAGTCGATTAAATCTTTGCTACAAGGCTATCAGCTACAAAAGATTGTGGATTGCAAAAGCAGGTTTGATCTAATTCACAATAACAGTTATGCAGATATATTGATTAACTCTGACTTGGTGCCTTTGCAGATGATAACCACTTTACATATAGACATCAAAATGTTTAATTACTTTCTTTGTGATCTTAGAAAAATTCCGGTAGAAAAAACCAATCAAAACATTCTTGTTTCTGTCAGTGAGTCTCAGAAAAGAAAATACGAACAAGAAGGGTATAAGGTGCATAAGAATATATATAACGGAGTGGACTTGAACCGATTGAACTTTAATATCTACAATCTTAACTATTTTCTTTATTTTGGAAGGTTCATTAGAAGGAAAGGTCCTGACTTAGCTATTCAAGCCGCAATCAAGGTCGGTAAAAAACTTACACTCGGCGGCAGGGTGTTTAACCTTGAAAGATCCTTTTTCCAAGAAAAGATAGCGCCCTACATAGATTTCCGATTCGCCAACCAGGATAAACATGCTTTGGAGGAGTTTGTGAACTCTGATAATACGGTTGGCTATTTCGGTTTAGTCGATAGTTATTCAAAAAAAAATACTCTACTTGCGAATGCAAAGGCTATGATATTCCCTCCTGATTGGGATGAACCGTTTGGGTTGGTTATTACAGAGGCAATGGCTTGCGGTACTCCGGTAATTGCTTTTGCCAGAGGAGCTATCCCTGAAATAATTACTGACGGAGAAACTGGTTTTATTGTAGACGCATCGGAAGAAGAAGCTCGAGGAAGTTGGGTAATTAAAAAAACAGGTGTTGAAGGCTTATGTGAGGCTATGGAAAAGATTGACTCCATGAATCCTGAAAAATACAGGCAGATGAGAATAAGGTGTCGAGAGAGGGTGGAAAAATTCTTTTCTGTTGCCAGGATGACTGAGGAATATGTTCAGCTTTATGAAGAGGTGACCTAAGAATTTCTTAAGGCTTTTAGTTATTATCCGGGTTGTTAAGCAGTCCTTGGCTAAATTTTTACTTCGGCCAATTCTTTTTTAAGTTGAAAGTAAGTTTGCTTAAGGCTTTCATCTAGCATAAGAAAGTCAATTTTTTGATCAAGCAGACGGATAATGGTCTGCAGGGTACTTGAAAAGAATGTCGGGTCCTTATCATAGAGCTTTTCTTGGTAAATTAGCTCCAGGATTTCTCGGTTAGCTTCCTTATATTCATAAAAATCAGCATATTTTTTCAGTTCCGGCGAGAGATTTTTGAGGATCAGAAAGAGTTGTTTAAGATAAAGAGTTATTTCCGGATATACTTTTTCTACTTGATACATTTTGTCCTGGTAATAGGCACAAATATTTTGCCAATTAGTAAAAATTGAATCGTAAATATCTAAATCCTTGCGTTTATCAATGGACACTTCCGTGTTATCTGCAGGTTGATGATACCGGGCAGCTTCCTTCCGGCTCTGAATGACAAATCTGGAGAGTGTTTCCTGGTGAATATTTGTTACTTCCGAAAGTCTGTTTAAATATTGTTCCAATGTAAGCGGATCCAGGGAGGCAAATAACTCCAGGCATTTCAAAATGGCTTGTTTTTGTACTTCCGGGTCTCTACTGCGTAGGTCTGTTTCATATAACTTAAAAATATAGGTTGGGTAATACTCCGCTTTGAGTAAATTAAAATCTACTTTTTCTTTTTGCAGCCATTCATCAAGATCTTTGTATTCAGTAGGGATTTGAATTTTGTAAACGTTCATTCCCTGAATAGTGGCCAGCCTGAAAAATTTATCACTGGCAATCCTACCGGCTTCGTCGTTGTCAAAAGCCAATTTTACGTTTTTAGTAAGTCTTTTGAGGATTTTGAGTTGTTCTTCTGTAAAGGAAGTGCCTTGAGAAGCCAAAGCAATTTTCAATCCCTTGCCGTGGGCAGTAATAACATCTAGGTTACCTTCAACAATAACAGTTTTTTTTTCTTGTAAGATATGGGTTTTGGATAAATGCCAACCAAACCAGATTTTACTTTTGTTAAACCAGGGAGTCTGAGGTGAGTTGAGATATTTTGGCCTCTCGGAGTTGTCATATGGAAGAGTTCTTCCTGTATAACCGACAATTTTTCCCTGTGCATCAAAAATAGGAAAGATTAGACGATCCTTATACTTGTCTTTGTAGATATTACCTTCTTCTTTTTTCAAAACTCCAATCTGGTATAACAATTCAAAATCGAGGTTGTTTTTGGTGGCTAACTTTAAAATAAAGTTTTCTCTAGGGGCGTAGCCGATCTTAAACTTTTCAATTAATTCAGTATTTAAACCTCTTTCTAAGCAATATTGTGTAATCGGGTTTTGCCTATCCTTGAGAATTTTTTGTAAAACCCGGTAGTAGAGGTCTCCTACCCAGAAAAGTAATTTTTGCCCTTTTTGAAAGTCATCCAGCTCAGGTTTCTTTTCTCCTGTTGATTTATTTTGTGAGAAACCGCTTTGATTTCCTTTGGGCTTTTCTAATGTTACATTAGCCTTTTTGGCCAAAATTTCCAGGGTTTCTTTTTTATCAGTATTTTCATACATTTCTACAAAACGGAAAATATCACCCCCCGCTCCACACCCAAAACAATGCCAAATCTGTTTAGAAGGACTGATGATCAATGAAGGGGTGTTTTCCTTATGAAAAGGACAGATACACTTATAATTGGAACCGGCAGGTTTGATCGGTAAGTAACTTCCGATAACCTCATCTACACTCAATTTTGACTTAATCTCTTCCCAAACTGACACAAATTTTACCCTTTACTTGTCAAAGTTAATAATATAATAAATAGAAATAGTAAAGCGTCTTTTATGAACCTATTTTTTTATTCAGGAAAAACTGATGAAAATATTCAAGTACCGATTCAAGTATATCGACAAGAAAACCTTAGTTTCAGCAGGGGTTGGTTGGTTTCCGTACAAATAATCGGCTATTCTCACATCATCATTTTTTATCGGCAAGGGGAACCTGTCTACCAAGAAATTTTGTCATCGAGACTTAGAGATCCGGGAAATAGTTCTCTGAGAATTAATTTACAAAGGCCTTCCGGGAAAATTTTGCTGCGGGAAAATGACTTGGGTTGGATCGAAAGTAAAACTCTGGAAGAAAGGGAAGTTACTATTTTTCATCGGCGGGCAAGGTTGGAACACACCTTTGCCGATCGGGCGATTACAGCAATTAATTGGAGAGTGAGTAGTAACCAAATTGAGTTTAACACTTTACACACTTATCCTGAATATAAGCTTTCAGTGTGGACGAAAACCGGTTACTTTTTGACATTTTTGGATAGTTTGGGCTAGAAACATAGTAAAGAAAACTTTTTATTATAAATGTAATGTAATTCGTATTCTTTAGTAATATATGTCTTTTATTCAAAGCACCTTTCAACAACTAAACAGTTTCATAATTTTTTAAAAAAACAAACTATAATGTTTTCAAAGATTTTTGTCGGATTAGCTTCAATTTCAGCCCTGGGAATTCCTTTAGTTGCCGGTAACGCCGGTTGGGGGGTTAGCTCGGTACCGCAAATTGGTAAACGAATTTCTCAAAACTGTCCCGGTTATCAAAAAGATCAGTATGGCAGGTGTCCCTTTACCGGCTCTTCAACCTTTCGAAATCGAAGTATCGGCAATGGGAGTAGTACCGGTGGTTCGGGAGGTGCAAAATAGTTTAAGTTATGTCTATACCTTACGAAAAAGTTTTTTTTATTGGAGCCAGAGGTGAGTATAGTGATCTGGAATTTGAAATTCTCGGTCAAGGGGCGGTAGATTACCAAGTTACTTGGATCCAAGATCCCGAAGATCAAAGTGAGGTCGGTAAGGTTTTTCCGGCGGTTGAACATTATTGCCTTTCTGAAAACGGACAGACTTGGTTTTTTAATATTTCGGCTGACGAGCTTTATTATTGTAGACAGCTCTCTCCGGAAGAGGTCAAATCTTTAGGGTTCGATTTACCTTCAAAAAGTCTTAAAGAAGGAGCTAATATTTTTGAACTTCATAAAAACCATCTACAACAAAAAGGAGCCAAATTTAGGGAGGCCGGTATCGGAAAGTTAAAAGAAACAAAAGGTAGAGCTACCAGAGATAAAGCTGACTACAATATTTTTGATTACATTGATTACGAATATCAAAACAAAGATTATTCAATTGACGTCTTTCCCAACGGAGAAGTAGAGTGGTTTGAATCAGTATATATTCCGGGTTACAAAATAACGGATATTTTTCGCAAAACTTTGGAACTGGAAAATGTAAAGGCTCAATATCTTTACAGTCAGGCTCGAACCTGGAAGTGGATTGCCGCAGTTACCCTTTTACTTGCTATGGCGATGCCTTTTTATGGTCTATATCAACATTTGGACAGAAATTTAATTTGGGAAAAAACTGAGACAATTACGGCTATCAAAGGTCAGGAAATTTCCTTTGATAAGTTTGAAATACCGGAAGTAGGAGAATATTATACTTTAGAAATTGAAGCAAAAATACCTAAAAACAGTGGTTTAAATCTGGATTTTTCGGTTTTGGACGCTTCCGGAAATCTTGAATATCAGGGAAATAACGAATTTTATCATAATGATAGTGGAATAGGGGTTAAAGCTCAAGAAACCACTACCGAGAAAGAGACTACTTTGTTCTATCCTGACAGAGTAGAAGAACGAACATTTAGATTCAAAGTGATAGACTTTGGGGAGGCTTCCAAGACTCCTACACAAGAATCAATTGATAGAATTCCGACCATTCCGCTAACTTTGAAAATATATAAGGGAGGGTCTAATATTATATGGTGGATTTTTTCCACTTTTGCATTAACCCTGTTGACAGCTTTTGCTTTATACAAAAGAACTAAATTAAAAAACAGTGTTTGGAAATATTAAAACTCGGTTATGAATAAAATTATTGGTGTTATTATAGGTTTGGTGGTTTCTTTGTTATTGGTACTTCCCGGTCAATTTGACATTATTGAAACCAATACTCCTTTGTATTCTTTTATTTCAGTGTTGGCCTATACTTTATTGGGAGTAAACTTACTTTTCATTTCCTATCGGTTTTTGGATTGGGTGATACCATATGATACCGAAGACGAAATTTTTGGTAAAGGCAACATAGCTGCAGCCACCTTAAAAGGCTTGATTTTAGTTGCTATAGGGGTAATTATTGCCGGGGTGATTGTTAGTCCCTAAAAATAACTTCAAAGATTTATTTATTAACAAAATATGAGTGTCGATACCAAAAAACTGATAATTTTGGTAGCGGTTTTTGTTGTTTCGGCCTGCTCTCTGACATATGAGCTTTTAATCGGGACAGCTGCAGCCTATCTCAGCGGGAGCTCAGTACAGGCTTTTTCTTTTTCCATTGGAATTTTTTTGAGTGGATTGGGATTCGGAGCTTTTTTATCCAGGTATATTAAGCAGAAAGATCTCACTGATTGGGTTTGTGGCTATTGAAACTTCTATTGCTCTAATTGGCGGAATATCAGTAATTGCCATGTTTTTCAGTTTTGTTTACACCAAATACCACTTTTTGGTACAGATACTATTTACTTTGGCTGTTGGTACTATTTCGGGCCTGGAAATACCAGTTTTAAGTCGCCTTCTAAATCTGTCGGAAAAATTTTGGCTCTCTCTATCGGGTAAAAATATAAATACGGTTTCTCAAGAAAAAGAGGGCGATCTATTAAAAAACTTGATTTCCAATGTATTGTCCTTTGACTACTTAGGAGGTCTAGCCGCTTCTTTGCTTTTTTCTTCCATTTTATTACCATGGCTTGGCTTAGTTAGGCTAAATTTTTTAACTGGTATTCTAAATTTGGTGATGGCCCTTATTTGTATGCTGATTTTTTGGAAGAGACTAAAGCAAGGTCCCTTGCAACTTTTAGTCTGGTTTTTCGCCTCTGTGGTTCTTATAAGCGGGGCTGTTTTTTCCAAGGAAATATATGATTTTTCTGAGAGCAGGCTATATTCTGATCAGATTATTTACTCCGAGCAAACTCCGTATCAAAGAGTAGTAGTAACCAAGAGAGCCAACGATTTGAGGCTTTATCTGAATGGCGGAGTTCAGTTTTCTACTTTGGATGAGTATCGCTATCACGAATCTTTGGTTGTTCCCGGTTTTTTACAACTTTTGAGTAATCAAGAAGTACAAGAGGATAGCTTGCAGGTAGTCTTTTTTGGTGGCGGTGACGGATTAGCGGTGAGGGAAGCACTTAAATTCGAGAAATATATCAAGAAAATTCAGGTTGTGGATATTGATCCGGCTGTAACAAATCTGGCTAAATCAGAATTATTTGCAGCTTACAACCACTCCAGTCTTTTACATGAAAAAGTAGAGGTTATTAATCAAGATGTTTGGCTCTGGATTCAAGAGCAATCTCATCAAAACTTTGATTTGATAGTTTCCGATTTACCTGACCCTCAAGAGGAGGTAATTGCCAGACTTTATACTAAGGAGTTTTACAAGTTTTGCCGATTGTCCATGAAAGAAGGTGCAGTTTTCATTTCTCAAAGCTCAGGAATTTACAATACACCCAAAGTATTTTGGTCGGTACACAAGACTTTGCAAGAAGTATTTTTTGAGGTCGTGCCGTAAAACATACATTCCCAGTTTTGGGCTTTGGGGTTTCAATTTGGCTATTAATAATCAGAAAGAAAGCAACAAGTTCTTTTTAGACACGAATTTTGAAGAGAGTTTGTCTCAAGGCGAGTTTCAATATCTTAACTCAGAAACTTTAACTAACAACTTTATCCTGGAAAAGGATTTGACTAAAGACTCTTCCCGTCATCAAATCAACTACCAAGAGCTGAAAGTAAATGATCTTGACTCTTTGGTTTTGCCTTCTTATTACCAAGAATACGCTAATACAATTATTTAGTCCCATGCTTGGCGATTTGAGAAGGGAGTTTGTCTATTGACGAAGTTGGAAAAACCGGTTAGAATACTAAGCCCTAACGTACTTGTTATTTTTTATTCTAAATCGTTAATCTATGACACTCTATTCTCGCAATCCCGCAACCGGTGAGGAAATGGAATCTTTCAGTCAACTAACCGAGGAGGAGCTTTCTCAAAAAATCTCTCTAGCTCAAGAATCTTTTGAAGATTGGAAAAAAAAGCCCTTAAAGGAGAGAGTAGGTTATCTGAAAAAACTGGCAGAAGCCTTTGAGCAAAAAACTGATTATCTCAGCATGCTTGGAACTTTGGAAATGGGAATGCCGATCACTCAAGGAAATTCGGAAATAGAAAAAGCAGTCAAGCTTATCAATTATTATGCCGATAACGCCGAGTCAATTTTAGCGGATGAGCAGATAGAAACGGACAACAAAGAGAGTTATGTAAAATATGAACCGCTGGGAATCCTCTTGCACGTAGCTCCGTGGAATTTTCCTTTTTACTTGGCCCTTAGACCGGTAATTCCGGCAATTGTAGCAGGTAATACTGTTTTACTTAAACATTCATCCAATGTACCTCAGTGCAGTAAAGCGATTGAAGAAATGTTTGATTTGGCCGGTTTTGATAAAGGAGTTTTTCAAAGTTTGTTGATCGGTTCAAAACTAGTCGAGCCGATAGTGAGAGATGATAGGGTTGTCTCGGTTAGTTTGATTGGTAGTGAAAAGGCTGGTTCCAAAGTGGCTTCAGCGGCCGGTGAGGAAATAAAGCCGACCGTAATGGAACTTGGAGGGAGTGATCCCTTTATTGTCCTAAAGGATGCGGATATGGATAAAGTGTTTCCGGCTGCTTGTAACTCCAGAATGCGTAATTGTGGTCAGAGTTGTAACGCGGCAAAAAGATTTATTGTTGACAAATCGGTGCTGGAAGAATTTTTGACTAAGTTTAAGACTCAAATCGAGCAGGAAGTAGTGGGCGACCCTTTGGAGCGAGAAACTACTATTGGACCTTTAGCTACCGAGAGTTCTTTGCAAGATATTAGAAGACAAGTGGAAGAATCAGTAAAAATGGGAGCGAAAGTAATTTTTGGCGGTCATGGAGACTTTGCTGTAATCCCTGAAAAATGGAAAACCTTGGAACTTGGTCAGGGATATTACTACTTGCCGACCCTTCTATCCGAGGTAAGTAGAGAAATGCCCGTGTTTAGAGAGGAAGTGTTTGGTCCCGTGGCCTCGGTATTAGAAGTGGACGGAGTGGAAGAGGCTATTCAAGCCGCCAATGACTCCAAATACGGTCTGGGTAGCAGTATCTGGACAGAAAATTACGACCTGGCTAAAGATATTATTTCGAGGATTGAGGCCGGCAACGTATTTATTAACTCCATGGTTCGTTCAAATATAAAAATGCCCTACGGAGGAATCAAAAAATCCGGTTATGGAAGAGAAATGGGTGAATACGGTCTGTTGGAATTTGTTAACATCAAGACAGTGGTATTTAAAGATTAGTCAAACCTGAGTTCTTAATTATACCCAAAGAATAAAAGCAAATTAAACCGGTTTAATCGGAAATTATTAGCTTATCAGTCTGAGTTGAAAGTCTGCAATCCAATTAATCGGCCAGTATTGATCCGTAATAAGAAGTTGTAGTATAGTCGATCCGAAAATAGTCTATACAGACTTGTCACGGCGAACTTGTTTCGGAATCCCTTCGAAGATAGATCCTGAAATAAATTCAGGATGACGTCGACTTTTCAGGATGGCTGTATGGTAAACTCAGGATGACCAGTTAGCAAGTGACGGAGAAAAATTTGGGAATGTCCAGGTTTAAAGGGGGGTGGCTATAAATGCCAATTAAAATTAAGTGTGTTTATTGAACTCTCTATTCTTTTGAAGTATTATTGTTAGCCTCTTAAATTTCCTTATTCCGGTTTTTTTACTACTTACAGAGGCATCAGAATTACTCCAAGTATCCGATTTGAACATGATACCAGCCCAGGTTTTCTTGATAGGCAAATACATCAATAGCTCTATCTGTGTAAATCGGGTTATACAAACCGTCGGGACAGCAGCCGTAGTGGGCTATGATATCGTATTTTAAAGGTATTTCTCGGTTATCAAAAATCAAAACAAGCTCATCTGCTTTTCGAGCAAAATAAGCAATTTTATTGTCTACAATAAATGGATTGAAAGCAGCTTGCAGATTCCTCACTTCTCTAACATCCCGGCCGTTGATTACAATAGACTCTTCGGTGTTTTTGGTTTTGTCTTCCCTGGCATTTGCGGAAAAGCTTTTGCTCCAGGCTACTATTAGATTATTATCGTTAGTCAGAATTGCGTTAATCGGCTCTCCAATTTCTTTCTGCAAGTCTTGTTCCCAAAGTACGGTCGGATCTTGATAAGGGTTTTTTAATATCTGATATTTTTGAAACTCTGAAGATTGAGATTCTTTTTTAATTACAGCATAACCCTCTTGATTATCACTTTCAGGAAAACAGATGGATTCTATCCATTCGTAATTACGGACTTCTTTTGGTGACCATTCGCACATAAACTCTTTATCTTCCAGTTCTTGAAGTTGATAACGACTGTTTAAATTAAAATTTGAAGGGTAGATGTCACTCCTGTCGTTGCTTTCTGTGATTAGAGTTTCCCTGACTATAAAATTATCAGAATTGTATGTTTTTTCATAGTCTTTTCCTACATAAACTGGGTCATATTTATCTTTGTCTGGAACTAATGTGTTTCTTGACTGATAACTATCAAAAAAAAATGACGCCTGAAAAAGTAGGCCGGCGAATATAATTAGCGTGGATAAGATCAAAAATGCAAGGATAACTTTGTTTTTTATGGAATTTATCGGATTCATAATTTGTTTGTAAAAAAAATGAAGTTGCTTGTCAAAATAACCATTTATGAATTAATCTAAGATTCCCAAATTTCCAGTTCTTCTTCGGCGATTACCTCGATTACACTAATAATTAGAATTATCGGCGTGTTTTTGATAAGCACAATTAAATATTCCATGCCAAAACTATCCAAAAAAATCAAAGGAATCAGATAGTCGGTAGTGAATACTATAGTTATAGTACCGGCTAAAATCCAGGATAGTTTTAAATGATTGTAAATTAACTTAATTATCAAAAAATACACGGAAGCAAGTATGGGAGAAATTAGTAGGTTTGCATATTCCGGGCTAGACATTTTTACTGCAAGATACATTAGAATAGACAAAACCACTACCCCTATTTGCCAGAGAAATATTTTTTCTTTTTTTTGACTTTGCTTAATTTGCTCCATCAATTTATAGTATATTTCAGATAATTATCTCTGTCGAGATCAAGTATTTTTCTTTTAGTATTTACAAAGCTAAAGATTTGGATTATACTAATGAACAATCTATTGACTAATGAAAAGTAAAACATAAAGAAAGTATGCAGCAGAATTATAAATCTAATTTCGGCCATCGAGAGGAATTTTCTCCGCAGCCTCATCCTCAAGATCAAGGTAATCAATATAGACCTTACAGAACTCAACCAAATAATTATCAAGATTTTACTCACCCGCCGGGTTCGCAAGTTGAATTAAGATTCAACGAATCAGTAGGGGGTAGTAAGTCTAAAGCTAATTTTTGGAGTTTGCTGGTAGTTAGTGGTGTCATCACAGCTACTTTGGTATTGGTTATTGCCTTAAATTTTAGGCAAGAATTTTTTACCGAACAAGAAAAATCCGAGGTTGAAGGGGTCTCGGTTAATTCTGAAATGCCTACCAATAATGATGAAGCAATTCAGGAACCTAAAGAAGAAATTCAAAAACCTTCACATATCTCTCTGAACACCCTCTTTTTTGGAGATGTCTTTTGGGGTAGGTATATCAATGATTGGTCTATTGCTTCAGAGCTTCAATATGCATATCCGTTTTCCGGCTTGAACTCATTTGAAAGAGAGAAATACGACGCTTGGATTGCAAATTTAGAATGTCCGGTAACCTCAGAGATCATCCCCTCTTGGCAGCAAGAGAGCCTTTTGAAATTTAATTGTTTGCCGGAATATTTACCTGAGGCGAGAAAGTGGTTTGATGCTTTTTCTCTCGCTAATAATCACACAAATAATATGGAGGAAGTTGAAGGTTATTTGCAAACCAAAAAAAATCTGGATAAACATAATTTTCAGTATTTTGGACATTATGAAAACTCTTCAACGGAAGATATTTGTGAGGTGGTTAGTTTCAAAGGTAGGCCTGAATTTGAAGGCTTGTCGGTAATTGAAAAAGCCGGGAATGAAGAAGCATTGGACGAGGAGTATTTTGTTCCCGTGGCCTTATGTGGGTACCATAACGTAATGAAGCTTCCTTTGGATAATGAATTGGCTGAAATAAGCAAGTATGCCCGATACTTTCCAACAGTTGTAATGCCGCATCAAGGCGCTGAATATCGTTTACAGGCAGATGATTATCAAACTTCTTATTTTCGACAGATGATTGATTTAGGGGCTGACGCTGTGATTGGCGGTCATACACACTCCGTGCAAAACACGGAAGTCTACGAAGGTAGATTAATTGTCTATTCCTTGGGGAACTTTATTTTTGATCAGCAGTTTGATCAAACGGTTACCAGTGGAGCAGTAGTGAATCTTAATTTCTCATTTAACTACGATAAAAATTTGGAAGAGTGGTCGGATATCGGCGAATCTTGCCAGATTCATAAAGATACTTGCTTGCAGAAAGCTGAGGAAAAAAAGTTAGACAAGCTTGATTTTTCTATTGTGTATGATATGATGGCTTCTGATAATTCTAATAAATTAACTGAGAAAGCTTCTCCGGAATTAGAAAAGTTAATTTTAAACCAAGCGAATTGGAAAGAAACCGCTCGAGAACTTTCAAAAAAACCGTCTATAAATAGCGAAGAAATAACAGACTTAGAAGAATAAAAAAATTGCTATTGGATAAGGATTTTTTAAGTAGTTTTGCTATTTTGAAGTAATATTGTATTTTAGTTTACAATTTTTTAGAACTACTCTTTTTGTCTTTGGCATAGTTGTTCAAAGTATATTTCCAAAGCTTAAGGAAAAGCACCAAAATTATCAGGTATAGGCCATATGTACCGAATCTGGAAGTCCAGATGGGGTTAAGTAAAAGTTCGACAAATGGAATCAGAGAGAAAAATATTGCTGCTAAAATAATTAACCATTTTTCATTAAGATTAAAAAGTGCAGTCAAAAAAATAAAGGAAGCAACTGCTGTTGGTCTGAGAAGGTTTTGACGGTCAAATAATACTAAGGTTGTGGCTGCGACTGTCCAAAAGGTGAGTAGTATCAGTCTTTGTTTTAGACCGAGATTATAGTATTTGTGATAAATATAACTATAGACCTTTTGAATAAAACCTTTGTTCTTAATAAAGAAATCAGCCAAATACTTCTTAATTTTCTCAAGTTTCATCTTGATAGGGGCGATCAGTTTCAAGCCTAACATGGTTACTATCCCAATTAAAAGGGGGGTGATTGCAAGAAGAAATTTATTTTCATTTGTGTTGAATTTGCTGAACGCATACTCGTATTTTAAATTAAGAGAATAGTCCGAATTGTTTTTTTGACACGAGCTTAACTCATTACATTTTTTTTCCAAATTAAGATAGAATAATCTGCTATTAGTTACAGAAAAGAAATCGCTTGAATTGTCTTTGATTTCTTTCGAAAGGTCCCAATATTTATAGGTAGATTCGGGAATTTCCACTATTAAATGTGGGCTAGAGCTAGTAATCTGATTGTTCCATATAGTTTTATCAGATTCATTTTTTATCTTTTCCTGAGAGGTCGTTAATTCCGGAGAATTTTTTAAATCATTTAATTGACTATTAAGGAAATAGGAAGTCGCTTCTTCTCTTGTGACAGTTTTCTCCGTTTTTACATCATCTATCAATACGTATCCATCTCTTTCCCCTGTTGTAACGAGTATTTTGACCAACAAAGAGTCGTTGAAACTACCGATATTTTCCACAGGAATTTCAATGGTTTGCCACTCATTGTCCTTTGCAGATGATAAGTCAATCATTCCGTTTATAGGAATTCCGTATTTACCTTCCAAAAAGATGTTTACTTCAGACACTTTTACAGGTTTGACACGAAGGCTTAACTTATAGTCATAATTTTCTTCATAATCTCCTTTGAGGTGGGCTCCAGCACAAATAACATTTGGAGAAAAAGGGATTTTTAAACCTTTGTTTTGATTCTCAGAATCTAAAGTCACAATTTCCGGTTTTGAATCACCCCATAAGGAAAGAGGTTGCGAGCAAACGTTATAATCGTTTATTTCATCAGTTTCCTGGAAATTGACATGCCCCTGATCTTCACTTTCGTTGATATAATAAATTTCATTGCTACCCTTATTAATCTCAGGAAAAGTTATTGTTTTGGAGTATTCAACAACTTCTTTGTTATTTATTCCTGATTCCAAAAATAGTCCTGAGGTTCTAACAAAATTATATTCGGACAAGGATAGGTTCCTAATTGCTAAAGCTTCTGTTCTTGAATCAATCTTAGGGGTTTGCATCAAGAAGGTAAATTTGAAAGCATTTTCAAAATAATTATCATAATAAAAAAAATCATTATTCCACTCATTTATATTTTTCGCTATCTTGTTTTCAGAAGTCAGCTTGATATACTTATCCTCTTGTGAGGGAAACTTCTTTTCCAAAAAAAAGCTAAAAACTATTTTATCCTTAATCTTTTTATTGTAGTCATATTCTATTTTATATAATGTATTGTTTTTGAAGTTATATTCCTTTTCCAGAACATGACAATTTTTATCCTTTTTTGTCTCAAACAAAAAACTGTTTTCAATAAATTGGTGGTTTGCCCTCTTCCTTGTTTCTTCACCCGGAAAGCAGGGGCTTTGATCCAAAAAATAATTAAATTCTTCTTTTTCCAGCTGGTTTCTGGAAGAATACTCATAAAAATATATTTTTGAAGATTTTAAATCCCCCCAGGAAATGAACTTCTCAACCTTATAAGTTTTCGGATCAATTATAATTTGGGAGTTGTTACCAAATCTAGGTACTGTCAGGTTTAGTATCTCCCCTTCATTTATTTTATCAGTTTTGGCAATTAAAACCCGGTCTAAAACAAATTTTTTCTCGGCGATTGCGATAACGACTTCCGGGACCGAAAACTCAAAACGACCTTCCTCTTGGTCGTAAGTTATTATCAGCTTAGTCTCGTCAGATAAATACTTGTTGAGAGTATAATTGTCAGTCGGTTTATCAATTATTTCAAAAAAGAAGTTTTTAAGAGTTGTACCTTCTTGCAAATAATCTCTTTTTCTTTCTTCATACAAGGGGAAGATGTATTGATTATTGCTAAAATCATCAAGAAATTTCAAAGAATCTTTATCTTCTTTATCAATATTCAGGTTAAGAGTGCCTCCGGAATTATTAATCAAAGGGTAACTGATTTTATCAGGGTTATAGTATAAATTATCAACCTTGTTATGATAGTACACAATAGGTGGGTTCGGGCTAGAAAAGAATCCGGGTATTATAAAATAAATGAAATACACAAAGAAAAAATATGATGCAAGTAGCAAAAAAATCAGCAAATATCGAATATTCTTCTTAAAGTCCTTCATATTACAGCATTTTTCTTTCACGTATAAAAATAACAATATAAGTTGTTAATATAAAAATCGGAGATAAGATACCGGCAATCTCAAAGTATCTCTGAGTATTAAGGAACAAAGTTAAGTTCAGGTCCAAACTTCCGTCATCATTTTTTTTACAAAAACGAGGCTCGCAGTTACTGGCAATGCTCTTGTAATTGAGTTTCCATGAGTTAAATGACTGGTCGTATTCTTCTTGAGGAAAAAGATTTACGGAATTAATGCCTATTGGAGAATAGTTGGTTGATAGTGCCCAGTTCCGATTAAAGTCAAATTTGAATAGCAGCTTGGAATCTTGGTTAAAATTGTCAATATTTAATTTGTATAAAGTGGGACTAATTCTTTGGTAGTCTATCCTTTCTTCATTCTTATCATTGCCGACTAAAGACAGGGGGGACGCATCTGCAAATTTATATATGGTAAAATATTGATTATCCAGAATAACTTTTTCTTGATAATTGTTTTCAATCTGTTTTATCAAATAATTCTTTTCTTGCTCGGAGCCCACATCATAAAATCGGTGATTGGGAATAAAATGTTTTTCCACTAAGAGACTATCGATTGAATACTCCTGAAGATTATCCAAAAATTTTTCGGGATTTGATATTAAATTTTTGTACATTAGCCTCCATTCTTTTTCTTCTTGTAAGCCATTGGTTCTTACGGAAATAATAGGGTGATTGCAATTGGCTAAAAAGAAGTCATTACTGATTATTCTGGTTTGATCGTCTAAACGAACAGTGTTTAGATAGTCTTTACTGTATGGGAATTTTAAAGTTCTAAACGAATTTTCTTTAATCTTCTCACATGTTTGCGGGTATTCTTCAGGTATATATGCTCTGTTGTTGGGTGAGCTGTAGGGTCTGACTACAGAAAAGTTAAGAAAAGTTACAAACACGATTAAGGCTATCCACGAGGTATAGAAAATTTTAACGGTCTTATTTTTTTGGGTAATAACTGTTACAAACAGTAAGGTAATTAGAAAAAGATAGAAAACGCTACCAAATTTCTGATCCAAAAATCGGTAAAACATAAATATTTGAGGTACAATCTTTACCAGGTAGTTGAAGAGAGAATTAAAAACACCCTCAAACATACCCATGAAGGCCACTGAAAAAATAAACAGGAACCAGAAATAAGAAACAAATAAATATCTTTTAAAGCGTAAGAGATTGTAACCGAAAAGAGAAGTGACTAAAAGTACCAGCAAACTTAAATTGAAATAATAAATCGGATTACCGCTTAAATTGTTGTGAGTTCTATTTTGTTCAGCAATTATAAAATCAGGCCAGGGTATGCTATAGATGGGGTTAAATGCCTCAGTAGAAAAATTATAACTAAGAATATTGTGTGTTTTAAATCGGTCACTCTGACCGGAAAACCATTCACGTACAACTTCCCACTCGCTAAAATTACCAGAAGTGTATATCGATTCTGAAATGTTATTATAGGAAGTAACCATTTGGATAAAAATAGGTAAAAAAATAAGGCCATTTAAAACAGAAACATATATTAACCTCTCCCATTTAATTTTGGAAAAAATAATAAGTAGTAGAACAAATACTCCACTTACAAAAAAGTAATTCAAGGTTTGAGAAGGGTGAGAAAAGGAAATGAATAAAAAGAGTAGGCTTAAGCCATATCCAACCCAACTCAAATAATTCCTCTTTTGTAATATTCTCATTAGTAAAAAAGAACATAAAGGGATAAAGCTCCAAAAGAAATTTTGAGCTAATTGAAGACGGAAAACATTTAACTGGGTGTCGAGATTTACAACGTAAAAGGTGGCCAAAAGAATTTTTAGAATTGTACTGTAATTATTAGATATTAATAAAGGTATATATTTTTTTATTGTATCTTCCAACTTGAAGTTTAATCCAGCGGTTTTGTCTTTTTTCTTTTCCGGTCCCCCATCTTTGTTCCAGTAATTTTTAGCGATTCTTTCAATTTCTGAAGTTAAAAGAAAAATACCCCAAAAGGCAACTGTAACTATAGATATTGTTTGTAGATACCACCCGAGTAAGGGAGAAAATAACAAATTAAAAATAGAATAAAACGAGAAAATTATGTAATAACCTAAGTTTCCAAGGCCGTTTCTCTCCTGAAAAATATAAAAACCGTCCCAAAAAGAAGATTTATCACTTAACAGAATTGATTGATCCCAAAAATAGTAAAATTTTCCGTCGAAAGGATATAAATATATTAAGCTTAATACAAGCGGTATAAGATTTATAAGGTAGATTTTTTTGTTTTTATTAACCTTTTCCCTTAATTCTTTTATATTTCTTCTTATCGTTTGAAATTCAATTTTTTTTGTCATATCGGTTACCCAAAAGTATTAAAATTTTAGTGACTGGTCAAGATGTTTTCAGTCAATTTTTACTTAAGATTTTTTCTAATCTGTTTTTTATTGCCTCGGCCAAGTCGCTTTCCGGAAGCTCTGGAAAGATGAGGAAAGCACTCTCCAAATCGTATCGATCTAAGATAAATAAATTATAATAGAGTTTTTGGGCTACCATCTCTAGATTAAGTGCGCTTCCCAGATCTATCTGAATAATAAATTTGTTCTTTTTAATTTTTTTAAGGTCTTCACTAAAACCTAAGACGGCAATTTTTTTGGTATGTTCTTTTCGGTTGATGTTATAAGCACTGGACAAAAGTAACTGCGTTTTTGGAGAATAGTGCCTGTATTTAGATCCGGGAGTAACTTCTTTATTCTTTAGAGTATATGATTTGATGATTTTTGGTGTCACCTTTGATTTTTTGGAAAAAATTTTCGACAGTTCAGTTGAGCCTATTTTTCCAGGTCTTAGGATTTTTATTACCCCTTCTTCTCTTGCATCAACAATCGTAGACTCCAAGCCGTAATTACATTGTCCGCCGTTCAAAACTCCGTCTATTTTGCTTCCAAGGTCTTTTTCAATCATTTCCGGATTTGTGCCACTCATCCTGCCCGAAGTATTGGCTGAAGGCCCTACTATAGGCTTGTCTAAAGTTTTTATTAATTTTAGAGTAAGCGGATTACCGGGAATTCTGGCGATGACGGTCTCTTTTCCTCTGGTGGCAGGTAAAATAGGAGAATTTTCTTTTAAATTTAGAAGTAAACTAAGTGGTCCGGGAGTAAAATTATTTATCAAATAAACGGAGGAGTCATTTATTTTATTAATGTATTCTAGAATTTGTTCCAGTGAATAAAAATGACAAATTAGCGGGTTGTCCTTGGGTCTGTCTTTAATTTCAAAAACTCTTTCCACCGCTTTTTTACTAGTAGCGTCAGCACCCAAGCCGTATACGGTTTCCGTGGGAAAAGCAACAACCCCTCCTTGCGAGAGAATTA
>CAYSWH010000003.1:0-75535 GCA_964434775.1 uncultured Candidatus Saccharibacteria bacterium | reverse complement strand
AAGGCATGGTTACGGCTGAAGGTAAAATGTGGTGGAGATTGTGGGATGAAAATTAATCCTTTTGACTCAAAATTTACCCTGCTTTCTCGGCAGGGTTTTTTATTTTGTAAAGACACTATGACAAAAAATACATTCTATTCTCTTGTACTCACATTAAATTCATTCGTAATTTCTACTTTTTTATTCTTTTTACTAACCCTTCAATGCTGCTTCCCGGGTTCTCAGCAGTAGGGTAAGTGTCGGTTTATATAGTCGATCCAATATAACCTATACACGCTTGTCACAGTGAACTTGTTTCGGCATCTCTTTTAGACGTAGATCCTGAAATAAATTCAGGATGACGAGGTTACAAATTCAGGATGAAGGGTTGCAAACTCAGGATGACCACTTGGTAAGTGACGGAGAAAAATTTGGAATTGTTTATGTTTAAGAGGGGTTAGCTATATATTGGTCTTATTTGTACTGCATTTAGCAGAGTAATAATTGCTTCTAACCTTCGTTCAATTGACGCTTCCGTTGTGTATACTTTCAGTCTTCTAATTCCTTTTTTTACCGGAATACTGGAATTTCTCCTTCTAAAAAACGGCCTATCTCCTTATTTCTTTGTATGTGCAACAATAACAGCTTTGGGAATTTATTTGGCCCAAAAAAGAGAACAAACTGAAAGAATAGAAACCTTACTACCAAAAAATTAATTATTTAGTTTATGTAAAACAATGTCAGGAGCAAAAAAATAATCAAATAACACAAAAAAACATCAAATCCCTTAGTCTTAAAACGTTCCTCACAACTCAAAAAACCCTGCTTTACAATTTTAAAGTAATGTGTGTAATTTATTGTAACTATGGCTATTCACACATCTTTTTTCGACCCCGAGTTAACATATCAAGAGAATTACATTGAAGGACCTTTTGGAGCTTTCGGTGAAGGTTTTACTTACCAACAAACCGGTCAACCGAATCATGACTTTTTTGGCCATAAAGTATACCTCCCTTTTGGAATTCCGGCAGGGCCGTTGGTAAACGGAAAATATGTTAAAGCAGCCTTTCGAGCAGGCTTTGATTTACCTACATACAAAACTGTTAGAACCGGGAATCACCCCTGCCACCCTCACCCCAACATTGTTCCAGTTAAGGTGGAAGGTGATCTGACCTTAGAAAAAGCTCAGGCCGGTTTAATTCAAGATGACGGGTATAATGAGCCCATTTCCATCACAAACTCCTTTGGAGTTCCTTCTTTTGATCCTGATGTGTGGCAAGCAGACATGCAAAAGGCTGCTGAAAGTGCCGGCAAAGGTCAAGTAATGATCGGCAGTTTTCAAGGAACTAATAAGGGGACAGGAGTAGATAAGTTCATCGAAGATCATGTTTTAGGTGCAAAGTTAGTTAAAGAGACCGGCACTAAGATAATCGAAGCCAATTTTAGCTGCCCGAATGAAGGAACCGCTAACATGCTTTGCTTTGATACTGATAGAGTTTTAGAAATCTCAAGCAGAATTAAAGAGGAAATAGGTAACACCCCTCTGCTTATTAAATTAGCATATTTTAAAGACCAAGAACATCTAGAAGATTATGTTAATAAAATTGGAAGAATTGTAGACGGCTTTTCAATTATTAATACTATAGCCGCCCCAGTAAAAAACAGGCAGCAAGAACAAGCACTACCCGGTGAAGGTAGAGCGGTTAGCGGTATCTGCGGCAGACCAATTAAATGGGCCGGAATTGATATGGTTTCCAGGTTAAATAAATTAAGAGATGAACTAAATCTTAATTACAAAATAGTCGGTTGCGGAGGAGTGACAAATCCTGAAGATTATCAGGATTATATTCAATCCGGGGCAAACGCCGTAACCAGTGCTACCGGAGCTATGTGGAATCCTTATTTGGCCAAAGAGATCAAAGAATCATAAATCATTGATCAAACAATTTACTAAGGCATATTCATCTATCTGATAAATTCATTTACAAGTAAGCCTTCAAATCTACAAAAAAGAGATTAAGCACTTAATTTGAGTTAGCACCCGGGGAAACTACCTGCCGGACTATTGGATCTTTGAATGAACACGCTACATCCCAATAAGCCGTAAAGGATGCCTGCGTCCTCATCACGGTGATCCTCCATCCTTCTTCTTTCAAAATACTGAACTGTATAATTTTTAGATTCCTGACCATTGACTAATTCTTCGTCCATTTGCTCACTTAAAGGGAAGCCAAATCTCTCCAAACCACCGTTGTTATTATATTCGCTCAAAAACGGCTCACAAATTGTATGACCGGTTTCCATCATTTCACAACCTGAAGAAGGAGATGAGGGCTTCGGGAATTCAAACCAATTTCGTCCTGTAGAAAGTAGATATTCATCACCTAAACGCCCGGATTTTACTCCATCTGAATGAATTTCCAGCCTATCTCTTTGAAACCACTGCACTTGTAGGTTCAAATCTTCGACCTGCTCCTGTCTCTGATGGGTTATCGGAAAGCCAAAAACAGGTAACCCTCCATTTTGTTCCCAATATTCTTTAATTGCCCCGTCGATACATTTTCCGGTCTCTTCAAAACAACGTCCTCCTGAATTATTAAGTGGATTAAAGTTCGGTCCGGGTATATCCCCTGAAAGAGTTTCGGGATCCGGTTCAGCGGGAGGTTGCGGCTGAGGATCCTCAGGCTCAGGTTCATCTTGCTCTACGGGACCTTCGACCTCTTGTTCATTATACTGAGTAAGGTCAAATTGCCCATTATAACAGCCAGCAATATCTTCACCGCTAAACCTTCTTTCAATTACACAATATTGAGGTTTTTTAGTTACGAGATTAGGATTGTTTCTATCTACGGAGAATAGTCCAAAATACTTGCTGTCAGTAGGGGTGTCTTTAAAATTATACAAAAATGCCACTTCGATGTTTAACGGATTACCGTTCATTTGCCCTAGTGTGTTTATAATTTCGTGAATAACTTGAGCCTGTTTATTCTGACCCGTTTCCTTGGAATCAGCTCCAAGCTCGGTTAACCAAATCGGTTTAGAATTATTTGCAACTAGGGGATTTAACTCTTGGCTTGTAAAGGCCCTCCATTGACCCATCATGCCTATGGAGTTGTCCGAACCAACTCTATTTATAAAATTTGTAGTCGGTTGACTAAATGGATGGTCGGGATTGTTTGCCCACGGACTTGGGTCGAAGAAGTCACCCTCATTTGGTAGAGAAGGGTTAGCTTCAGGGAGTCCAAAGCCTCCTGTCCCGTTATTTCTACCGTAAGGGTGATATGCGAATGCATCCATCCAATCCCCCAAGCCGTTCAAGCGCTGCCAAGTCTCTGGCTCAAACCCTGCAGTTCCGGGGCTAATTACCTTTACGCTTGGATGTCTTGATTTAATGGTGTCCTTTGCTTTTAATGTAGTATTCACTAAATGATCAAAATAACCTGCCCAGCCGTGTCCATGGGGCTCATTAAATATCTCCACAGCCTGTGGTAAAGCACTGTCCTCATTTAAACAATCAAGTAAGTTAGTGAGTTTATTAGCATATGCATCTTTGGGGTCATCAGAATCAGAAGAAAGGTTTCTTGCCGAGTCACCTTCTTCCGGGTGATACCAGGTAAGGCTGGCGGAATTAATCGCTTTTCCATCATTTACACTACATTGGTCTGCAACTGAACCAAACGAAGCAACCATTAAAACGTTAATATTTCTATCTCGCAGCTTTTGAAAGATTTCAGCATAATGTTCATAACTATTTCTACTGTCAAACTCGATTCTAATCCAATTCATATTTAAATCACCCATTCTCTGTACTACGAATTCTACGTCTTCAGCCTCAATCGAGTTATAAACAACTCCCAGTTGGGGAAGGTTGGAATTATCAGCTCTAACCAGCGAATCATTTCTTGTAATATAAGAAAAAGCAAAAGCACTCAGCCCTAAGGATATTGCTACAAAAAATGCGACGATAGCTGCAATTTTCTTTCTACTGAATTTTTGAAAAATGTTTTTTTTCGTTTTTTTATTAAAAGGAGAATATTTTGACCCTCTGTAACTAAGATTATTAGCCATATTATATTTATGTTTTCTGATTTTTGTTTTCTTAAACTATTATATTTTAGTTTTTTCTTTTTGTAAAACTCTTCATCTGTACAAGTCGGATTAAACTATTATTGAAAAAAACCAGGTAAACCTAAGCCAAAATCTTTTTTTCAACAGTCAACAATTATTCAGTTGGAAAGAATTCAAATAATATTTTTTACACTATACCCAAACTTGTTTCAAATTTTACACTAGTAGAATTCTCGACTACGTTTTGTGCTGAATTACGCAGAAGAAATTAAAACTTATAATCAATCCGAACATAACTATACACACTTGTCATGCTAAGCTTGTTTCGGCATCTTGTTATTGGTAAGATTCACAAATAAATTAAACTCGTACTGTCATTTGGGGATTGTTTTGACATCTCTTTTAGACATAGATCCTGAAATAAATTCAGGATGACAGGTTGCAAATTCAGGATGACCAATTGGCAAGTGACGGAGTAGAATTTGGAAATGTCCAGGTTTAAGAGGGGGTTAGCTATACAAGTCAAAGTTGGTCCTAATTTGGGTATAAAACTAAGTTACCGAACTAGAATCTTAATCTTTGAATATTTAATACAAAACAAAAAAAGCCCAATGGGGCTAAAAACAATTGTAAATACCGGAAATAATATCAATAAGCAAGCAACATAGAGATCAGTCTTATCCTCACCTGAAATTTTTCGCTTTAATAGTCAAGATATAATTCTTATTTCTTTAGCTTCTTTCAGGATTTAGATATTTTAAACCTTATACTTAAGAAAAGTTAGGTATCAATCATGTTCTCATAAAAGCGATTAACTAATTGAGAACTTTTTCTCCTTAAAAAGGAGGTAATCCATCCACAGCTTCCGCTACGGATGCCTTGTTACGACTTCAACCCAGTCATTAGACTAGCCTTCGACTCCACAGAGTGAAGTTTTGGGGCTCTTCCAACTCCCAGGGCGTGACGGGCAGTGTGTACAAAACCCGAGAACGTATTCACCGCGGCGAGGCTGATCCGCGATTACTAGCGATTCCAGCTTCACGAAGTCGAGTTGCAGACTTCGATCCGAACTGAGGGGAGTTTTGATAGGATTTGCTCAAGGTTGCCCTATTGCCGTCCTATTGTACTCTACCCATTGTATCATGTGTGCCGCCCTAGACGTAAGAGACACGCTGATCTGACGTCATCCCAGCCTTCCTCCCGATTAAACTCGGGCAGTCTCCTTAGACATTAAATAACTAAGGATTGGGGTTGCGCTCGTTACCGGACTTAACCGAACATCTCACGACACGAGCTGACGACAACCGTGCATCGCCTGTGTAACACCCTCGAAGGAGTCCTACTTTCATAGGACTAGCAGTTACATGTCAAGCCTAGGTGAGGTTCGCCGCTTATTATCGAATTAAGCCACATGATCCACCGCTTGTGCGGGTTCCCGTCAATTCCTTTATGTTTTAAGCTTGCACTCGTACTCTACAGGCGGAGTGCTTAACGCGTTAGCTTTGCCTCTGAAAGAGATTGATATCTTCCAAAAGCTAGCACTCATCGTTTAGGGCGTGGAATACCGGGGTATCTAATCCCGTTCTCTCCCCACGCTTTCGTCCTAGCAGTGTCAAGAAGTACTCAGCGGCCTGCCTTCGCTTTTGGTGTTCCCCTGCATATCAACGGATTTCACCCCTACTTGCAGAGTTCCAGCCACCTTCTTACTCTTCTAGTTTAGTAGTTTCTAAAGCGAACCAAAGTTAAGCTTCAGCTTTTAACTTCAGACACACTAAACCACCTATCGGAACGCTTTACGCCCAGTGATACCGGATAACGCTTGAGGTCTCTGTATTACCGCTGCTGCTGGCACAGAGTTAGCAACCTCTTTCTAATAGTCTCTTCAGAACTTAGTAGACTACCACAGCAGTTTACAATCCGTAGGACCTTCATCCTGCACGCGGCATGGCTCGGTCAGGCTTGCGCCCATTGCCGAAAATTCCTTACTGCTGCCACCCGTAGGTGTCTGGGCCGTGTCGCAGTCCCAGTGTGGCTGATCAACCTCTCAGTCCAGCTACCCGTCTCTGCCTTGGTAGGCCATTACCCTACCAACAAGCTGATGGGACGCAGACCTCATCTTAAGCGCCTTGCGGCTTTAATCTTTCGACCACATAAGATATTACCTGACCTTTCAGCCAGCTATCCCTTACTTAAGAAAAGTATCTACGCGTTACTCACCCGTTTGCCACTCGTCAGCATTTTGGATTGCTCCAAAACCTGTTACCGTTCGACTTGCATGTATTAAGCCTGCCGCCAGCGTTCATCCTGAGCCAGGATCAAACTCTCGAAACAAAGAGAATAAAACTGATCCTGTTGCTTACTTATTAATACTATAAATTTATTTTAGGTATTTACCAACTGTCAAACGACATCAATTTTTTCTTTATCGAAGCCAAATTTGTTTATAAAAAATGTTTTGCAATTTGTCAAGACAAAACTTTTTGATTTAATAAAAACCGGTGCTTCAAAGTCAAAAAAACCTTATTCACTTCCCTGGCCAGACCTAGTCATTTCGATGACACTTGACCAAACCTCCCTTAGATCATTGCCGGAAATTGTTGTCGATTCTCTTTCTGTAGTTCTTCCTATTGTTATCACCCACCTGGACGCCCCTCTTCTCGGTTCAAAGTAAACATTCAAAGAATAGCCCTCAAAATGAATTAGATCGCTTGTCACATTACCTGACTCTTTAGAAGTACCAGACAATTCAAAGTCAGATAATCCAGTAACCTGCCGAATATACTCTACCATCATTTGAGAATAACCTGGGTCTTCAGGATCATAATGCCGACCTTCGATAAAGAATGGATAATGCTCTCTATACAAGTCGGTTAGAGTAGCGGGCGTACCCTCTCGAACAAATTGCCACAAAGAATCTCTGGGTACTAAAAAGGCTTCTGTGGGATTATCATAGTAAAAAGCTTGAAATGATATCAATCTTGGGTTTTCTTTTTCATATTCATAACCATAGAAAACCGCCGTCCGACCATTTGGCAAAACCACCAAGAGAGGAGTTTCCCATAGACTTTTCGGAGAAGTGTTATCGACTCTGTTTACAAGCTCCTCCACAGTGGGCCAAAAAACCTTAAGCGCTTCTGTACCCGACGAATCCCCATTAACCAAAATTAGTCTTTCTTCTCCTGATTCGGACATTCCCGGACCTTTAACCTCCACCCTCAATAGGCCCCTTTGTGCGTCCACTACCTCCAAAATATAAATTGCCGTTCCGTTAGGCAAGCCTATCATCGGCTCCGTTCTACCCCTTCCGCGGGCATGCTCTAAATTGTAACCTGCAGGACCATAAACAACAGTATATCCAGTTGAACCATCGTCTTTCTTATGTTCTACCACCTTATGATATAGAACTCTAGTTGAAGAATCAGCCAAACTATCAGGTCTCTGCCGAGATTCTGATTGAAAAACCGCTGTATTGTTGCCTGATTCACTAATTGCTTGCAAAACACCATTCCATTTTTCCAGTTGTTCAGCAAGTAATTGTTGGTGATACGAGTTTAATTCAAGCCTTGGAGTTCTTTCGGGTTTAGGAGTTGATTCAGTCATAATTTAAGAGCTTACATATGAAGTACTACAGTTTTTCATTTAATTGTAAACAATAAACTAAACATAAAAAGAGTCCGGGTTAGGGACTCCTTGGTAGAGAAAAACAGGTAAAGCCGTTTTACTTATCCTTCAAAACCACTACTCCGGCAACCATGTCGTGTAAGGTTTGTTTTTTCTCCGTAAATAGTGGGAAGAGATAGCCGAGACTAAAAATAAAAGAGTTTAAGAAAGTAGCAAAAAAACGTACTGAGGCTTTGGTAAAGTTAATCCTGTTTCCATCATAATCAGTTACTTTTAACTTCATAAATTGCTTGCCCAAAGTACCTTGTTTTTCAGAGCTATCCTGCATAGCGTAATAGAACCAAGAAATCGCGATTAGAATTAAGGTAATTATTCCAAACCCTATAAGCATGGTTATGGTTAAAACAGCTCCTTGCAGATCTTCATTTCCTTCCAAAGAAGCCCCCAAGACTGCTAAAATAATAAAAAAAGGTACAAATAAAATAATCATAGCTATCATAATAAGAATTTGCAGAATGACATAATCAATTAAATATGAAGCTACTCTATCTACAAACTCGGCATATTTAAAACCTTGCACATCATTTTGTTGATTAGAAGTCACAACTGAATTTTGCGTATTATCCATATTTTTAACAATTTTTGAGTATTTAACTAATATTTAAGGTGAAAATATTTCTTGCTTTTATATTTTTGTCAATTCACTTACACCATTTTTCTGCCGAACATTTTTCTGCCGGATAAGGTAAACCCGAAAAGAGAAAATGGCATATTTTACAAAAACTGTTTTTTTATCTTAGGCTAATACTCTTTCTTTATTTCCCTTTTTTTAAAACTTAAGAAGTGACTAGCGAAAAAAAAGAGTGGTTGAAAAGACTATAAAAGTTGAAAAGGCAAAGACTTTATGTTCAAAAAATTTTTACCAATTATCCTCTTAACCTTTGTTAATATAATAGGTTTTACTTTATTGATTCCGATTTTACCTGAAGTAATCAAAACATATATAGATGAATCATATAGCGGACTGCTATTTGGAGTATTGATTTCCTCATATGCTTTATCACAGTTTTTTGCAGCTCCGATCATGGGTTCTCTAAGCGATAAATACGGACGCAAACCCCTGCTTTTTATTAGTCAGCTTGGCACTACTTTAAGCTGGGTAATTTTTGGAATTGCTTATTTTATACCTGCTGAAACGAACCTTATGGGTATAAGCTTGCCACTAGCCATCATTGCTTTTTCCAGAGTTATTGACGGTCTTACCGGAGGAAATATTTCCGTAGCTAATGCTTGGGCTTCTGACATGACAGACGAGCACGATAAAACAAAAGCCTTTGGAATTTTGGGAGCAACTTTTGGAGTTGGCTTTCTAATAGGGCCGGTTATTGGAGGCTTAACTTACTCTTTAGGTTACGGCTATTTAACTACTGTAATAGTTGCTTTCTTAATTTCTCTAATTACCTTGTTACTAGTCTATTTTGGTCTTCCTGAATCTTTAAAAGAAGAAAACAGAGATAGAGAATTAAAATTAAAATTCTGGAAAGAAATCAATATTCTACATAAAATTTCTGAGTTTAGAGACAATCGCTTTATTAGTAACCTGCTTTTAATCAGAGTATTTTTTGCCCTAGTCTTTTCTTCCTACACTACCATAATTATCTTAATTTTGGAACAGGACTATAACCTTAAAGCTTCGAGTTTAGGGATAATCTTGAGTTTAATAGGCCTTTTCTCAATTTTCAACCAAGCCTTTATCGCACCAAAACTCAGCAAAAAATTTGGTGATCTCAAAGTACTCTATCTCAGTCTAGCTCTTTTATTTTTCGGACTGGTAACTGTTCCTCTAATCCCCAAAGAAGCTGTCGACGGAAACCTTCTAAATTTGAATTTGCTAGTACTTTTGGCCAATGCGTTTGTACTTAATCTAGCAATCTCTCTGGGGATGCCGACTTTCAAGTCACTCCTGGTTAAAAATGTAAAACCCAACAGGCAAGGAACCATCACAGGTGTCGATGAATCACTCTTATCATTTGGAAACGGGGTAACCCCTGTCATGGCCGGCACTCTTTACAGTTTAATCGGCGGGTACGCTTTCCTGATTTATGCTCTTTTTCTCTTAGCCCCCAATCTTATTATCTGGATTAAAGAGAAGAGATTGTTTTTGGACGAGGGAAGGAATAACTAAACCTCATATATCTGTCATTTGACCTAAAAGATAAAGAATAATAGTAATAATTTTGGTATTAAAAAGGGAATTTTGAGACTTCACGGATTTTGCTTCTATCTGTCTTGTCAGAAACTTTTAGAAGGATAAAATCATCATTTTCACCAGCAACTTCAAAATTTATTTCTTTCAGTCTCTCTGCCTGTTCCCGGTAACTTACATCAATTTTTTTGGAATTTTTGGAATAAGTAATCAGATATACAGAGTAGCTTGCCTTTGGTAGCAACCAATAATCGTAACTGTGGTAGTCATTAAGAATTTCATCATGCATCGACCCCGGAATAGACCTGGGCCAAACTAATATTTTTTCCCTTGCTGACAATTTAGTCGCATACCTTTCTGCAACCACTACACTGGAATCAACGGGCAAGTCATTAGTAATCTCAAGAAAATTTTCTCTTTCCATGGAAGTCTCTTTAAATTGAGAGTAATAATTATTTATTTGGAAGGGACGGTAAAAATTATAGCTCAACCGACCCATCAAGGCAGCGTAACCAAGAAGTACTAAAATAATATTAAAGATAAAAATTTTTTTAACCAGGATACCTCTTCCCCAGCGGTGAAGAAAGACCGATAAAACTATTAAACCGACTAGTGTAATTACAGGTAGATCAGCTCCATACTGAAAATCCACATTTTTATATGTAGGACTAAGGGTGAGTACTCTTTTAGTAAAATTTAACAAAATACTACCCGGGAAAACCAAGAAGCTCCAAATATCAAAACCTATTGATATCTGATACATAAAATCGCTGTACATATCAAATAATCTTAAATTTCTGATGAGTTGGAATGGATTCTGATGATTCAAGAAAAAGTGTTCAATATAGTTTCTGCTGCCAATATACATTATGCGATACTGCGGACTGGTTCCTTGGCTAAACCAAAATAAAAACAAACCATAAAGAAAGGCAATGATTCCATTAACCGAGAAATATAATTTATAGGTTCTCTTGTCACCGATTTTTAAAATCGACATCCAAATTAATATTTGAAGCAGATATACAACAAAAAAACCGATTTGATCTTCCTTCGTCATAAGCCAGAGTAGAGAAAAGAAACTGACACCGGATAGTACATAGCTCCTTTTAAAAATAAAATAGTACAATGAAATGATTAAATGGGCTAACATGAACATCCCAACTAAATATATCTCATGGAAGTAATAACTAACTGCACTTATTGTATACGGATGAATCCAGAGTAAAAAAGATGAAAATGCTATAAACCAAGGACTGGCAAAAGGCTTAATATTCTCGATTTTCTTGGCGAACAATCGTAGAAGGAAATATGAAAGAACAGAAGGTATAGTTATCAACAAAAAGGGAGTTAGCCAAATCAATAAAGTTCCGTTCATTCCTCTATCAAGCCAATATATTGGTGAGATTAGAAGAATTGAAAAGTGTTGATGATCAAAAAAAATATTTTCAAAACCGCGTATTGTAGAATAAGGTATATTAAAGCGAGAAAGGTAAAATAAAACCTGATCAAATATTGAATAATCAATACTGGATGATTGGAATGACCAATGGTGAAGATGCATTAATAGTCCGTAGTATAGAGATAAGCCGACTGAAAAAACAAGGTTGATAGCCAAAGCTGTTTTGAAACTTAACTTGGCAAAAACCGGTCTCAGCTTTTCAAACAGAAGAAGTCCGTATTTGGATAGCTCAAACGCAAAAATTATGATTAATAATATCTCTAAAAAAGGCTTGGTGAAAGTGTAAAGATCCACTGAAAACTGCAAAAAGTAATAGATTGTGGTTCGGCTTAAAACACTATCAACGGAGTAAACTTGAGTCAAAAAATTAAAAATTAATATCAACGACAAAGTTGATAAAGTGTACTTCAGGTTTTGTATCCTCACCTTAAATATAATTGCCAAAGAAGTAAGTATCGAAGCTAATATGAAGCCGTAAAATTGATTATAAACATAGTTTGGATTCTCCTCTTTTATAGGAGTTAAAGATAAGTAGAGAATTATAAAAAAGGTGGTGAACCCAGCTAAAAATATACTGAGAATAGACGGTAGGACAGTTTTTATTCTTTGAATCAAATGACTCCCTTTGAAGTAATTTATTTTTTTAAATTTGAAGGCTTTATTAAGCTTCATAGCAATCAGAATTTCCGGTTATTATTGCTAAATAATCCGTGTCTGTCAAACCACTTAATTGCAATTGCAAGGGAAATAACTCCGTTCTCTACTTGACTTACACAGTTAGCCCAATATTTGACAATTCTCCAACAATTATAAATGCTTGCTTCGATTAGGCTAATAATTAGAGCTTACGGGTAATTGGCGCAGTGGTAGCGCAGCTCGTTTACACCGAGAAGGTCGGGAGTTCGAATCTCTCATTACCCACCAATTAAGTTTTTTATGAAGACAGAGAAACACTTCCCTTACTCTATGATGTCAATGATGCTTTCCTTGTCATCTCGGGAGTAGTATTTCTTTTTTCGTATTAACCATACTTCTCCCAAATTAGGGAGCTTTTTTATTTTTTAAAACACTTTATTTGCCTTAAGCAACTCTCTTATGTCACCGGTTCAAAAAAAATACACTCAGCTTAATCTACAAAAGAATCTTAAATTTGCCACCAAAAGTATCCGCTCAGGGTACGTTCCGACTTCGGAATTATCACACGGAGAGCCTCTTCATCTTACTTCAGCTTATCACTATGAGTCTTCGCAGCACGCTGCAAATTTATACACCCTCCAAGAAGAAGGTTATATTTACACCAGACTTCATAATCCCACTACGGCAATTTTTGAAGAAAGAATGGCGGCTTTGGAAAACACAGAAGCAGCTTTAGCTACTGCTACAGGAATGGCGGCTATAAATTTAACTTTTTTGTCTTTATTGGAATCAGGTGACAAGGTAGTCTGTGCTAAACAAGTTTATGGAGGTACGGAACAGCTTCTTTCGGTTACATTTGAAAAATTTGGAATAAAAACTATCTGGGTAGATGGAAGTAATTTGGAAGATTGGCAAAAAGCTGTGGAAGTACACAAACCCAAGATAGTATTCTTTGAAACACCTACTAATCCTACTCTAACGGTAATTGATATCCAAAAAATAGCAGAAATTGCCAAAGAAAACCATGCGACTTCAATAGTAGACAACACCATCGCTACACCGGCTCTACAGAATCCGTCAAACTATGGAATTGATATTATAATTCATTCGGCTACCAAATATATAGACGGTCAAGGCAGGGCTATGGGTGGCGTTATCTGCGGAAAAAAGGATTTTATAGATAAGACCAGGACCATCGAACATCGCAACACCGGAGCTTCCATTTCTCCGTTTAACTCTTGGCTCTTCCTCAAAGGTCTGGAAACTTTGGAGATTAGAATGGAAAGACATAGTCAAAACGCTTTAGTCATCGCTGAATACTTGGAATCCCACCCTAGAGTGAAAAAAGTTAACTACCCTTTTCTTAAATCTAACCCCGATTACGAACTAGCCAAAAAACAGCAGAAAGCCGGCGCGGGACTCCTCTCTTTTGAAGTTGATAGTTATGAAAGAGGAAAGAATTTAATAGACAAAGTCAAGCTGATTTCCTTGGTAGGCAACTTGGGAGACACCAAAACCATCGTCGGGCATCCGGCTTCAACTTCTCATCAGCAACTAGGTGAAGAAAAAAGACAACAATCCGGCATATCTTCTGAATTAGTCAGACTTTCCGTAGGTCTGGAAGACCCGACCGATCTTATTGAGGACCTCGAGCAGGCCTTGGAGGGGTAGATGCAGAAACAATTCTTATTGCTTCTTTCCATCTTTCAGTTAAGGTTAAATTTGGATCAGACTTTTCCATTTTCTTTGCAAGAACGGCGATTTTTATTATCAAAACCGGATCTTGGATTTGGTCAATAAAATACTGATGACCTAATGACGAAATTTTTTCGTTTGGTAGTGCAATTAATTGAATATAGAGAGAATTTAAAGCAGTTCTCTCTTCTTCTGAAAAATCATTTCTAATGTTGTCATGCATATTTCCGCCAAAACCTATCGAATAGGAGTCTTGACCTCCATCAGAAGTAATGTTTAGGTGACCATAATCTCTCTGCCAAATTCTATTTAGCTCATCTCTCTGATATAACTTCATTTTCTTAATATCAAAATACCTTGGATCTATTCCGACACTCTGAAGATTTTCCACAAGCATTTTTATTGTCTGATCTTTATCGAAAATTCTTACAAAATTGTTATTTAACCTAGCAGAGGAATGACTAAGAACTTCTGACACAAGTAAACCTATCACTCTATTCATATCAATTCTACTTATTTCTTGATCGCGTAATTCTCGCAAAAGCTTGTCAGCCATCAGCATAAGCTTAATTGCTATTCGAGGTTCTAATTCTTGATAACCACCATGTAATTCTCCGTTAACAAAGTTATGCTTTAAATAAGATATTTCTCTTGGACTAAAGTCGGCTAAATTACGAAAGTAATTATTTCTATAGGCAATACCATCAAATCCGCTCTCTCTATTGACGGTCATCTCCATGTCTCGCTTCATCATTCTTTTTACAAACTCCCATTGTTTATTGTTAACAGAAGAAGGATGTGTCCCACATAAACCCTCAAAGAATCGTTTTTCATGTTCCCCAACCCTAGCATAAAACTGTCTTCTTTCTTCAGGTGATCTATACCTAGTTTCTGTAAAATAACCAACTGGATCTTTAACAAGATTTCCTACCACTCCTTCAATTGTCATAAACAAAACACTTAATCTAATCCTACCCCATTTTTCGCTTTTTTGCAATTTTCCAAAAATTATCTCCTTGATAAAAAATTCCCTTTGAGATATTATTTGGAGATATGACTCAGGAATACTTCGCATACTCAACACATGAAAAAGTTCCCCTTACTATAGAATCTATAGATAATGAGGTGGATGGTTTTGTCTCGGAGCTAAACAACACTGCTAAACGAATGAGGTTGAATTACCTTACAGCAGAATTCATAGAAAGACAACTTGGAAATTTTCTTAACAGAATAAAAAATAACTACAAATTCAATCAAACACAAAATCAAAATTTAATTAACTTTTTAGCTGAAGAGGTTGCTACTGCCGTTATTAAGAGTTTCGAATTTTATGCACGGAAGAGAGGCCGGCAAAATACGAGAGAGGCACCATGAACCTTTGGAAAGAGAAGAATACCGACACCTTGTTCCAATTTTACAAACAGAATTAACTCAAATACGACAAACTATTCTCTCAAGGCAAGTTGTGATGATTGTAGACATTTCATTGATTTGTGCGAAGGTAAAGAAACTAGAGTTCCCGGATCTCCTGCAGGATATCCAAGTAATTCCTTACCTTCAGCTTCGATAAAAAGAAAAAAGAGATAATTATTTCCCGCCCAATTGACAAAACTCCCTGCTTGGGGGTTGCTTGGTTTAATGGATTATCGCAATTCTTTTTTGGGGGTGGAGATAGCAAATGATTGTATTCCTTCTTTGAGAGGTAAGTTTGAGAATCTGAGCAAAGGTGCAAAGGAGACATTGTTCTTACTTGAGTCTGAATCTCTTCTTCGGGCAAATCGAAATCCGGCTTACAAGTTTCTGCTTAATCAAAGCCGGTTAAAGGTTGTTACTGACGAAAAGGTTTTGTGGTCGGTGGATCGGAAGATAAATCCCGGTTTTTTGGCTGAATTGTATAGTAATAGACTGGTGAATTTAACTTTTTTACTGAGAGTCCCTATTTTTCTGATCTTATTTTTTTTCTCGTTCATCAGAAATATAATTCTATTTTTGATCTCAAAATTGAACCCCAAGCCAATTGAAGACAAGCATCAATATTTTTATGTCTCCGAAGAAGACCTGCTCCAGTTTCTCTTACAAGAATCTCAAAAGCACGATTGGAAAGTGCTAATCCTGGCTAATAGACTCAAAAAAACTGAAGTAAGGGAAAATATTCGTCAAAACTACCCCGAACTCATAGTTGATACCTGGAGTCCTCGAGGAGCGGTTTGTTTTTTGGAAGACGAACCAAGCAGACATCCAGAAGTTTTTGGAAAGCATTATCCCGACTCTCACACCTGGCTCACTAGAGAGAATCTTTATGAAGTTTATCCTGATTTAATCGAAGCTAAAGAGTACATCAAAGCAAAACAGCCTGATTTGATCCTGGTGGATTTTCCCGGCAGTAGCGGCAAAGAAGATTTCTTTGTAGACAACCTGAGCCTTGATAAAGAGCTAAATTTCACCTTAGCAGTCAGTTTTGACGATTTATCTGGCCTTATCCAGTCCAAAATCGAACCTGATCCGAGGTATTCTTTTTGGAGAGTTTCTTTTAGAGAAAAAATTAGGGAGGCAATCAGTTTTACTTACAATCAAATCAGAAAAATCGACGCTTCCTGGGGCTTGATTTGGTGGACTACCTTGCAAGAGTTTATGCTTGGCTTGGAGAAAAGACCCAGAGAGACTGTAATTAGTATTATTCAAAACGAGAAAGATGAGTTTTTGCTTGTCAGGAGACGTAATTGGCTGGCCGGAGATATCGGTTGGACTTTTGTGCAAGGAAAGATTGAAGGCACGGAAAGCATCGAGGAAACAGCAATTAGGGAAGCAGAAGAAGAGGTTGATTTAGAGGCTGAATTGTTCAAACCGCTTCATAAAAATTCAGTCAAAATTCCGGGAGTTTCGGAACCTCACAGTTTTTCTTTTAAAAGGTTTATCTTACACGGTTGCAACTATAATTGCAGTCAACATCATCCGGTATTATTAAAATATACGGGAGATAAAAAACCAAAACCCAACTGGGAAAATGCCGAAGCTAAATGGGTTGGTTCAGAAATGGTTGAGAAAACCCTCAGCATTGAGAAAAGAAACGATTGGATCCAGGCTAGGAAAGCTTTGGAAAAAATTAATAAATATCCTGAAAGTAAGTGTACTATTCACTAAACCTTTCTTGTAAGCTCTTGTTTGAGCATCAACCAGGAAGACTTGATCATGGCAGGCCAAGCCCTAAACAGACGTGCTTTAAAAGTTTTAAGTGAAAAGCCGTCAGCAAAAAAAGGTCTAAAAAACCACTCCAGCCCTATTTTTCTAATAAACATAGGCGGCAGCTTCTTTACTCCGGAAACGTAATCCAAACTACCACCCAAACCTATTCCAACATCAATTCGGGTTTCAGCTAAATTTTCATACAACCACTTTTCTTCTTTCCCTGCTCCATAACAGCAAAATAGAATATTTGCTTTGGATTTTTTGAAGATTTCCACTACTTCCCTACCCTCTTTTTCTTGCTCACGTTCTCCCGGATAGATTTCTACAATTTCCAAGCGAGGGTATAATTCTTGCAATTTTTTTGCAGCTAAAACCCCGGTATTACCCCCGCCAAAGTCATAACCTCCCAAAATAGCCACTTTATATCCGTTTTCCGCAGCCATTTTACTCAAATCATAAATTAATGCCGAACCCGGAATTCTCTCCTCTATAACTGAGTTTAACTCGCCCGGTCTAAAAACAATAAAAGCACCGGAATAGATATAAGTCCACAATATTTTGAGCTTCCTAAAACTCTTGATTTCCCTGCATTTGTTTTGAAAATATGCCGCCCAAACCGGAAAAATCCCATCAGCCAGGCTTAAAAAAGAATTATTTAAGACTTTACGGAAATATTCGTCATCTTGAGAAGCAATAAAGTATTCCGAATAAGGAGTTACGATATATTCGGTTTTTTTGTTAGTTTCCCGGCTTTTATTCAATTGAATTAGAGACTTAATTTCCTCTAAAACTTCCGACTTACTAATTTGATTTATTTTTACGTTCAAAATTTCTATTCCCGGATAATTTTTACTCATGAAATAATTTTCTTCTTATGCGATTTTTTAAAGGATTCAAAATTCTGCTTTGAATAAGTTTTAATTCACTGAATACGTATTTCAAAAATAACGAATTATTACCTTTCAGTCAACGCTAAAGAGTAGTTTGATCAATTCAAGTTTTTTTTTGACAAAAGCAGAAATGTGGATTATAATTGAATAATTGAAATTTATTTTATAATACAATTTATGTGTATGTTATTTGATATATTAAACCAAAAAAAGCGAAAGGAGGAGGAAAAGAAGAAAATTTTTGCAGCAGCGCTTATCTCTTCCGTAATTGGAGGTGTAGTAGCTATATTCTTTAGCCCTGCTAGCGGTAAAGAAAACAGGGAAGCTGTAAAAAAAGGCTTTGCTGACGCTTCCAAAAAAACCGAAGACCTTTACCAGAAAAAAGGTGTTCCTTTTGTAAATCAAACTACTGAAGAAGTAAGAAAGGCTATTGACACTGTTTCTAAGGAGTTCGAAAGAATGAAAAAGAAAAAGCCGATTAAGGAAGAAGATATTGAGCTTGTTAAAGACAGCGAGAACAAAGAGGACAATAAGTACTAGCCGAATTGCTTTACTTGCTTATTATAATTAAGCATTTGTAACAACCACCTTTAAGGTGGTTCTTTTTAATCCGTTTTAGCCCTTGTAAAGCCCTTCTATTTGGCTATCCATTTGTTCGAAGAAAGAGTTGATGTCGTATTGCTTAGCTTTTTTTACACAATTTCTTTTCATAGATAAAGCTTTTTCGGGTGTTAGCTCGTATATCGCCTGAATCAAATCATTCGCCAAAGGGTCTTTCTTAATTAGCAAACCGGTTTCTTCGTGTACTACCGTTTCTTTTAACCCGCCTTCGTCCACTCCGATAACCGGTTTTCCGGCGGCCATCAACTCGCATTGAATAATCCCTGCATCCTCGTCTACAGGTATATAAATTCCGGCTAAACACTTCCCTACCAACTCTTTCAATCTTTCGTCGCTAACTAACCCTTCGTAAACCACATTATCCAACCCCCTTTCTTTAATTTCTTTCTCAAGCCAACCCTTCAGAGGACCGCTGGAACAGATAACCAGTTTTTTTTCAGGCATTTTTTCAAAAGCATCCAACAATAACGGGATTCTCTTTAAGGGTTCCAACCTTGCATATGATAAAAAGTAGTCTTCTTGTCCTAGCCAGGTAAACTTACCAGTTTCTACCGGAGGATATATTACTTTGGACTCGATATTGAAGAATTTTTTGAGTCTTTTTTGCACATTTTTACTATCGGCAATAATCAGATCCATTCTTAAAGCATCCTTTTTATACTGATACTTCACCCAACCGGCAAATAATTTCATAAATGGTCTTTGCCAAAAAGCCATCTCTTGTAGCCTGGTTTCCAGTTGATCAGTAAAAGGCCTGGGAGGGGTATAGCAATAAAGTACTTTTTTGGTTTTTTTGTCTGTAATCCTGCCCGCGGCTAAACCGATATTACCTCCGAAGACAACCACATCATAACCATTTAATTTATGACCATTAAAAAAGAAGGCCAACTGCCTCTTCACTTTTCGCCAATAGGGAATTTTACTTTCTTCATGAAAAACAGTTAAACGGTATTTTTTATCGTACAGCATTCGAGAAAAAGGATCAGGACTTTCCGGTCTCCAAGTTTCTCGGCCAACAAAACCGGTGAATAGATCAGCCCGGTAATGATTTCTGATTAATAAGCTGGTTTTTTCACCGCCCCCTTTACAATCTGCCTTGAAAAAAGCATGGAGTAGAGCAAATTTTTTTTGTGAAAGCATACTCCAAATAGTTGGCAATTTTTCAATTTTTTGTAAACTGTGTTTCCGAGGAATAAATGCTTATTAATATAAGACCTAATATAAAAAGGGTTTTTGATTTAAATTAAGCAGCCGACAGCTTTTTAGGGTAAAAAGGGTAATTTATTTACTATATTATCCCGCGAAGATCAATAGTTCCGGCTTTATTAGACCCATCTTGCTGTGCATTTTCTGAATAAGACTGATCGTTGGATGAACTCGGAACATTAGGAGACGGAACCTGTTCGGATTCAAAGTTTTGGTTATTGTTACTATTAAACGGATTGCTATTTGCATTATTGTTTCCATTGTTTGATCTATTGCTTTGGTTTTCTCTTTGATAGGATTTGTTGTCCTTTCTTCTATTAGACTTAAAACTTTGGGGTTCAGTTTCTTCACTAATTGCCGCACTTGGCTTAGGAGGAACTTTGTTACCCATTTTTCTAAGCCTTTCTCTAATTGATAGACGTTCAGACCCCCTTTCTCTTTGCACCTCATTTTCCAACTTTTCCAACCTACTGATTACGGTGTCCATCTTATACAGCAAACCGTCATCTTTAAAACTGTCCGCTCCAAAAGAAACGATCTGATCAGAGGCTTCTCGATATTTTTGATTTAAATCATTCTTAGTTCTCCTTACCTCGCGACCGGTGCCTTCTACCTGACTCTTGATTTCATTAATTTGAAACTGTAAATCGTTTAGTCGGGAATCAATTTCGTCTTCAGTCTTTTTGGCTTTTTTGGCTTGGTTTACGAGCTTGTCATTCATTTCCAAAAGCTTTTCTTGAAGAGTATCAAAATAATCTATTACATCCTCAAAATTGATAACTATACGCATCACTTTATCCAAAAAAATACTGTGATTTTCAAGATACTCTCTTTCAGTAGTAAAAGTTCTGTCTCGACTATCCAGGTATTGTTGATAAATGTCTTCCAAAGCTTTTCTGGTATCAACCTCTCTTACTTTCCTTAGAGATGATTTTGGATGGCTGGCGGAATTATCATTCTTATCATTCTTACTTGGTTTTTGAGTGTTAGCTTGTCCTGTTTTATTTTGATTCCCTTGGTTAGGGCTTGTTTTTTTGGAGTTTTGAGAGTTATTGGAATCGCGTTGATTATTTGACTGCTTGTTTTGTCCCTGGGAGTCACCGGTTTGATTCCTTACTTGGTCAAAGGGATTCTGGCTTGACCCGGAATTATTATTACCGAACTTATCTTGATTTGATGATTTAGATTGATTCCCGTCTAAAATCGGATTCGGGGTGTATTTAGCCTCTCCAAACAACTTGATGTTATCTTCAGAGCTACGATTATCAGAGGTATTATTTTTTTCTTGAGAAATCTGATGATCATTAGGCAATGAACCTGTCGAAGGAGAAGACATATTCATTTGAGGGGCTTGAGGAGTGCTTCCTGAAGAGGATTGAGGTTGCTTATTAGCATCTTGAGGCGGTTGAGATTGATTCTGACTGCCGGAGTAATTTGCTGAATTATTTTGCCCTGAAAAATTTGGGCTTTTAGGGTTTACTTGATTTTGAGGAAAGGTGGGTTGTGGATTCTGATTAGGAGAAGGTGACTGCAAACCCTGCTGTGCACCTGGAAACCCCTGATCTCCTGGTTTTGTTTTAAAAGGAGGCTGTTGATAATTCTGTCCGGAAAAAGAGTTGGAGTTGCCGGTTGCATTTGAAAAACCATTACCTGCAGAAGAAGGGCCGTAAGAACTACCGTACTCCGGTATTTGAGGGCCTGAAGAGGTCTGTCCTTGACCTTGGTTAGAGGGGTTCGGGTTAATAACCGAGGATTGCTGCCCGGATTGAGAGGAGGCTCCATAATTTTCTGCAGGGTTGCCGGCCGGATTCCCAAAATCGCCGCCGCCGGGAATAGAAACTTCTTGACTATTATTAAAGCCTGAAGGAATTGCTTCTTTTTGATTTTCCATCCACATTGCATGAAGCGTCTCTACAAACTCTTTCTTTTGCTCTTCTGTGGCACCGCCCAGCCATTCTCTCCATTCTTTCTTTTCGTCGTCAGTTAAAAAGTATGAAAAATTAATGGCTGCTTGCGGATCCTGAGGAAAACCGTCGGGAAAAGAATTCTGAGGTTGGACCATATTCATTTTATTCGGATTCTAAGTATTTTTTAAGGTGATTGCCGGTATTATTTATTTCTCTTTTATAAGCATTAAATAAGCCTAAACTTATTGTATTACATAAATAATTTTTTGACTAGTTTTACTTTTTCTTAAAAATTTCAGATGCATATGAATGATGACTTTTTTAAAAAAATTTTACTTACCAAGGAGGAAAAAGAGATACTTGAAAATCTTTGCCAAAACAAAGTTTACTTACGTAATATTTTTCAGGATAATCATACAGAACTGGACAAGTTGTTGATTCAGGGAAAATATAATGCAAACGCTTACCTTCAAAGAAATCGATTGGGGCAAAGATTAAGTATATTTGACGAAAACAACCTTTATAACTGTCTTTTAGAGCTTCAATCCAAACTCGGGTTAAAGAAAATACCCAGAAAAATTGAGTGCTACGACATTTCTCACTTGTCCGGGAAGTATGTTTACGGATCTATGGTTACCTTCCTTGACGGGAAACCTGCTAAAAAATTTTATCGTTTGTTCAAAACTACAAAAAGAAATGACGATTTTGCTAACCACAAAGAAGTCCTGGAAAGAAGATTAAGAAGATTCCTTAAATGGGAAGAAGATAGCAAAGAAACTCCAAAAAAAACCCTTGGAGCTTGCCGGACTTAATTATTGTTGACGGTGGCAAAGGACAATTAAAATATGATCAAGAAGTCCTCTATCTCTTCCAAGAGGAGTTTGAAAGGAAGGGTTTTTCTCCGAATATAGAGATTTGTAGCCTAGCTAAAAGAGAGGAAGAAGTCTTTGTTCCTTCAGATTATTATCCAAATAGCTCTGAGAGAGGGCAGGAAGGAGGAATTATACTGGAGGGACAGACTAAGTTCTTAATTCAAAGAATTAGAGATGAAGCCCATCGATTTGCAATTTCCAACAATAGAAAAGCTAGATTAAAAGAAGTTTCTCGAAGTGAGCTAGATTCGATTAAAGGAATCGGACCCAAAACTAAAGAATCACTCCTGAGTTATTTCGGATCAGTAAAAAATATGCTTTTGCAATTACATGAAAATGAAGAGATATTCCATGAATTGATTGGTAAAAAAAGCACTTCCAAACTAAAAGAATATTTTAATTTACCTTGATAATAAGGAACAAATTTTATTAAAAAAACGGCCTTGGGATTGTTCCGGAATTATTTTATGTATTTTTTGTAAAGAATGGCAGTCAAGAATATCAAAAAGTAGACCACTTAACTTGAGCAATAAGTTAGAAGAGAAGAAATTAAGAATTCTATGAATTAGGGGCCATGTACACTTCCTCATATGGTTGTACCACCACAAAACCCTCGCCTGAAAATTTCATCTGAAACGATTCTCCGCTACTTCTTCCCAAAAAGGTCTTAAAGCTAATATCAGTTTTAAAATCCGGGGATAAGTTTTGAGACCAGGCCACAGTAGCATTAGGGTCAGTCATCACCGGACTATCAGATGTAACTTGTAAGGTTATGGGCTCAAAATGAGTTGTTATTGCTATCATTCCATGTCCTGATAGAGTAACATTAAAGAGACCTCCGGCAGCTAAACCGCCTATCTTCCTTATCATTTTAACATCCCACTGAACACTATCTTCGAAAGCCAAAATATCATTACCATTTACACAAATACTCTCACCATTAAGTTGAATAACGGTTATTTTTTTACCAAACTGAGAGAGGTATAGTTTTCCACCTCCTTCAGCCTTAGTAAGCGTCATCCCTTCACCGGTAAAAGCCTGTTTAAGAAATTTACCTAACCCATGCTCCAGCATACCTTCTCTGGTAAATTTAATATCCCCTCTATATGCAACCATAGCTCCCATAGTCGTCCAGATTTTACCCTGAAGATTTATTTCTAAAAAACGGTCACCTTTTTCTAATTCAAAAACGCCCATGTTTTTATCTTCTTGAGCAGTATTTTTTACTAAGTCGGGAATTGTGTAATAAGCCATATTAGGAAGCACTATTTTTCTAATCTCAACTTGTCAAGATATAGTCTAAAGATGAAATTGACAAAGCATTGATTTTGAGCTATTTTTTTTCAAAATTTAGGAAAAATAGTATGAAAATAAAGGGTTATGCTGATTTTTTGTTAAGGAAGGAATATGAAAACAGAGGTGGGATTGATTCACTGCAATACAAATTTCTTCGTAGGAAACATATTTTTAAAAATTTAACAAAAAAAGAGCTAAATAAATTCGGAAGAGAAGAAGAGAGAAATGTCCAAGCCTATCAATATTTGGTTGATCAAGATCTCATAGAACCCAAACCAAAAGACAAGGAATTTGATTACTTTAGATTTACTAAAAGAGGGGTTAAATATGCTCGCGACAGATATGTTAACGACCCTCTTAGCAAGTTTCTTTTTGCTTTAGAAGAATTAGAAGATAGGATTGATCTAATACTCGACAAGTCTTTTGGCAAGAACACCCCTATAAGAAATCTAATTCGTGCCGTAACCGATGTTTTTGTAGGTTTGGTCATGCTTACTTTAATGCTTCTGCCTATTTCCTTTGGAGCCTATTTGGGTTTTTCTCTAGTTAAACATATTCTGGAATTTTTTATTTGAGGGATAAAACTCTAGAGGTTACTTAATTCTCTGATACACTTCTACATTGTTACCCTCGCTATCTTCAAACTCAAAGACCTTACTGTTTCTGATTCTTGTTATCGGATAAATTATTTTTGCTCCCAAATTTTCCACCCTTTCTTTCGTCTCTTCTAAATCATTTACTTCAAAGCTCAATAAACTATTATTTCCATATCTAGTTTCTCTTTCTTTAGCTGAATAATTAAACAAGTATAACCTAAATCCGTGAAAATTGAACATGCTAAAAACCTCATCTTCTTTGGTTATTTCCTGATCCAAAAAATTCTTGTAAAACTGAATAGCGCGTCGCATGTCTTTGACGCAGATATAGGCGGAATTTAGGCACATACTTAGATTTTATTAATTATAATTAGTTATGTAAATAACTGTTTAATGGCCAATTAAAGGAATAAGTATATTTTTGTCCAATAAAAATTAGCTTTTAATTGTAAATAAATGTATTTTTTGTTATTTATTTTAGTTGTAAGGCACATTAAAATACTCAAGCTTATTAATTATTCAAGGTTGAAAAAGAACTATTTATCATGCCAAACTACTATTTGTGCCAAAAATATCAAAATGATTTTCCAACTCAGTATCAACAAATATGAAAAAGAAGTGTAATAAACCCATATTTACCACCCAAGAAATTATTGACCCTTTTGATGGAGTCTACAAAAACTTTTTGGTTAAGGCCGAGCACTGGCAACGTTATCAATTTGCTGCTGATTTTCTGAAAAAGTCCGGTATAAAACAAGTATGGGATGTAACCTGCGGGAGTGGTTACGGCACTAAACTTTTGCATGAAAGGGGTTTAGAAACTCTTGGACTTGACCGAAACCAAGATTATTTAGATCATGCCAGAAATCAATACCGAGAAATCAAAAACTATTTTCTTCAAATCGACTTGAATAGTCAAAAAATAAGCGAATTAGCAAAATTAAAATCTAAAAGACCTCTCAGACCCCAAGCAATCGTCTGTCTGGAGACCCTGGAACACGTACAATCCCCACAAAACTTACTATCCCAATTTGCCGAGATTTTGATGGAAGATACAGCAAACCCTAAAGAAAGGTACTTAATCCTTTCAGTGCCTAATGCCAAATACGAGAAGATCAAAGACGGCAAACCGGCCAATCCCTTCCACCTTCATTTCTTTACCCTTCAAAAAATTAAGCTCATGTTAAAAAAAGTCGGATTTCAGATTATTGAAATATACGGACAACCTTGGACCAACTTGATTATTAGATCAAAAAAGAAAAAGTTAATCAAAAAATACAACCAGTACCTACTTTCCAAAGAAAGATTTGAAACCCAATCAGCCAAAATAGCCTACCCTACCAAGAAAATGATCAACCATAGTGATTCGATGATTATTGTTGCCAAGAAAAAGCAGCTACCTTAATTATTTATCCTTCAGCTTAATGAGGCCGTCTTGGACTAGCCTTCATGCTAAAGTTGATTAGAGATTCAAAGTTTTATTCTATAATTTATAGATAAAATTGATTCTTTAGAATCTGCTTAATGTTAGAGATTAAAGAATACTTGAATTTTTCTAAAAATATTTGTCAGAAAGTAGTATTTTTGATTAAAATTTACAAATGTGGATCTTACTGGCCGGATTAAGTGCTCTTTCGACTTCCTTGGTAGATTTAACGAAAAAGCAGGCAAATGGAAAAGAGATTGATTTTGCTGTTATAAATTTTTACTCTTTTTTCTTTGCTTTTCTACCTGCTTGTCTTTTGGTGGTAGCTTGGGGACTTCCTGAAATTGCCGACAATTATTGGCTGGTATCAACTTATCTTGGTAGACTTCCTTGCAGTCACACTTCTGGTCAGGGCTCTCAAGATTGAAGAAATTTCTCTGGTTAGTGCTTTTATTTCGCTATCTCCAATTTTTGTAGCCATAACCAGCCCCTTTATTTTGGGAGAAGAAACTAGTATTTTCGGATTTGCCGGAATTTTGCTGGCGGTCTTTGGTTTGTATGTGCTGAACCTAAGCAAAGGTCAAAAAAATTGGCTAGATCCATTTAGAAAGATCACCAAAAGTAGAGGTCTGATTTACGCCATAATTGTTTCTCTTCTTTGGTCACTCGGCAGTCAGGTCTTCAAGCTTTCTCAAGACTATTCCAGTTGGTATTTTCATATTTGGTTTCATTCATTGGGCTTGAGCTTCCTCTTTTTTCTAGAACTCCTCATCAAAAGAAAACTCAACCTATTAATCTACAATTTTCGGACCAATAGTAAACTTTATCTTCTCTCCGGACTTTTCTTTTTTGGAGCTATTACCTTTCACGGATTTGCCAATATGTTTGGGCAAGTAGCTTACGTCCTGGCAATCAAAAGAACCAATATGCTCTTTTCCGTCTTCTTTGGGAAGATTTTTTTCGGGGAAGGCGAGCTGGTTTCCAAATTTAGCGGAGCTTTGATCGTTTTGCTGGGAATTGTTACGATTGTTTTGTTTGGGTAAAATAGTAAAAAGTTGGTATTTATTCTTTTATGTACGGTAATTTTAAAGCAGCTATATTTGACCTTGACGGAGTTATAGCAAACACCGAAGATAAGAAAATCTCCAAAGTCAAGAGGTTTATGAAATCAAAATTTAAATTGGAAATAACAAAAAAACAAATTAATAGTAAATATAAATGCATTAGCCCTTTGGAATTCTTTGTTAAAATACAGAATGACTACAAAGTCGATTTTGTAATTGATGATCATCTTATACGAGAATTTATTTTTTCCATAGAAGACATTGATACTAATGAAATAATTGAAATAGAAGGTGCTAAAAATGTACTTAAAATACTAAAAGAGAATAAATATAAAATTGGAATTTCTTCGGGATCATCTAAAAATTTTATTAAAAAAGTGATTGCTTCTCTCGATTTGGCGGCATTTATTGATGTCTATTGCTCTAGCGAAGAAGTAGCCGAAGGAAAGCCCTCTCCGCTGGTATTTTTAGAATCATTATCAAGAATAAATGATTTATTTAGAATAAAAATTTTACCAAAGGAATGTATTGTCTTTGAAGATTCTAAAAACGGTATTTCTGCGGCTAAAAAAGCTGGTATGTTTTGTATTGGTCTAACCGGAGATAATAATATAAATCTCTTATCAGGAGCAGATAAATGTATCCAAAACTTTTCTGAATTAATCATTTGCTAAGATCAGATCATTTGTCTGTACGCCTCCCAATCAAGGCAATGTCTGTCTGCCCCATAACTAAAGAGTTTAATATTGGTTTTGGCAAATATATCTTGGTGATTTTTTGTAACGGAATATAAATAATCAACCGAAGGTCTTTTTTTGGTTCCGCTCATTGCACTGTAAGGAGAGTCATAATAAATATTCATTGTCGGAGTTATACCAAAATCAGTCATTTTCCACATAAAATCAATTAACTCACTTTCTTCATCTAATCCTTGAATCATTGATAGGTAAACTGCCCTAGGAAAGTGCTCTGTAGCACGTATGGCTGTTTCTACAAATTCTTTGTGTCCATAATAAGAGTTTTTTCCGGGACAATATTTCTCAAATAGATCAGGATTTGCAACTTCTATGGCAAAACTCAACCTATCAAGCACCTGCTTCCTTTAGCCTTTTGATCAAGTCAAAATTATTACATGGGAAATTAGTAACAATAACATCCCAGTTAACAGGAGCAACTTCTTTTGCTGCAGCAACTAATTCAATTACTTCTCTATAACCTTCATCAAAATCTTCATATGTGGCACCGACAAAATATATCTGGTTAATTTTGGTGTCATGTTTTTTTATCAAGTTGATAAGTTTTTTTAAGTTCTCGGAGCTTAGCTTATTATCTTTGTCTTTGGTTTTACTCCGGGTCGGGTTGAACCCACAAAACTTACACGGCTCCCCCACCTGAAAAAAGAAGCAGGATTTACCGATAAAAATGTTCAAAGAGTGAGGGGTTGTAACAAAACCAATATCTTTTACCAATACGTCTTTACCAATTGATTCATCAAGGTATTTATACTTCTTGGGAAATTTAACACCCGTAATTTTCTCTTTATCTTTGTTAATAAAAAATTCTTCCTCATTGGCTTTCAGAGTAAAACGGGAATTGGTGTCAAGATTAATCGCACAAACAGTATTCTGTGGTAGAATCATATGATGAGGATAGTTGCCCTCAAACTTATTGTCTTTTGAATAGTGGTATGGACTTCCTTGGTATGAATTATCAAAATACTTAAAAAAGCTGTCGTCTAGTCTAATTCCTTCAGAAAGCAATAACATTTTAAGATGAGCCGGGTTTTTTATATCTAGATTATACATAAACAAATTGATTAATTTTCCATTTTATAAATATTGTTAGTAATTTTAAAGGACTGGTTTTATATTTTATTATAAAAATAGGTAAATACCCAATCTTTATTAACTCGTTAAAGATAATATAAAGTAAGGTCTCAAGTTTAATCTTAAAACTTATCTTTGTGTCCAAGAATAATTTGTACAATTGAAAAAAATCCAAAAGAAAAGAAAATGTGCTAAGCACTACAAAAACTCGAATATTTATACCCAAGATTGTTAAAAAAGGTACTGATAATAAGAATATGCTTATGAATAAAGGGTAGTCAAGATAAAATGGACTATACGGAATTTTAACGTTCTCATTTATACAGTCGCTAATTAACCTATAAAATCCTTTACATTGGGTAATAGCCTTATTAAATAATAGGTCCTGGGTACTTATGCCTGCTCTGTGATTAATCGTTATTGAAGATGTATGAAACATGTTAAAACCCTTTTCCATTAGAACTAACTGAAAAAAAGTATCCTCTGCGGCACAGCCAATGTATTCTTCCGGAAACGCACAATGTTCTAAAACTTCCTTTTTTATTGCTAATATACAGGAAGACAAGGTTGTAAATTTATCATATGTGATAAAGAACCCTTTTTCTTCTTTGTGTCTATAATTTCTTCTAACAACTTCTCTCAAAATATCCTTATCGTTTTCAGTTGAATCATTTACTAAATAATTTCCGGAAACAATCAGAACTTCAGGATATCTTTTATATACCTTTTCAAACTTAGTCGTTATATCACTCTCTATTCTAATATGGGCGTCCAAAAATAGTAAACAACCACCTAATGATTCAGATATAGCTCGATTTCTGGATTTGGAAATACCTTTTACTTCGTTATTTGTTATAATCTTAATTTCATCTTTGAATGATGATAATATATTTCCTGTTCTATCTTCACTGCAATCGTTAACCACGACTATTTCAGTTTTTTCAAGGTTTAAAAATCGGAGGAGATTACTAATCGTCTCTCCAATTTCTTCTTCTTCGTTTCTTGCTGTAATTATGACTGAGAACTCTACACCCACTATTAGATTTTTTGTCTAGTTTAAAAATAGTGTAATTGAGTGATCTCCTTGTTTATAATTAATAGCGTAAAAACAGTTTTTTTGTCAAAAATTTTTAGGTCTTTTAAGCCAATTTATTCCTCTTTCTTTATTTCCATCCTGATAGTGGCAACACTTGACATAAGCCAATAAAAAATTTACCTGACTAATTTAATTTTAAGAAACATAGATTATGACCGCCTTCCTCAAACTCAACAAACTAACCAAGGATTTTGGAAATAATAAGGGGGCCTTTGAGATCGACCTGGAAATTAGAGAAGGAGAGATAGTGGGTTTCTTGGGTCCTAACGGAGCCGGCAAAACGACTACCATGTCAATGGTTCTAGGGTTTACCGTTCCCACTTCCGGGAGCTTTGATCTGTTTGGTCAAAAAGAAATCAGTGTCAATAACATTCAAGACTTGATGCCGGAAATCGGCGTAATGCTTAGTGAAGTAAGTTTTGAGCCGGGTTTTACTTCCAGACAAACTCTTACAAGAAACCAATCCCTACTGAAAAAAAACCTCAAAGACAAGATTCAAGAATTAGCTGATTTTCTGGAATTAGACCTGGATAAAAAGTTTAAAGATTTGAGTACGGGCAACAAAAAGAAAGCCGGCATAATCAATGCTCTGATGCATGATCCAAAGTTAGTCATTATGGACGAACCGACTTCAGGTCTGGACCCGGTAATGCAGCAAAGATTTTTGGACCTACTGGAAAAAGTCAAGGCCAGAAACGGAGCAGTTTTCCTGTCTTCTCATGTTTTGAGTGAAGTCCAGGCAATTTGTGACCGGATTGTAATGATCAAGAAAGGTAAGAAAATTCTGGAAGGAAATACAAGTCAAATCCTGGATCAAGCTCTCAAAGTATTTCGGGTAAATAATCTAAATCAAGAGGACTCTCAAAAGATCCAAGCCAAAGGTCTGGCTGAAAAAACTGAAACCCGCGGACAAGAAACTCTTCTATACACTCAAGAAAGGTTGCCGCTTTTAAGATATCTTATGGATAACCAAATTCACGATTTTTACCTGGAAAAACCAAGGCTGGAAGATATGTTTTACGAAGAATATAAATAAAACCTTGAAAAATAAAAATATAAGACCAATCTAATTTTACATTAAACACAAAAATTATTCCAAACCAAACCGTAAGCAAAAATTATTTAAATATGCCCAATCCAATCTTAATTTACTACGAACTCAAAGCCAAACTTACCGGACTTGTGATCTGGACTGTTGGCTGGTCTGCCATGACCTGGATTCTGGCTTATCCGTACGATTCTATCTCCGAAGATGCCGAAGAAACTCAAAAAGTAATCTCTTCCTTTCCCGAAGAAATGAAGCAGGCCTTTAATATCCAAGATACTTACCTAACCCAAGTCGAGAGTTTTATCAGTGGACAATTTTTGACCTTTTTTATGCTTATAGGTTCGATTTACGGAGCATATCTGGGAGCAAATTTAATTGCCGGAAAAATTCATAACAAAACCATCGCCGACCTGATGACCAAACAAACTTCCAGAATGAGCCTCTTTCTGTCTCAGTACCTCGTTGGCTTTCTGTTTCTCGCAATCTCTGCCGGCCTTATCGGAACTTTGGGCTTTATCGGATTCAACCTGCAAACCTCCCAAGAAGAAATTTCCACTGACTTTTTCTTAAGTCTTTTTATCGGAGCTACCATTCTCCATCTCTTCTTTCTGGCCTTCGGACAAACCTTGGGTATTTTACTCGATAAATCGAAAGGCCTTTCTATAAGTGCCGGCCTGGCCGTAGCCTCCTGGTTTATCAACAGCCTTTCCTCCCTCGCCGGCTTCCCCGATTGGCTTCCCAAACTAACCCCTTTTTACTACCTTGATACCGACAAGCTGGTTAACGACTTCGCTCTGGACTGGAACAAAACAGCCATCCTTCTAACCCTTACCCTAATTACAATAACCCTAGGAACGCTGGCCTTTAGAAGAAAAAACGTGTATTTGTAAGATTATTTTTTAACAACCATTTTATGCCATACTTAGCATCCATATATAAACCCAAAAAAAGTAGTCCTGCTCCTCCTGTTTCTAATAAAAAAGGAAGTCCGGTGTAGAAGTGACTTGGCATAGTCAAATATCCGGCGACTCCAAGACCAAAAGAACCTACTTTCCCAATATTATCGGCAGCAGTGCCATACCTCTGCAACCAACCTTTGCCTTTTTTACTAGTATTCTTTTTCTCCTCCGCACTTTTACGCTTCCTTTCTGCTTTTCTTCGACGGGCTTCCAACTTGTTGTCTTCAATTTTTTGTTCTGTTCTTTCTCGTTTCTTTTGCCTCCTTTCAGAGCCTTTAGTTTCAAAGGAATCAGGTTCAATCAAGACCGGATTATGTAGATCTCTATTTATGGCTTCCTCAATCCTTTTTAAAGTTCTAATGTCTTCTCTCTTTAGCCTATTTTTTCTCTTTATTTCTTCAAGCTGGGAAATATTAGCATTGGCTAAATTTTCAGTTAATTTACCTTCTCTTTTTCTTCTTTCTGCCCTTGCAATTAAATCATCAATAGCCGCCCTGGCTCTTTCTTGGCTATCAGGAGTAAGAATTTCTCCATTTTGGAACATATAACAATATTGACCCTTCAATAATACCACAAAAAAGTATTTTTGTCATTTTTACAAGCCGGCATATATTTTCCCAATGCTATCAACTTTTTCTTGACAATTGCGGAAAATTCGGAGAAAATGCGGGCTATCTTGCTTTTGAGGCAATTTTTTTAATTCTTTTTGGTATGAGTATACAAAATAAGGTCCAGTTGATGACCTATCCTGACAGTTTGGGCGGTGATCTCAAATTACTCAAACGCACTCTGGATAAACACTTGGCCAGAGCAGTCGGGACGGTTCACATTTTACCGTTTTATCCTTCTTCGGCGGATAGAGGTTTTTGCCCGCTGACTCACCTGGAAGTAGCTGAGGAGTTTGGTACTTGGGAGGATATCCAAGAAATATCCAAGGACTACGACGTAATGGCCGACATTATTGCCGGACATATTTCCATCAAATCCAAGTACTTTCAAGACTATCTGGAAAAAGACGGCGAATCTCAGTATGCTGATCTTTTCTTGCCTCTAAATAAAGTTTACCCCGACGGACATGTAAAATTGGAAGAAATCGCCAGACTGGGATATCTAACGCCTATCCCTCCGTTTATTAACATCACTTTTGCCGACGGCACGATTAAAACCCACTGGAAGACTTTCATGCCGGAACAGGCTGATCTGGATATTAAGTCACCCCTAACTCGAAGACTTATCGAAGAATTTATCCAAAATCATGCTCAAATGGGAGTCAAAGTAATTCGTTTGGACGCCATTGAAACGACCGTCAAGGACAAAGAATTAGGTTTTCATATGGTGCCTGAAGTCTACGAAGTAATTCAGTGGATGATCGATACTATCAAAAAGAACGGTATGGAAGCGATCTGCGAAATTCACGGTTCCTTGGATATCAAAAACAAGATCGTAGAAATGGGTGGCTGGGTCTATGATTTCAACCTACCGGAATTAATTTTGAATGCTATTTTTAGAAAAAACTCAAGTTACCTCAAAGACTGGATGAGAGAGTGTCCCAGAAAGCAAATTGCCGTAATTTCCAACCACGATGGTTTTTGCTTGGGTAGAGAAGGAGAATGCATCAATGAAGAAGAATCAAATTTTACCAGAGACAAAGTTTTTGCCAACGCCGGGGAAAGTACCGCCAAAGCCTCCGGTGTCGGCTCCAATAATCTTGCCGCTGACGCCATTAACGCCACTTTGTATGAGGCTCTCTTTCGAGATCAAGATGCCTGGCTCCTGGCCCAAGTTATTGTTCTCTTTGCTCCGGGAATACCCCAGCTTTATTATAACGACCTGATTGCTCAAAGAAATGATGTAGATTTATATCACGAGACTGGTGAGGGACGTTCTTTAATTAGACACAATGTAGTTGAGTCTCAAATTGACCACAAATTTGAACAACCCTTTGTTCAGCGGTTGATTAAAATCATGAGATTTAGAAATAATTATCCCGCTTTTGACGGTAAAGTCTTTATTCTGGATGGAGAATCACCCAGCAAATTCTGCATTAAATGGAAAAAAGACGAATTTGAAACCAAGCTGAGTGTCGACTTTGAAAACCTTCAGTTTAACATTGAATATTTCGATCCGGAATCCCAGCAGTTTAATAGACTAGTGCTTGTAGAATGGATTTAGTGTCGTAAACAAGTTACATTCAAAAAAACAGTAGTCTTAAAAAATCACCAAAGACATGCAATTAATACTGATAATCTAGCCACTCTAATCTTTTTTCTTTTTTACTTTCTTCTTTGTTTTGTGAAAAATGATTTTTAAATAGTCTTTGAACAGAATAGAGGCAAAGATTATTGCTGCAATAATCCCTATAACCCCGATAAGTGAAAATATGTATTCCTCCATACCTAAGTCAAGAATAAAAAGCAATTTTTGACAAGCCAAGACAATTTTGAAGTTGTTTTGGTAGTAAATTTTAGAAGTTTTTGTAAGTTTTTGATCTGTCAGGCGGGCAGTGCCAACAAAAACTCTTTTGGATAAAAGGCATCAAAACTAGCGATTTTGCAATTAAATTTTTGAGCAATGGCAAGATTTAGGCAGTCAACCACGGACATTTTATTTTTATCACTGGTCAGAAAAATATCCAAAGCCAAATTTTCAATTTCCGGGGTAATTTCCAAAATTTCCAGTTCTAATTCGTTTAATTTAGAATAGGCCTGTTTTGCTTTTTCTTGATTTTCTTTGTTGGAAATAACAGTCAAAAATTCGTATCTCACAGGTCTTGAGATAACAAAATCGTAGTTTAAATATTGAGTAAAAATCTCTTTTGACTTAAAGTGATTGCTTTGATTTGCAAAGAAAAAATTGTACAAAAAGTCTGTATCAAAAAGCACTAACATATTAAGTGTCATAAATATCGTTATGATTGGCGGCGGAATTAGGGTGAGAGTTTGTAGCCGGAGAGACACTACCTGCCAAGTCTAGCATTTTTTGTTTTCTATTACTTTTGGGTTGAGAATTTTCTTGTATTTGTTTTTTCAAAAGTTCTCTAACATATTGACTAAGGCTAGTGTATTTGGATTGTTTTTTGATTATTTGCTCTACATAAAAGAGATCTTCAGGATCCAAAAGTAACTGTTTGCGAACTAATTTCGAAGGCATACACATATCGTAATACACATACACAACTTTGTCAAATTAACCATAACTTTTCTCTAAAGCCTTAAAAATTTCCCAAAAACCAACTATCACCGGAAACTTCATGGAACTCGCCATCACAAGGAGCCTTCGGACGGAGTGATTTTTTGCAGAACGAAGGGTAGTTTTACTTTGTTTTTTTAAACCTCTCGTAGAAAAGTGCATACAACTTGAAAACAAGCAGAGCAGGACAAAATCTTTATTCGTATCAAATACCTCGCCGCTTGCGGCAGAGGGCCGCAAAACACTGTTTCGGGTCCAGTGGCTATTCTGGGGTTTGATACCAACAGGGGCTAGCACGTTGTGGGGATTCATTAAAGTAGGTAGGGAATTATGATTTATTTCTGGAAATAATATATTTAACTACCCCGTGAACCGTCAATTCATCGGATTTAACTTCTTCCGGCAAGATATCTGAATTGATCGAAAGCAAAACTGCCGATCCATGGTTACTTGAATTATGAATAACGTTTTTTATCTTGGCTATGGAATCGTGAACTACCAAACAAGTTTGTCCCTGGTAATCAGGTTGAGGTTGCTTGCGAATAATTACCAAATCACCGTCGTCAATTTTGGGATACATGGACTTTCCTTCCGCTTTCACCAAAAATAACTCTTTAGGATTTTTGATGTTAAACATAAGGCTGGAAACCGGCATTTTATCTACATTGCCGTCATCGACCAGTTCCTGATGCCCACACCTGGCTAGTCCGTAAAGAGGCAGATAAACAATATCTTGCACCGGATCCTGCAGAACCAGGTAAGTATCATTTTTTTCTTCCTTTCGAATATGTCCTTTTTTTTCCAGCTGCTTGAGATGATGTAAAACTTTTTGAGGATGATAAACACCGATTTCTTCACCTATTTCTCTTAAACTGAGGCCTTCAATACTGTGAAAACTTAGAAATTCCAACAACTTTTTTTGTATCTGGTGCATAAATAATTTTTAGCTGATTTTAAATTTACAGATAATTACAAACTTGTCAATGTCAAAACTGTCAACAAAATCTCTTGACAAAAAAGCAAGATAGTTTTACAACCGGTTTATCAAATTATAAATGCGATTTAATAAAATATATGCCCCCTTAAAATTCTTTGTTTGTTTGGCTCGTCTTTTGCACCTTCTTTCTAAAAATATTCGTAACTTAACTTTCTAAAAATTATAAAAATTATAAGAACTATGGCTAGGTACACCACCGGAATTAAAAAGGATGAAAACTGCTCTTCTGTAGAAGATATACAAGGTTATAGAGTAAGCTTTATCCCTTCAGACATTGGTAAATATTATTCCAAACTTGATTTTTTCAGTCAGGAATATGCCAAAAACCGCATTTATAAAAGCTACAATCCCAAAAACAAGGTGGGAGCCAAGTGCGAGATGAAAGTTTCCGAAAGCGGAACAAAATATTTACAAACTGTAAAAAATGGTACTGAAGAGGATAATCTTTTAAGTTTACCCAATATTCAAAAGAGTTAATCTTTATACACGATTACACCTCTTCGCTCAAATAAAATCTTAATCTCTCTTTATAAATTATTTTTAATTAAAATGAAATATGTCTCAACTCACTTATACTCAAAATTATCAAGGTCAAAATACAGAGAAAATTCTCTCTTCGACTGAAAAACAATCACTCAAAAATGCCAAAGCTCTTAACCAGGTTTGGGTTTCTTCCAATGGAGGTAAAAACTGGGAACTCCGCATTGCCGGAGAAAAAAATGTCTACAAACTGACTTTAACAAAAGAAGAAGCAGTAAAAATGTGGCGCCGCTTATCAATGGAAAAACAAATTGAGTCAGTACGTCGCCGCTTTGACGAAGCTGAAAAAGTGCCAACAATTTAACATGATTATGCTGAACCTGGTTTCAGCATTTTTTACTATAAAAAATCCCCCATTCGTTTGAAAACCAGTTGTTATACATTAAAAACAGCTTCAATTTTTACACTAGAGACATACAGCTAAACCTCATTAAACCTAGACATTTCCAAATTTTACTCTGTCACTTGCCAACTGGTAACCCTGAATTTGCTATCCCGTCATCCTGAATTTATTTAAGGATCTATCTTCGAAAGTGATTCCGAAACAAGTTCGCCATGACAATGAAAGTCCGGCATGACAAGTGGGTATAGGTTATGTTCGGATCGACTATAAAAAGTATTGACGGGGTATTCTGATTACCGGGAAAGTATCTAAGTTAAAGCGTGTTTAGCTATAGAACATGAAATTTCAAAGTCGCGTAAAATCAAAATCTGCTACCGCCCAACCTTTTCTACCTCTTTAATAAAACTAACCATTTTTTGATAATCTTTCTTACCCGGATTTGCTTCAACTCCACTGGCCAAGTCCACACCGTAAAAATCAAAGAATTTAATTCTTTCCAAAATATTTTCCGGTGTTAATTTGCCGGCCAGAATAAGTGGGATATTTAAATCGCTAAGTTTTTTAAAAAAGTCTTGGTCAAAAGTAATTTGCTCTTGAATTTCTTCACTCGGTGTTTTGACTGAAGAAATATCCTTGGGTAAGTCCAAGACAATTTTGTCCAAACTCTCTTGATAATTTTTAACTCGGGATAGTAATTGTTCCTTAAATTTGCTAGAGTTAAAAGGTTCTGAATTAGCATTATTCTCATTTTTTCCATAATTAAAAACTTTCCATGTTTCGATCTTTCCTTTTAAAGATTTAAGAACTTGCGGCACTTCCTGCCCGTGAAACTGAATTACATCAAAGGTTTGGCTGTCAATAATCTGCTTGACAAAAGAGTCAGAGGGATTACATACCACCGCTACAGCCTTCTTGTCTGATATATTTTTTGTAAATCTTACCAATTCTATAGCCTTGTCCAAGTTTATAGACCTAGGACTGTTTGCTATCTCAAGAATAAACCCATAATAGTTGAAATCTAAACTGACTGTCCTTTGAATATCTTCAGTATTGGTAAAACCGCAAAATTTAATTTTCGGAACTGCCATAAAACGTGTTTACAAAAAAAATAACAAACAATTGAAAAATTAAAGAGCTTAACCGTCATTGGTAGGAAATAACCCCAATTATCAAAGATCGCTTGTATATTAAATAATTACAGCAAATCAAAGTTTTTGATCAAAAGTTGCAAGATAAAATTCTGTTAAAACTAGCTCAAGAGATCAATGTCGTTTTTTACCATTATTTCCGCTAATTTATTTACGTCTGTTTGTGGATTCCAGTCGAGAACTCTCTTAGCCTTACTGTTATCTCCGATTAACAGATCGACTTCAGCCGGTCTGTAGAACTTTGGATTAACTTGAACCAGTAGTTCTCCTGTCTTTGCATCAAAACCTTTCTCATTCTCTCCTTCACCTTCCCACCTAACTTCTCTATCAATAACCTGGAAAGCAAAATTCACAAAATCTCTAATCTTGGTAGTTTCATTGGTAGCCAGTACAAAAGTATCCGGCTTTTCCGCCTGCAACATTAAATACATACCTTCTACATATTCTTTAGCATAGCCCCAATCTCTCTTGGCATCCAAGTTACCGAGTTCTAAAGGTATATTCCGATTTTTTGCCCATTTAGCAACATTCATAGTAATTTTTCGAGTCACAAACTCAGGACCTCTTAACTCACTCTCATGGTTAAATAAAATACCGCTTGCAGCAAAAAGACTGTAACTCTCTCTGTAATTAACAGTCATCCAATGAGCATACAATTTAGCTACACCATATGGACTTCTGGGATAAAAAGGAGTGTCTTCCGCTTGAGGAATGGCCTGCACTTTACCAAACATTTCGCTGGTAGAAGCTTGGTAAAATTTGGTTTCAGGAGAAAAATTCTTAATAATATCCAAAATATAAGTCACTGCTAAACCGTCGGTCAAACTAGTATTAATTGGTTGTTTGAAACTTGTACCCACAAAACTTTGCGCTGCGAGATTATAAAATTCATCAGGCTTGATATCGGTTATAACTTGGTAAATGTTTGAGTATTCTAATAAATCAAATTCTACCAATTTTACTTTGTCCTCAATGTTCAAAAATTCCAAAACAGATAAATTTTGTCGGCTGGTCCTTCTAATACCGCCATAGACTTCATACCCTTTTTCCAACAATAGCTTAGCTAACCAAGCTCCATCTTGACCGCTAATTCCGGTAATAAACGCAGTTTTCATAGACTAGCTTTTTTTACGATTGATTCTAAGTGCCAAATGAGCAAAAGCTTTGTTACCGGCAGCGGTTTGATGTACCGTGTTCCTTTTTCCTACTGCAGGACCTTCATTATTAAAAGATTCAACTAAAATTTGCTTTAATTTGTCTTCCATCGGCCTACCTTTAATTCCTCTGGCAGAATTAACAATCCATGTTAGGGCCAACCTAAGACCTCTGGCAGGATAAGGTTCCATTGGAACTTGATAATTAGCCCCACCGACTCTGACACTTTTTACTTCAATTTGCGGCTGAACATTATTCACCGCTGTCTCCAAAACTTCCAGTGGTGCTACCTGCAACTCTTCACTGGCTTTGGTCAACGAGCTAACCACTATTTTGTTAGCAATTGTTTTTTTTCCGTCCCACATTACTCTGTTAACAAGACGTGAAACTAAAATACTGTTAAAAGTTTTGTCAGCTGAGATTTTAGGTCTCTTTAACACTCTTTTTCTTCTTGGCATATAAGGTTTTAATCCTTTTAATCAAGAAATAATATCCTAATAAAATCAAAAAATGTCAAGCCAAAGTTATCTATAGAAGATTTTTATAGAAATTAATCACAAATGGAAACAAACAGCTTAAATCTTTATTATTGAATTATTGGCTACAAAATTCACATTTGCAAAGTCGACTATTGAAAATTTCCATTAAAAATCCAAAAAGATATGTCACAAACAACTAACCAAAAGACACTTTAATTAAACAAAGGATTTGCCTCTATTTACAATTTTGAAAAAACATTTTACAAAAGACTAAAATATTGAGTAAATTGTTAACTGAATTTAAAGATAAAAATAAAAACAGCTTTTATAAGTATAAGTTCAATCAATAAATTAACAACTGTATGACAGAAATCATTGTTGAGCCCAAGCGCCCCAGAAGGAAAAGTACGGATATTTATACTGATAGACCACAGCCGGATGATCTAAGGACTCCGGAAAATCATTACCCCCGACAAAACTACACAGAAAATAATACTCAAGAAGACTACTCCAAAGATTACCGTCCGGAAGATGACTACGAACCGGAGTTTGGTCACCCTAACGAAGAAAATTGGTACCCGGAAGAAGATACAAACTTGCCGGAAGAAGAAAACAAACCCGGTTTTAAGAATAAAGTTAAGAGGTTTTACAAAAAACACAGAAAGAAGATAAAAGGTTTTGTTTATGTTAGCGGATTAATCGGACTACTCGGTCTGACGGTTACAGGATTTTGGCTACTGTCGAAATATAACCAGGCTCCCTCTGTAAAGGCTCAAGCATTACAACCTCCGGAAGGAAGTGTAGTTTTTGACCGCAAAGAAAGAGAAATAATCTCTTATTCCGGTGGTGCTGAGAACCGGGAATACGTTTCTTTATCTAACATTTCTGAGAACATGCAACTAGCTATAATTGCCTTGGAAGACGAAAACTTTTATGAAAATGAGGTAGGAATACCCTGGAAAAACTTAGTCGGAGCTACAGTAAAATGTTTGTTTTCCAGAGGTCAGGAATGTCGTGGAGGTAGCGGTCTGTCTCAACAATTAATCAAAAATGTTTCAGGTCAAGACGATCATAGTGTTGACAGAAAGTTGAACGAACTAATGTCAGCGATAAAATTTAATCAAGAAGTAGATAGAGAAGAGGTTTTAGAGCTGTATCTTAATTGGGTTCCTTTTGGTAGAAACATGTACGGTATAGAAAAAGCTTCGCAAAGTTTTTATGGAAAGAGTGCCAAGGACCTTACGATCTCGGAATCATGTTATCTAGCTTCGATGCCGCAAAAGCCAACCGTATATTCACTTGGAATCACCGATATAATGGAAGGTAACACCAATACTCCCGCTGCAGAAGAGCTAATTGCCAGAAAAAATGCTTGCATAGAAAAAATGGCCGCCGTACCACTTAGAGGTCAAGATAAACCCATGTATATTCAACAGAGTCAGGTGGCTGAATTGCAAGCGGAAATACCTGATTTTTTACCTCCCAAAGAAACTGAAATCAAGTATGGACATATTCAAAATTATATTGTTCACGAGATGGAAGAAAAGTTTGGTATTACCCAAAAAGAGCTTTTGACTAAGGGTTATAAAATACACTCCACTTTCGACATTGATAAACAAGCCAGAATGGAACAAATTATAACTGAAAATTCCGGAACTTATATCCTTCCAAACGGTGCCAATAACGCTGCAGCCATGGTTTTGGACGGACCCTCCGGAGAGATAGTTGCCATGATCGGTTCCAGAGATTTTAATAATGTAGAAATAGGAGGGCAAGTCAATGTCGCCACTTCTTACAGACAACCCGGTAGTAGCTATAAACCATATGTTTTTGCCGGAGCCTTTGAAAGAGGTTTCAATCCGGGAACAATTTTACTCGATGCTAAAACGGACTTTGGAGGGTTTAGTCCTAGTAATTTCAATAAAAAGACTTACGGATTGGTTACCGCCAGATACTCTTTGCAAAATTCATTAAACATCCCTTCAGTCAAAGGAGCCTATTTACTTCAGAATCCCGGAAATCAACCTGATTCTATAAGTGCGGTAAATAACTTAGAAAGTTTTGCCAGTAAGGTCGGAGTAAGTCATCTTAGAGAATGTGACATAACTATGGCTCTGGGTAGTTGTGAAGTAAGTATGGAGTCTCACGTAACCGGAATTAATACATTACTGCAGGAAGGAAACTTGAGAACAGCCAATCCTTTCAAAAAGATTATTTCAAGAGAATACGACCCAAGCACCGGAGGTTTGGAAGAAAGAGTATTTTATGAAAACACTCAAGAAGAGAATAATCCTTATCCAAGAATAGACCAGGTAATAGATTCTTCAATAGCTAAAGAAGTTGCTCATGTAATGTCTGACTATGACTCCAGAGATCCGTCTATTTGGGGGACTGTCAAAAGTAACTTGGAATTGGACGGCTGGACCGGCAATAATAGCGTAGCTGCAAAAACCGGTACTACCAGCGACGTTAGAGATGCGTGGACCGTAGGAGGATCCCCTTACTACACAGTAACTGTATGGGTTGGAAACACCGATAACAGCCCAATGAATCCCGATGCTACCGGCTCGACGAGCGCAGCTCCGATTTGGAAACAGATAATGACCGAGATTCACCAAGACAAACCAAAGAAAGGATTTAGCGTAGAAGGTCTGACACCCGTAAAACTTTCTCGAACCTCAGGATTTATTTCTGATTCCGGAGCTACAGAATATCTTTCAGAGGAACAAATCAGCCTTCTAAACCAGGCCACGGAAAAGCTTTCCGGCGGTAATTACAACCCTAGAGAAAATAGTATTTTTCAAAACCGTTCACCAATTACCAACCGAACCATAAAAGTTACTGCTATTGACAACAAGTTACTTCCTAACGATTTCAATTTACCTGAAGAATTAATAACGGAAATGCAGTGCGGGGAACTACTTTCCGAATTCCCTCAAAACCCTGCTTGGTATAGCCCGGCTAAGGCAATTGGAGGTAGCGGCAATACTTGCCCTACTGAGAAATCAGATATCAGTGAAGACAAGCTAAAACCGGAAATCGAAACTAACCTCGAGTCAAATTCTCCGGCACCGAAAACAATTGCAATTAATGTCAAAACTGTTAATGAAAATATCCGGGTTACTCAAATTGACCTGAGAATTAACGGAGTAACTGTTGAAACAGCCGAAAACAGCCCTAATCTGGAAGTGTTGACAAACAGTTTAGAAATTACCGGAAAAAACTCAGTAGAGATAATTATTAAAACCGACTTTGATATGGAGGTAAAGGCTGAGTTTACCAATGTTAACTTTTCTTCTGCAAACGATGAGGAAGAGGAAGAAGAGGAAGAGACGGAGATCGACCTGAGTTCCTTCAAAGTAAACTGTTCAGACGTAGAGCTTGGTGAAAATTCCACCTGCCAAATTGTACCTCCGGCTAAAACAGAATTATCAGTAATTTATATATTTATTGGACAATCAACTGTTGGAAGTTCTTGCACCCTAAGCTCAAACAGCGTTACCACCTGTACGGTTTCGACTGCCGGCAATGAGGCTGCAGCAAACTTACCCATATACATAACGGGCAGCGGCACTCAAAAAATAGAAGTTCCGGACTCCACAATTAGCATTACCGATCCTTCTGCCGGAGAAGAGGACGAAGATAGTACAGGTGATTAATCAATTAAGACACCCCTTAAATTAAAAATACGGATGCACAAAAAAATTTCCTTCTATTTGATAAATAAAAAATTGTCGGATTTATACTGATTAGATGCAGTAATAAAAACGTTTTTCTGTCGACCTCCTAAATACTTAAACAGGCAAAAGAATGTATGGATTAAAAAGAAGTAATTCTAATTTTAGATGCCGCTTTTTTAGTCAAAAAGAGATGAGGAATTTATCTAAAACTATCAATCCTTTGGATGTGGTCTTTTTTCGTCTAAATATATTTATTAATTATCATTATATAGTTGATCCGAACATAACCTATACACATTTGTTCCGGCGAACTTGTTTCGGCATCTCTTCAAATAGATCCTGAAATAAATCCAGGATGACGAGGTTGCAAATTCAGGATGACCACTTGGCAAGTGACGGAGTAAAATTTGGAAATGTCTGGGTTTAAGAGGGGATGGCTATAAATCAAGAAGAGCAAAAGAAAAATTTGTCGACAATAAATAAGTACTTTCTTTTGGTCCCAATGTTGTTAATTCATCCTAAAACTCTTCAAAAATTTTCTAAATTTTGGATTTTTTTGAGGATTTACTAATTAAAAAAACATGAATAGCTACCTGTTTTGGAAAATTTTATATCCTGAATAGAGAGTTGCACCGCCTACAAAAAACATATTGGCAAAGATATATTGTAAGATTATATCAATTTGAAGACCTAGGTCAACTGATGAAATAATTATTAAGGTAACAGCGTTTAATAAGATGAAAATAAAGAGTTTAAGAATTGTTCTGTATTGATCCTGAGATATTAGGTACTGGACGGAAACAAACAAGGCGTTATAAATAGAGATTAAAAGAGCGTAAAGGATTATCAGATACAGTTGAGATGAGTATTCTTGCCTATTAAATGCTTGTAGGAGTAAGTCCCCAAAGATCCAAAAGGTAACACCCGCTCCTAGAGAGGAAAGACTTACCAAAGCCAGCGACTGTAGATATATACCAATATTTTTTCCTCTTGCCGAATGAGCAATAAATGCAGAAAGGAAGGCTGTAGAACCAAAATGTATTATTTGACCGAAGTTAAAAAGAACGGCATAAAGGTCTTTTTCTTGAGTGTTTAAAAGTCTCTCTGCAATAACCATACCTAAATTTAGAGTTAAGGCAAGAAAGGCTAAAGCGATAATTGTCTTGGAAGCTCCGTAAATTTCTTCCTTTAAACTTAAACTTTGTACTTTCTTTTTTACGTTTTCTTCTAGTTTATTTACTTCTTTTGTTATTTTTTTTCGGTATTTGTTGCCGTAAAATTTAGCAATTAGATAGGAAACCAAATATGAAGCTACCAAACCCATTGGAAGAGAATATATTTCAAAGCCCAGATAGATAAATAAAATTGTACTACTTAAGCGAATCAAGCCAATTGATAAAAGAGCTTGAATGGTATGTTTGGTGTCGAGTATACCCATTAAAAACTGACTTTCTATGGACTGTATTAAGGCAACCATAGTTATGATCGAAATGAAGATGTAAGAAGGAAAATCAGGGGTTAAGCCGACGCTTCTGAGTATTAGAAAAAAGACTAAAGGAAGAGTAAAAAAAGCTAAAATAACTTTAAAAGTGTTTGACCGAAGAAAGGAGTAATATTCGCAGCCGGCTAAAGCACTTTGGTGAGAAATAGAAGAAACTCTTTTAGAGATGTTTGTTCCAAGGCCTTGAACCGGGGTTAAGAAGATAATGATTAAACTATTTAGGGCCGTCCATGCACTAAGCTGATCACTAATGCTATGACTAACAATTACAATCAGACCGTAGTTAGAAGCGGCGTTAACTATGTTGACTATATAAAAAACTGAAGAAGACTTTAAAAAATCATTATTTAGAAAATAATTCCATCCTTTTTTAAGCATACTGTTTAGTTCATTTTAAGATAAATTCTTTTGGTGCCATTGCCAGGCAGTTTGGATAATATTTTTCAGCTCTGATCTATTCGCTTCCCAATTTAAAAGATCTTTGGCTTTTTGATTGTCTGCTACTAAAATATTCGGATCTCCCGGTCTTTTGTCTGTTACCTCAACTATAAAATCTCTGCCGGTTACTTCTTTTACTGTTTGAATCACTTCTTTTACTGAATATCCTCTCTTAGTTCCCAAGTTCACACCTTCCGCTATTTTCAGGCCTGATAAAAGTTTTTTTAAGGCAAGCACGTGTGCTTCAGCTAAATCTTCAATATAAATATAGTCACGAATGCAAGTTCCGTCAGGAGTGTTATAGTCATCACCGTAAATCTTGATTTCCGGCTTAATATTCAAGGCTGCATAGATTGCCAGAGGAATAAGGTGGGTTTCCGGCTGATGATTCTCTCCGGTTCTAAGCTTACTATCGGCACCGCAAGCATTAAAATATCTTAGACGAAGGGAATTTAGTCCGTAAGCTTGATGGAAATCATCCATTATCTGCTCCATCATCCACTTACTTCTACCATAAGGATTAATCGGCATCTTGGGTGAGTTTTCACTAATGGGAACATTTTCCGGCAATCCGTATACAGCTGCTGTCGAAGAAAAAACCAGTTTATTTACTTCATACTTTTTCATTACTTCCAGTAGGTTTATAGTCCCTAAAACATTGTTACGATAGTAAATGTCAGGCTTTTCCACGCTTTCTCCTACAGAAATAAAGGCTGCAAAATGTAAGACTGCTTCAATTTTATTTTCTCTAAAAACTTGCTCCAAAGAATCAAGATTTAAAAGATCGCCGCGATAAAATTTAGATTTGTCGGAAACTACTTCCCTGTGTCCATATGATAAATTATCAAAAACTACTGTTTCAAAACCTTGATCCAACAAAACATAGTTTGTTTGTGAACCGATATAGCCGGCTCCTCCGGTAACTAGAATTTTGCCCATAAAAAAATAAACTAATTAAAAATAGTTTTATATCATCTAAATGTCAAGGATTTTGACAGAATTTTTTTTTAAAGAAACAGTTAATTAAATTAACCAAATTTGCTATGTTTCAAGCGGATGACTTTTGCAAGTTATCCCTCCTGTATAAAGATTGAGGACTAATTAACTTAAGACCTTTAGTTACAAAATTTTAGCGGTTTCGTAAAAAGACCGGTTTCCGTATTATTAATATTAATCAATAAAAATATAAGAGTAATATGTCTGTATGTGAAGAAGACTCGGATAAGTCAAAGAAAATTAAGGAAAACTTAAAAATCAGGTTTTTAGACCCTTCAGAAGTAGTAAATTATCACCGTATAATTAAGGAGATGCTTTATTTTATTAAAACCAAAAAGAGGCTAAAGAGGATAATAAACGACATGGTAGATCACCAAAAAAGCTATTTTGTAGGAATGGATTTGGATGATAAGCCTGTGGGTTTTGCGGAGTTTAATATCAGCTGGCAAATGTGGGATGAAAAAATTTGCTATGTTAATCATTTGGTAATTGATAGAGATGTAAGAGGTTACGGTCTTGGAACTAAGATGTTGCAATTTATTATTGAATTTGCTGAAGAAAAAGGCTGTGGAGGAATAGAGTTGAGATCAGATTTACACAGAAAAAATGCTCACACATTTTATTACAAGCAAGGTTTTTCGATCGACTGTTTTAATTTTAGAAAAGACATTAATCTCTAAAATAAATCAGCAAGTCTGAAAAAGATAGATTTTTTGTTTTGTTTATATGGAATCACCAAGAAGAAAATATCTTGTTATTAAAAAAAATTCATGAAACTATGTCCATAGATTACTACCTAATAAAAAGTGATCCTAAGGAATACTCTTTACAGGACTTAAAAAGAGACAGAAGAACGGTTTGGGACGGTGTCCATAACTATCAAGCAGTGAATGTTATTAAGCAATGGAAGCCGGGTGATTTGCTTTTTATTTATCACTCGCAAGGCGAAAATAAGATTGTAGGGCTGGCAAAGGTTGTTTCTTATCCGAGAGAGAATAAAGAAGATAAACGATTTAGTTGGGTGGCTGACATAGAATTTTTTCAGGAGTTATTATCTGATATGCAGGTTTCTTTGAAAGAAATTAAGAGTTCTGAAAAGTTTCAGTCTTTTCCTTTGGTTAGGCAGCCTAGGTTATCTGTAATGTTTTGCCCTCAAGAGTTTGTGGAGTGGTTTTTCTCACTTAAGAAGAAATGATATTGTTTTGTTTTGACAAAGGTGTGTGTATATGCTAACCATTTTTTTCTATGTCGAATAAAAAATTATTGTTTGGAATCGCCGGTATTTTCGGGGTGGTTATCCTTTTAGGATTGATTGGAGTTGTTGCTTTTGCTGTTTATATTACGCCTCCCAGTGCTGAAGCAGTGTGCGAAAAGGTTATGGATCTTTCCAGAAGTGAATATGAGACCGCAACCGGCCAATCCGGAGAAAACTTGGGTGAAGAAGATCTTTTAGGACAGACAAAAGATGAATGTATAAAAGACGAAGAAAGAAGGGCAGAAGTTAAAGGTCTCTTGACGATTAAGGAAGAAAGGCAATGCATTTTAGATGCAGAAAACTTTGAGCAGGCAATAGACTGCCAAGAGTAAGAAACAGATTTTGTTAGACTCTTCGATTACTCCCTGTTATGGGAGTTTTTTAATAGGTGAGCTGATACTAATTTTGAGAGGATGAAATATAATTATTTTATTTCTTTTGCTCTTCTTGATTTATAGCCACCCCCTCTTAAACCCAGACATTTCCAAATTTTACTCCGTCACTTGCCAAGTGGTCATCCTGAATTTGCAACCTCGTCATCCTGGATTTATTTCAGGATCTATTTGAAGAGATGCCGAAACAAGTTCGCCGGAACAAATGTGTATAGGTTATGTTCGGATCAACTATAAAACTTCCAACACTTGTTGAATAATTGATCATTAGTCCTCCCTTCTTTATTCTGAAACCAACTGTTTATTTTGCCTTGAGAAATAATTTTCAAAAGTCATTTTGTAATCACTATACACTCTCTTCCGATCTATTTCTTTGAAATTGGTTAAAATTAAATTGAACCGTCTTTAACTCACCGGCTTATACCTGCTTAGGTTTATAGTGTATCCATCCAAACTATCCTCCAAATCAATTACTTCTATTAAAACGGAAGAATCAATTTCATCTTGATACCGAGAGACATCAGGAGATACTGCCTCCTTTAAGAAACCTATTTCTCGCATATTGGACGAGTTGCTAAACAGAAAAAAACAAAGCCAGACCTCCAAGCATAAGTCCTCCGATAATGAAAGTAATTACAATTATGATTATATACGACAACGTCCCGGAGCTTCCTTTTTTTTCTTTATTAACGGTCTTCGGCAAGCCTTCTACCCCATCTATTCGACTATAACTCCCGCGACTTGAGTTATTTTTTTGTTTATTTAAGGAACGATAATTCGAACTTGCCCCGGAACGGTAATTTTTCCGGTTAGATTGATAGTTCTGGTTAGTGTTGGAGGTGTAATTACTGCTTTCGGTTGAGACATAGTTTTTATATGTATTATCAGGGTTTGAGCTGTAGTTATCATATTGAGGAGACGAAACACTGTGATTTTGTTGACTTGGTTGATTTGCCCTATTGGCTGAAAGGTTTGAATTAAATCCCGGATTTAAGTTGCCGTTCGGTTGGTTTGGAGGAAAATTCTGATTAATATTATTTAGATTCATAATAATGCATATTATATGATTACCGACTAATTAATCGGTTTATAAAAACCTCAATTTATCCTTTTCGAGACTTCTCAAATAACCAAAATATAACGGTTTCAGGTAAAGATGTTGCTAAATAAACTAAAAATGTATGAATTTTATCCTTGATAGTCATTCTGTAGCCGTATTCTTTCACAGCTTTTTTTCTAAGATAATTACTGCAGTGCATAACTTCCTTAACTTTGTTAAATGAGACCGAATCGGAATTTACCATGTACTTAACTAAGGGCAATTGCAAATTGGAAAATTCATACTTTTGCCCGATACGTAAATACAAATCCAAGTCTTCAGCAAAATTTAAAGTCTCGTTATAACCGCCGGCTTGCAAAATTTCCCTCCTCCGAATTATTGCTGCCGGCTGTGCCACCGGAGATTGTCTGAAAATATTTTTTTTTAGTATGGAGTCATCCGCCGAATATCGACGCAAGACCTCTCTGTCACAATCGTAAGCAACGCTCAAGAAACTTCCGCAAACAACTACCCCGGGATTCTTCTGCATAAAATCATATTGTTTTTCAATCCGATAAGGCAGGGAAAAATCATCTGAATCCTGCCAAACAACATATTTCCCTACCGCTTTCCGTAAAAGCAGATTTCTAGTCCTGGCAATACCTAAGTTTCTCTTATTTTGCCATACTTTAATCCGTTTATCTATCTTTGCCAGCTGTCTCAGGGTTTTAAATGTAGAATCAGTACTTCCGTCATCGATAATCAAAAATTCAAAATTTTCAAAGGTCTGAGACAAAATACTCTCTACACTCTTTACAACCATTTTCTCACGGTTGTAGACAGGCATGAGCACAGAGACCTCAGGTTCCTGAATTTTTTTTGAATTTTTCTTCATTTCAGTACAATTATATTACAATTTTACCCTTTGAACAAGCAGCAAGAAGATTTGCCAAAAAACAACCAAAAAATTATAAGATAAAACATGGCTCACAAAAAACCCGATATCGGATTGGTCGGATTAGGAAATTTCGGGAAAAAAATTGCCCGAAAACTTTTAGAAGAAGGAAAACTCAAGATAGTCTGTAAGCGAACTATCAATGAAGAAAATCAATCTTACGCCCAGCAAAACGGTTTTCAGATAACCGACAACTATCATAATCTACTTAATGATAAAGATGTTAATTGGATTTTTATCGCCACTCCGGTCAATACTCATCACAAATTGTTAAAAGCAGCTATTCTAAGTAACAAAAATATCTTTTGCGAGAAACCTATAACAGAAAATACTAATGAAGCTGAGGAGCTAGTAAGGTTAGCAACAAAAAAAGGGGTAGATCTATACGTAGATGATGTATTTAGACACCGCGAATGTTTTGTAAAGTTAAAAGAGTTTCTAAAAGGTGAGAATGTTCAAAAAATTTCCTTTAGCTGGCAAAAATACGGGACCTTTGGCGATACTCTATGGAATAATTTAGTGTATCACGACCTCTACCTGATACTTAATTTACTCTCAACGTTTAGTATCAATAAAGTAGTTACTGAAAAAACGGAAAAGGATAAACTAAAATTTGAGATAATAACAAACGGTCCGAAAATTCTTTTTAACTATGATAGAACTGTAAAGAATAATAATCTTAAATCTCTGGAAATAGACACTCACGGTAAGTCCTATTCTTGGAGTAACGATAAAATCTACCTGAATCAGGAAATTATTTTTCAAGAGAATCCCCGCAATGACGCTCTTACCAAGATGATCCAAGAATTAATTAATAAAAGAGTTAACTTTGAGCTAAACAACAGACAGGCACTTGAAGTGCTCAAAATAATCGAGTCACTACAAAAAATTCCATAAACTAATTTGCTTAGGTCGCAAACAGTTTTTTTTAAAGCAAGGATAAATCGTGTTCAACCATGATTTTGGCAATATCTTCTACAGTTTTCCCAGATTTCCAGCCCAATTGATTTTCTATCTTGGAAGCATCTCCCAGTTGAACTTTTTGTTCGCCTAACCTATAAAAATTCGGGTTGATTTCTACCAGGATTTCACCGGTATTTGAATCCAGCCCTTTTTCATCAACACCCTGACCTTCCCAGTTAATTTTTTTACCGATAACAGCAAAGGATTTTTCTACAAAATCTCTAATCTTTGTTGCCCTTCCGGTGGCAATTACATAATCTTCCGGCACCTCGCTCTGGAGGAGAAGATTCATCGCTTCAACATAATCAGGTGCATACCCCCAATCTCTTTGGGCATCTATATTTCCTAACTGTAGCGGACTATCCGTTAGACCTTTGGCATTTGCAGCTACATGAGCAGTGATTTTTCTGGTTACAAAATGTTTTCCTCTCAATTCCGACTCATGGTTAAAAAGGATTCCGGATACCACAAACAGATCATAACTCTCCCGATAATTTTTGACCAGCCAGTGAGCATATAATTTGGAAGTTCCGTAAGGATTTTTGGGTTCTAAGGGAGTGTCTTCGTTTAACTTTTGCTCTTCCTTAGATTCTTTAAACATTTGTGAAGAAGAGGCTTGAAAAAGTTTAGTATGCGGAGAAAAATTATAAATCGCATCTAAAATATACCCAACTGCCAAACCGTTGGCCATAGAAATAGAAATAGACCATTCAAAAGAATCCCCGGCATATGACTGAGCAGCCAAATTATACATTTCGTCAGGTTTTATCTCTGAAATTGCTTTTAAAATACTTTGTTGATCCAAGAGATCAAAGTGAACGGTTTTGATCTGCTCACGAATGCCGAATTTTTCCAGATTATGCAAATTTTGAAAATCTTCCCGGCGCAATGCTCCGTATACTTCGTATCCTTTTTCCAGAAGTAGTTTACTTAGATAAGATCCGTCTTGTCCCGCAATTCCCGTGATTAATGCTTTTTTAGTCATTTTCGGTGTAATATTAATAATGAAATAAACTATTATCATCTACTGAATAATTCCAATTGTGTCAATATTTCCGTGTTAATTATTCGGCTTAGAAATTTTGACAATGGTTACCCCTAATCCTATTAAGCAAGAATTTGTCACTTTGTTTTCTAAAAGGTGTCATCAAAAAACCGTCCTGGATAATAGCTATAACCTTAGAGAATTTTTAAATAATAGAAATCTTAACAAAGTCGGAAAAATGAATATTGGATCCAATCCGGAAGAGCAGGCTTAGGTTTTTGAATAAATTTTATTAATTTTACCTCTCGGTTAAAGTCTGCTTCATTCTTCACCTAAATGATGATGCAAAAATATACTCTTGTGCCTGTTGACAGTCATAGACGAATAGGACAAAACTAAATCTTGATTTTTTAAAAAAGTAACTTTCCATGATTTTGAAAATCAAAATAAAATATTGCGGATTCAAAAAAGTATGAAAGAAAAATTTGAATCAATTATCAATTACTTAAATAAGAGTAGGGCCGATTCTCTTTATTTATCGGGAACCATCTTTTTGGCTTTATTTGTTAGTATCGGCTTTTTCAGACTCAAAGGACAACCCTTATATCGTGATTGGTTAAGTGTACCTTACGACTACAGTTCACTAGAGTTTGACTTTATTTCTAGAGCTCTTCCGTTTTCTGTATATAATTCTTTTCGTTCTATAGGATTAAGTCCTGCCGCCGTTGAAAGTCTACAGCTGATTTTTTGGTTTACTCTGGGGACCGTCTTCTCATATTTGAGTTTAAAAAAAATCTCTGATTATTTTCATAAAAAATATCAAATAAACTCTCCGGCCGAGATTTATATTATTCTACTTAGTTTTTTCCTAACCTATAATCCCTGGACCTTTGAGAGATTACTAATGGGACAAATGAATGTACTTAGAGGTTACTTTTTGTTTCTTCCCGGAGCTTATATATTGACGATTTTTATAGAAAAATATTGGAATCAGAATAATTTTGATTGGAAAGATTATGTTTTGGCGAGCATTTATGCTCTGTTTGTTACTTTTTTTAGCGAACACTTTGGCGGTTTTCTGTTTTTCTTTATTATAGCAAGTATTTTCTGGCGATACTTTGTAAAACTTGCTTCTTTATATCAAGGTAAAAAAACTATTTTGGAATCTTCCGGAGATCACAAAAAACCGGAAGAAAATATACCCGAGAATTTATTAGATCAACCCAAAAATTCCAACTCTTCGAATCTACCCGAAACTTTTAGGAATAATCCGATTTTAAAACTGTTTAAGCCTTCCGAGATTCTCAAATATGTTCTTGTTCCGGTAAGCATTTTTCTACCAAGTTATTTATATTTATTACAAAAATTTGGAGAAAGTAACCACAAAGCTTTTTTTGATAACCAAATTCTGACTAACCCGGAGGCCAAGTTAAAAATAATTGAGGCTTTTAGCTTGGATCCTAATGGTGGAAATCTTTATCTTCGAGCCTTAATCGGTTCAGCCAGCTGGGACAGTTCAACTTTTTTGGAGTTGAGTTCAATACGCAAGGATCTTGGTTCCCTGGCCTTCTTTAGCCCCTATTTTAACAGTTTAGCAGCGGTTTTTATCATATGGGTTTTTGCCGTCGTCATACTTTTGATTCTAAAAAAATTTCTTACTCAAGGGCTATATTTACAAAAGGATTATTTTGTTTGGTTTCTTATACTTTTTGCTTCATTGATACTTCTGTTTGGGCTTTCACCCACACCTTGGCGGGAGATCAACAAATTGTTTTACGAACTACCCTTTAGTTACACTTACAGAGAAGCCGGGAAGTTTTTTGCACCGGCCTTAGTTTCTTTCACCATTGCGGTTTTGGCAAACTGGTCTTGGATAAAAGATTTATGGCAAAGAATCTTTATTTTGGCAGTCTCTCTCAATCTTTTTGGCAGCTTACTTCTATTTGGTCCCTTAGCCCAAAATTTCAACTACGTGGATTACCCTCAAATCTTTGATTTTGTCTCAGACAAATGTCAACCGGGTGAAAAAGTGCTTTACTTACCTTACCAAGTTTATATGGTCTCTTCCTATTCCCAAGTCTATCACGCCAATCCGTCTACCAAAATTATGAATTGTGACGTTCTATCTCCCAATTACGCGGCAGTCAAAAATAGCGACACCGGCCAAAATCTTACTTTCTCTCAAGGCCAAAACGACAGGGAGATTTTGCAGATTATCGCGGAATACACTACCCAAACCCCATCGGATGAAGCAAATCGAACTTTTGAAAGGAATCTGGACAATCTGGGGGTTGAATATTTACTTATAGATGACTATCACTATCCCGAACTTTCCGTCCTTAATTCCAGGCTCAGATCCTACAAACACCCCCTCGAGCAAGAAGACAGCCTCTACCTCTATCAAATCTGAATTTTTCTAGAAAATTAACAAAAAAGACTCAAAAAAGCACCCCAATCTTTTATAATTTCCCAAGAGTATTCTTGAATCGATCAAATTACACTCAAACCGGTTTCGATTTTGACACTAGATGCTACAAATACTTAATATTTAGTGTTTTTCTTTTGTGAGTAAAAGTTGGGATGGATTTGGGTATGGTTCAAGAACTTCTCGGCTCTTGACTATTTTGGATTTTGCTTATATTATGGCTTGACAAGCTAAAAAGCCCAGGTGGTGGAATTGGTAGACACGCATGCCTTAGGAGCATGTGCCTTTGGTGTGAGGGTTCGAGTCCCTCCTTGGGCACCAAAAAATTTTACGGTTTGTTTGCGGATATAGTTTAGTGGTAGAACATAACCTTCCCAAGGTTGAAGTGCGGGTTCGATTCCCGCTATCCGCTCCAAGACAGGTTAGATTGTGTAGATAATTAACATGTTGTCTTATTCAAGTATTCAAGCGGTCGTGGTGGAATGGTAGACACGCTACCTTGAGGTGGTAGTGCCAGTATTTTTTGGTGTGGAGGTTCAAATCCTCTCGACCGCACCAACACGGTTAAAAACAAAGACATAGAGTCAACTACTAAAAACAATTATTAAATTATTTCTGATAATCGCTTTATCTATATCAAGCGTTAAAAATTTCCGGCTGGACAAAAAACTAGTTTTTCTGTATACAATTGCCGCTTGGATTTTGACTGCAAAATTTAATAGTCAAAATCATAAGTAAATTTACATGTAATTTGCCCGGTTAAGTTAGCGTTAAAATTTTAGGAAAAAAGGTAAACACAATTGATTGCACAACAAACTAAAAAATATAATCAATCAATTTGGAAACTTCCTCTTCTCAAGTAAGTCAAGTAAACCTGAGGGAAAGGCTTGTTTTCAAAGTTTTTTGGAGATTCGACACCAACACAATTCAAACAAACCGTTCTTAACAGACATTTATTCGTTAAAATATAGTCTATCCGAATATAACCTACAACACTTGTCATACTGTCACGGCGAACTTGTTTCGGCATCTCTTGGAATAGATCCTGAAATAAATTCAGGATGACCACTTGGCAAGTGACAGAGAAAAATTTGGAAATGTCTTGGTTTAAGAAGGGATGGCTATATAACCAAAACGCAAAAAACAAACAATCATAGTTGCACTTAATACACACCTACACACGGACTTAGTCGTCAATTTGTTTTATAAACAAACCCACAAGATCAAAATTAGAACAAATCGCAACAGCAACAACACAACGAACCCAAACAACTTTCAAAACAAACCTTTCCCCGGGTAACACTGACTTGAGAGGTAGGAGACCTCAAGTCGGAGCAAACCCCCGGGAAAACCCGGCACGAGCCGGTTCTATTGTTTGTATAATACACGAAAGGTGTAAAAATGCGTTACGCACTCACACCACTCACCCTGCTGCTTATGTTAGTAGGTTTAGTCGGAGTCGGAGCGACCCAGGGCCAGGCCCAGGCCCAAACAGCTCCCGTCCGGATCGCCGAAGGACACAGCCCCGATGTGAACACGGAAGGCCAGATCGTGTTCGTTGAGGAATCAGCCCTGTACGTCTACGGCGACGGCGACCTGGAAAAAATCCATGATGGCCCGACCGCCCACCCAATATGGGAGAGTCCAACCTCCATTCTCTTCTTCCTGCAGGGGGGGATGGCTCATGGTCCCTGCAACGTCTTACCGAGAATACAACGACGACCATCGTCGAAGGGGTGGATCGACCCATGGATCTTGTTGCTTCGGAGGGGACGGTCGCCTTTGAAACACGGGGAAGCGTCCACCTGCTGACGACCGATGGTGGCCAGCATATATTTGCTGGAAATAAACCCGTCCTTCTCAATGGCTTCCTGTTCTTCAGCAGCCTGGATGTCATCTTGCGGACACCGACCACACCAGGTGCAATCGCCGGAATCCCCCTCGAGACAATGAGGGGAGAAGCCAATCGACCGGTAGTGCCGACCCACGCCAAAAGCCCCCAGAACGACGGCTCCATAATGTTTGTGGACAAGTTGTTTCCGTACTCAACTATCTTAAAGGATGGTGGGAATGGCAGCGTCGTCATGCGGGATACTCCCCAAAGGGGGGCGTATTTCGTAGACGTCTTCGAGGCCGGTGGGGATGGGAAGTACCTGGTACTCACCGATGGTCCCATGGGCCCCCAGGCCTGGAGCGGGACCTTGGACAACCTTAGTCTGTTAGGCCCCTGCGGGAATTTTTCAGGTGAATTCTCAAATGGCACGGTCGTTTGCAATGTAGGAAACGAAATCGTCCGGTACGGACCTCTGCCCACCGACGATGATCCGCCGCCGCCCACCGAGGTGGTATACTTACCGCTAATTACCCGCTAAAACGACTGCTAACCGGAACCGGGCAAGTGGTGGGGATGAGACATCAAGATTCGTCTTACTCGTCGTCCCTGCCCTTGCTTAAGATTTTTTTAGCCTAAGGCTTGTACCTTGATGTTCGTTAGTGTTGAATGTCTAGGCTATTTTATTATTTTTAATGTTTAAGAAGGTTGGTTTAATAACTTTTTCTCTTTTCTTATTTAATTTTCCTTGATTGGCAAGTATAGTCAAACCAAATTAAACCTAGACATTTCCAAATTTCACTCGGAGGGAGACCGTCACCCTGAACTCGTTTCAGGGTCTTTTCATTGTTACTCCAGGATCTCCTCATCATATAGAGATGCCGAAACAAGTTCGCCGTGACAGTATGACAAGTGTTGTAGGTTATATTCGGATCGACAATAACGACCTCAACATTCTGCCTATTTTGCTTAAATCGAGACTTTACTCTTTTCTAAACCCTGTCTTGGATTTTTTTGAGTAACTTGATTTAATTTACCGAGATATCTAATGTACAAAAGGAAGTACCTTACTCACTCCGCAGAACTTCTACCGGATTTTGCTTACTGGCTCTAATTGCCGGAATCAAGCCGGACACAGCGGTAAAGGACACCGCCAAAACAAAGGTTCCCAGCAAAATCCACCAAGGAAAGGCAGGTGTAAACTGCTCAATATTCAGGGCCTGTAAATTATCTCTCCATTGCTCATTGGATTCTATCAAATACTGACTCAAGAGTCCTATTCCAAGACCCATACCTCCGGCCAAAAGAGTACCCATCAACCACCCCAAAATTCCAAGCAAGGTGCTCTCAATAAAGAATATATTAAAGATATCTTGGTCCTTGGCTCCTAATGATTTGAGGATACCTATTTCTTTTTTTCTTTCCAAGACTGAAATTGTCATTACGTTAACTATTCCAAACAGTGAAGCTACCAAAGCAATAAGTCCAAAGAGTCCCAAAATAACGGTCAAGCCCAAAAAGGCTGTTTCTACTCCGCTGATAATAGTTTGAGCCAAGGAAAAAACCAAGTATCCTTCGTCTCTTAATTGGTCCATAACCGAATTAAGATTATCATAACTATCCACAAAAACATCATTTTCGGCCGATCCGTAATCATCCACGCTTACATCCGGATTAGCCAGACTAAAGGCTTCTTTGTAGTAGTACTCATCAAAATAATACGACGGCAGACCAAATACTCCGGTGTCTCTATCATCTACAACCGCCGCTACCGTAAATTTGATCGGCTCGCTTTCCGTAATCGCGGCATTCTGCCTTTCAAGATTTGTCACATCAATCGGCTTGTCTTTGGGAAACAGATCAGGGGCTCTGGAAAATTCAATTGTAATTTCTTGACCCACTAGATCTTCGGGATTGTCATAACCCAATTTTTCGCCCAAATTTTCCGAACCGCATTCATAACAGACCACAATCTCTTCTCTGCCGGGCTTTTCCGCAGGCCCTACCCATCTAGTACGATTGGATTCATAAAAAAGAGGAAAAGAGTTTGTCATGGCCGTTGATTGATTACACTCTTCTTGCAATTTGTTAACGTTGTCCTCTATCTCATCCGGTGATTGAGGTTGAGGAGTATTCCCCGGCTCCGGTTGAGTTTCAATATTTACTCCTTGAGGTTCTTGATTTGGAGATTCCTGAGCAGGGTTCGGTTGCAATTGCCTGGACCAATCTACACAGGATGTATTTTCATTAGCCTGATCAGTATGAACATAAAAGCCAATTATATTATTGATTCCTACTGCCTGAATATTCGGATTGGATTCCTCTACCTCTTTTAATTCCTCAAAACCTATAGGTACAAATTGGGGAGCGTCACTAATGTCAAATAAATTGGTTTGGTTACCCTCGGTCTTAGTCAAGGTGATTTGCTTGGCAAAGCTTTGACTGTTGATAGCCGTAACAATAGTATCTGACAGACCCAAAGAAAGACTGGAAGTAAGCGTTATGGCCCAGACGCCTACCATGATTCCTCCGGAGGCTAAAAGAATTCTCCCCCATTTTTCTTTAAACTGTCTTCCTAAAATTATTTTATAAGATTTGTAGTTCATAATTTATATTATTTCAATTAACTAAGCTTTTCTAAGCAACTTGTTTTTGTTTTTCTTCTACTTTTTCTATCTTTCCGTCGGTCATATATACCACTTTATCAGCATAATCGGCAAAATCGGGACTATGAGTAACCATAAAAATTGTTACCCCGGTTTGGTGGATTTCTTGAATAATTTGCATTACTTGTTTTTCGTTGGCGGTATCCAAAGCTCCGGTAGGTTCGTCACAAAAAAGAATTTCCGGATCGCCTACTAAACTCCTACAAATAGCCACTCTCTGCTTTTCCCCTCCCGAAAGAGTCTTTACATCGGCTTTTGCTCTATGCTCCACTCCAAATTTTTTCATAATATCCAGAGCTTTTTCTTCTTTTACTTCTTGTCCGCCGGCCCAGGCTCCCATCATCACATTTTCTACAGCGTTTAGATTGGGAAGTAAGTTGTAAAATTGAAAGATTATACCGATCCCTGAACGATACTTGGCTAGAGCACTACTACTACTTTTTCCCAAGTCGTTTCCGTCAACGATCAATTGACCTCGGGTAGCCTTGTCCAAACCACTGAGCAGATTAAGGAGAGTGGATTTTCCGCTACCGCTTTTTCCGAGAACAACTGTGAAACTACCTTTTTCGATTTCCAGGTTAACCTCATCTACGGCAGTAATCGGATTTTGTTTGGTTCCAAATATCCTGCTGACTTCTGAAGCTGAGATAATTGCCGTCATATATTTAAGATTTAATTTTTATTTGCTTATTATTTAAGCTAGTTAAAGCATTATGCTTCTTCAATAATAAATTTGTCAACTATCAAATTTCCGGCTGATGATTGACTGATTTGATTTTTTAAGAAAAATAAGACATAATCAATATTGACTCATATTTAATGAAATAATAAAATTTTATGAACCAAGTGACTTCAAATTCAACCACCCCGTCCAATCTGGACATAGAAAAAGCCCAAGTAGCCCTTCAGGAATTCCTCGGTCAAATCGAAAAAGATCACAAATACGGCTTAATTAATTTGTTTAGCAGACTCATCCTCAATAGATTGATTGAATTGGATCCAAGCAATCGTGATCAATATGAAGCTCTGGATTTTAAATGGAAATTGTACGAAAAATTTCTCTGGCTAACCCTCAAATACTGCCTGGATGAGAAAAAGAATTACTCTTCAGAATTTGTCGTAAAAATTAAGCAAACCAAGGACTCTTCTGTTTTGATTACTCTAATAACCGAAGAAATGAAGGCTAATCAAACCTTTAGCTTGGACTTTTGTGAGGGAGCTATCCTCAATTACGGTTACTTTCTTGAACATTTTAAGCTTACAGAAGACCTAAAAAACTAATATTATGACTTACACAGCTGAAACACCTCCTTCCACTCATGAAAAAAATGAACTACATCAGGCCGAGGCTCTAAGATTGTTAAAAGAAATACCTGATCCTGGAATCGAAGCTCTTAATTCTACAGTGACTCCGGATTCTCTAACTAGAGATGAAACACAAGTGATGGGCGGTTCCTTCGACAACACAGTTATCACTCAAATTAAAGAATTCATTCAGAGGACACCCGGAGTTCTTTGGGAGTTAACTAGAAACCCTTTAAATAATCGTAGATTATCTACGGAAGCCCTTTATACAAAAGCAGTAATTTTGGCGGCATATACTTATTAGCCCTGTAGACTTATAGCCCCGGAGATAGTCTTAGGACCACTTGGTCTTGCTGATGATGTTTTGGTTGCCAACGAACTAAGAAAAGTTGTGGCCCATATAATAGTTAGAAAAGGAGCTGAAGATACAGGATTGCCTGATTGGCTGACAAGACTGGCAGTCGGAAAAGGAGCGGTAAAAAAACGAGGAGAGTCTGTTCAAGGTGATACTGCTCTTGCCGCTTAAAAACTTATTTTGCTTATGAACATGGAAAAAACAACCAGACAAAATGAAAGAGAAGATCCCGAAACACCTCCTGCAGCAGAAAGATTGGATGAATTAGGGCTACCTCAAATAGACGCACTAGCCCCTGAAGTTGATCCCAGCAAATTAGCTGAAGAAGAAATGGCAAAACCGGAAAGCTCTTTTAGCTTTGCTTCTATGATAAGAAATCTTGACCCCCGGTATTTACATTTTTTAGTAGTTACCCCAAATGAGCATCTGTCTGACGAACAAGTCTGGTTTAAGACCGCGATTTTAGCTCTTTTGGTTTTTTCTCCTGCCGATATTTTACCAGATATAATTCCTTTGCTTGGTATAGGAGATGACCTCGCCTATACTACAATAATTGCTAAAAATCTTACGGACTCAGCTTCAAGGGCTTTAGACAGAATGGCTACAGATAATAAAGGTAAAGTACCGAAATGGGCCAAAGGACTCAAGCTAATAATCAAAGCACCCGGATTTCCTGGCTGGCTGGCCGAAAGGATTTTTAATCTACTTCCTAGACACGATAATAAATTCAAAGGTAGAGGCAAAAAGAAGTGAGATTGCTATTAAGTTTATCCCTTTCAGAAAGAAAAAGAAGGGTTCAAATAAGGAAAAATAATGCATCTCGGTTTAACCTACGACTTTCTTTCTATCTACCTCCTTCAAAAGTATTTTCATTCCACTGCCGTGCAGATTAAATTGATTACGAATAATGTTTTCTAAAAATCTCTGATAGGACCAATGGATAGTGCTTTTATCTTTGACTAGCAGTTCAAAAGTGGGAGGGGCGGATTTGGCGTAAATAAGATCGTAGATAACCGGCCTTTTTTTGTTGTGTAATTTATTTGGTGGTTTCTTTTTCATTAGGTAGTTAAAGAGTTTTCGTACCTCTTCTCTGGGAATCGTTTTTTCTCGTCCTGATTTTGCTTCGTTAATTGCCTGCCATAATTCGGTAAAATCTTTATCTTCCGTAGCGGACACCCAGATAAATTTGTGAATTTTGAGAAATTGGAAACGGAAACGGAAATCTTTTACGAACCTTTTTCGTTGCTCTTCATCTACCAAGTCTGCCTTGTTTGCTACAATCACCAACCCTTTATTAGCCTCCCGGCAAATCCCGGCCACCACTTGATCCTGATGGGTAATCGGCTGAGAGGCATCCACCAAAAAGCAAATAATGTCAGCCTGGTGAGCTGCTTGAATCGTTCGATAAGTGGCAAAAGTTTCTACGCCATATGTTCTCTGGCCTGATTTTCTAATTCCGGCAGTATCTAACAAGACGTATTTTTTTTGGTGTTTGTTGAAATATTTGTCTTCGTAAGTTCTTTCCAGCAAGTAGTCATTCACACTCAAAGTAGTACCCGGGAGATCAGTTACAATTTGCAGATCCTTTTTACAAAGAGCATTAAAAAGGGAGCTTTTACCGACATTAGGCTTTCCAAGCAACAAAATCTTGGGTGTTTCCGGAATTTTTTGAATTTCTCCGTAAATAACCCTCTCAAAACCCTCTTGAATGTTAGTTTTTTCATCTTCGTAAACCAATCCCCACATTCCTAAGTTTCGAGCTGCTTCGGCATTTTTATCTTTATCATCGATAAATAATGTTTCATCAGGATTTAGATCATAGCTCTCCAAAAGTTCCCTGAAAATCTTGGGATCCGGTTTATTTGCACCTACCTGAAAACTATAAATCCCGTCTTCAAAATATTCCATTATATAGTGATTAGCTCTAGGAAGAGCCTCTTTTTTGCCGCCGTTGGATAAATAAAAAAGCTTATATTCCTCTTCTGATCTCTGTTTAATAAACTCTTCCACTTGCTGATTTGCCTTTGATAGTCCCAAGTATTTTTCCATAAGCTCCTCAGCGGAATAATCCAATTTTAGTTCTTCCAAAGCATTCTCCCAGAACTCTAAATCCTTACGAGCACTTAAACCTCGCTTTCTATTTTTCTTAAAAATTTTTAATATCCTTGCTTCCGTTAGAGAGTTATCTGAATTGATCAAAAATTCGACCATCTGTTTGACTCTGTCTTCAAAAACTACCCCTTCCAAATCAAAAATTATGTTTTTTAGCGGATTTATAACTTCCCTACTCTCCTCAAAAGCTTCTTCCGAACTAATCGATTCGTAGAGTCCCGGACCTTCTTCAGTACTATCCCTCACTATAAAAAAATCTCCGGTTTTGCTTTTTTTTACTTCCTTGGCCTTGCTCTTTTTCTTTTTTTCTTTTGATTCGGATAAAGAAATATTGGAGTAATCAATCTTTTCAAATCCGTTTTTTTCCAACTCAAAGACCACCATATCCAAAAATTCATTCAAACCGTAACACGAAGTAGCACTTACATTGACAAATCCTTGACCGCCCAAACGCACATACTCGGAAATATCTTTTTCGTGCTTAGGATCATCCACCTTATTTAAAGCAATAATGTACGGCTTGTTCAATTTCCAAATTCTTTGTACAATTTCTTCGCTGATAGTTTCCGGATCTTGTTTCCGATCAATAACCCAAACCAATAAATCTGCTTCACTGATAGCCGACCAACTCTTGATCTGGATTTGCCGTTGGACTTTATCCTCCGGAGAAGGCACCAACCCTCCGGTATCCACGTATCGAACGTACATATCATCCCAGACATCCTCACCGAAATTCAAATCCCTGGTTGTATGAGCTTCTTTAGCCACAATCGCCTTCTTGGTACCGGTAATACGATTAAGTAAAGTACTTTTACCTGAATTCGGCAGACCAATCAAAGCTACGAGAGGAGTTTTATTTGAGTGGTAAGTGTTTCTTTGAGGGTCAAAATTCGGATATTTCATACTATTTCCAATTTGCTAAAACTCTTTGAAGGTTAGCTACATCAAAAAATTCCAAGATCTTAAGATTATTTTTTTCAACTTCCTTTCTAAATTTAATTTAGTGCTTAAGTTATCCGTAACTTATTCATTTCGGTCAAATAAACAAAAACCCGGGCATTAACCCGGGCCAAAGTATCTGTTTTGCTTGAACTGAGTAATTATTCTTCATTTTCTTTTTCTTGATACTGTGAACCTCTCTGCTCACCTCCCTTTTTATCCCCAGGACCTTTTCTTTTTTCCGGTAAACCTAGCTCTTCTTTAATTTCTCTGGCACCTTCAATATCACCTTCTTGCATCTTCTGATGACTTTCAGCTAGCCTATTAAAATCTTCTTCAGAGTCAATCACCCCAAGAATACGTTCACCACCGTTTGGAGTATTTTGGACTGCTGATACCCAAGCTTGATAATCTCCGCTCTCCATAGCTTGCCTTACAGCTTCCACTTGTTCCCTGGAAAGCCTGTCACCCTTATCCTTTTTTGGGCCAAAACCTTTATCCAAACCAAGGTTTTCTCTGATTTCCCTAGCTTCTTCATAGTTTCCCTGTTCTGCTAAGTTGTGAGCTTCAACTAATTGATTGAAATCATCCTCACTATCAACAGCCTCTAAGAGTTTTTCACCGCCATCCGGAAGTCCGGTTACGGCAGTTTTCCAAGCTTCATAATTAGCTTCTTCTACTGCAGTCCTAACCGCTTCTCTAACGCTTTCAAATCGTTCTCTTTCTTCTTCAGTAAACCTTCCAAAACGACCTTGGCCGGAGTCGGTATTAGCCGAATTTGATGCCTGAGTTGCCTCTTGAGCGTTAGCACTAAGAGTAGGAGCAAAGATACCCCGGCGACAGCCGCTGACATTAAACTAAAAGTAGCGGTAGATAATAGAATTTTTTTTGTAGTCATATCGTAAATTATTTTATAGTTACAAATTATATTTTAAAAATCAAAAGCAAATTGGATCCTTAACTTGCTTCCGTATAGTATTACAACTATAAATTAAAAATATTACACTTTTCTAATAATATCCTTTTTTCTTTATGGTATAGCCATCCTCTCTCAAACCTAAACATTTCCAAATTTTTCTCCGTCACTTGCCAAGTGGTCATCCTGAATTTACCACACAGTCATCCTGAATTTATTTCAGGATCTATTCGAAGGGATTCCGAAACAAGTTCGGAATGACAATTATTATTTCAGGATCTATTCGAAGAGGTGCCGAAACAAGTTCGCCGTGACAAGTGTGTATAGGTTATCTTCGGATAGACTATATATAAGAGTTTTTTAGTTAAAAAGTTTATATTAATATATCCGGCTAACCCTTCAGAAAGTTGTACCTTTAAAGGAAACTTAAAAATATACTTACCTAAAAAGCGGTTTTTCGTTTGGAGCTAATTTCCTCACTTTTCTAACTTTTCCTTCTCTGTCCAAAACTATCACAACTCTGTCTCCGTCCTTAATTCCACTAACTAGAGGTTCCGGAACTAAAAATGTTTCTTCCCGTCTCTGATTCCTTATTATTACTTCTACCCTACCCGGAGCATCATTTTTTATACCTACGACCTTTCCCGGACGCAAACCTTTTTCTCTAGCTTGATCAATTATTCTTTCTCTTCTCTTATCTCTAAAAGGCAAAACCTCGCTTCTGTCTTGAAAGTTTTGGTAAATTTTTTGAGTTGGCTCATTTGTCTGCACCATTCCATAAACACCAATTCCGGCTAAGAAAATTAAAATTAATATTCCGGCAAAAAGGTATTTATAGTTTTTAACCAAAGGCCAGTCAGTTTGCCGATAAAGAAAATAAATAGGCAGAGTTAATACTAAGCTGAGAGCCAAAATCTCCACCAAACTGTTGTAAAAAAGGGAAAAGATTGATCCAAATTCAAAATCGACAACCTCCAACAAAGCAAGTAAATCCCATATGAAAAAGCTTACCAAGACAGTAACTAAGACAAATAAGACTACAATTATCAAAAACCTCAATAAATCAAGTAAAAGAAAATAACTTCCAGGCCTGGGCTTGACTGTATTTATTTTAGTTAAAATCTTGCTGCTTAATTCCTTGTTTTTCTCAGTCATATATTTGTAGGGTGATTTCGGTTGGCAATTTTTTTGGCTTTGTCTCTTGCTCTTTTTAATTTTACGGCTACATTGTTTTCGGTAATTTTCAAAATATCGGAGATTTCTCTTAGAGATTTTTCTTCCAAATAAAATAGAGTTAAAATATTTTTATCATCAATCTTTAAGTTAGCCAAGATTTTTTCCAGATCATCCTTTCGGGGTTTTTCAAAATCAATTTCTTCGGGCAAATGCTGAAAATTATCCAAATCCACTGAAAAACTTTTGGATTTTTTCTTGATCAAATTGACTGCTTCATTGTGAGCAATTCGATAAAGCCAACTGGAAAATTTCATTTGCTGATTAAAACTTGCCAGATTTATATAAGCTTTCATAAAAGTCTCCGAAGTAACATCCTCCGCATCTTGATGATTGTAATTAAGAAGTCTTAGCAAATAGTGCAAAATTTTTCTTGATAACGAAAAACCAGCTGCTCATAGTAGTTAGTATCCTTGGAAAGGGTTAGCCTTATTAGCTCTACATCTTCCAACTCCACTTCCTTTTTAAAAAACATTCACTACCCTAATTAACTCCGGCAATTCCAAAAAATGTATTATTATGAATTTTCGGATTAAGGAAAATTTTTAACTTTTGCACAAACCCGATCTACTATTATTACTCTGATTTTGAGAAAACATTACAGTAGAAGCCTTCATCGTAATCTTTAAAAAACAATGAAGAGAGCTGTGAAACATAATTGACTATCTTAGTTTTTTTAGTTATATACATATTGTTATGGGAGGGATCGGTCAAAAAATAGTTATTGTTAAAGTCGGAACGACAACTATTACTCACGAAAACGGAGAGATTAACCAAAACATAATGCAAAATATTGTTGACCAGGTTCAGATAATTAAAGAAAGGGGGTGGCTTGTTGTAATTGTTTCTTCCGGAGCAATCGGATGCGGAATCAGAATTTTAGGATTAGGCGATGCCCCATCCGATAAAGAACTAAGCACGAGACAAGTTTGCGCGGCACTCGGACAGCCGGAATTAATGAAAAAATGGAAAAACAGTTTTAGTGGCAAAAGCATTATTTCTCAACATTTAGTCACTTCAGGTGTTTTTAAATTTGCCAACAACCTGATTGCTTTTCGGGAATGTATCCACACTGCCTTAAAGATGGGCGTAGTGCCAATAGTTAATGAAAACGATGCAGTTTCCACAGAGGAAATCGATGCTCAATTTACTGACAATGATAGCCTATCGGTAATTGTGGCCTCGGTTCTTAGAGCCAAAAAATTAATTTTGTTGTCTGATATCGACGGGTTATTTAATAAGAATCCTTTCAAAGACAAGAACGCCAGACTGATCAAAGAAGTTAAAAAAATTGATCAAGAAATAAGTGGGTATGCCGACGGAAAGTCCAATAAAGGTAGAGGGGGAATGAATGGAAAACTTCACTCAATAGATATTGCCATGAATTCCGGAGTGGATGTTTATTTGACTAATGGCAATAAAAAGGATTGTATTTTAAATGTTTTTGACAATAACTTTGACGGCACCCTCTTCAAAGCCCACCATCACTAAATCAATTCAATTTTACCATGTCTGCTAACCAAGAACTACTTAATCGGATTAAAATTGCCGGTAGAGATTTAGCTAAAACGGAAGAAGATAAAATAAATGATTTCTTAAAAAAACTAAGCCAAACAATATCTGACAATGTATCGTTGATAATTGATGAAAATAAAAAAGACTTGGCCAAAATGGATTCACAAAATCCTAAGTATGACCGGCTCAAGCTAACTGAAGATAGAATTGGAAATATAGTTAAGGAAATTCAGACAGTAGCCGCCCTCCCTTCGCCTCTCAATCAAATCTTAGAACAAAAAACTCTGCCAAATTCACTTGAAATATCCAGAATAAGCGTACCCCTTGGAGTAATCGGCATCATCTACGAGTCCAGACCGAATGTAACAACCGATGTCTTTGCTCTCTGCTTCAAGACAGGCAACTCTTGCATTCTCAAAGGAGGTAGCGACGCTTTTTACTCAAACACCGTCCTGGTTAAAATTATTAAAGACCTACTGCACAAGGAAAATTTAAACCCTGACTTCATAACTCTTCTTCCACCTGAAAGAGAGAGCGTAAATCTTTTGTTTACTGCTAACGATCTTGTAGATGTAATTATTCCAAGAGGTAGTCAACAACTGATTAACTTTGTTCGAGAAAACAGCCAAGTTCCGGTAATCGAGACCGGAGCCGGGGTCTGTCATACCTATTACGATAAATTTGGTGATTTGGAGAAAGCCATACCAATTATTTTGAATGCCAAAACCAGGAGAGTGAGTGTCTGTAATGCCTTGGATTGTCTGGTAATCCATGAGTCAAAATTACAGGAACTGGCAAAAATTTCTGAAAACCTAAAAAAACATGAAGTAGAAATTAAGGCTGATGAAAAAGCCTATCAAGTTTTGGAGTCAAATTACCCTGATAATCTTTTACACAAAGCCGAAGACGAGGACTTCGGTCAAGAATTTCTAGGTTATAAGATGGCCGTCAAAACTGTTGCGAATGTCGATGAAGCTGTTGACCATATCAACAATTTCGGTTCCGGCCATAGCGAAGCCATAATCTCGGAAAATCAAGAAAATATTGATAAATTTCTAACTCAAATTGATGCTGCGGCAGTCTATGCCAACACTTCTACCGCCTTTACCGACGGAGCTCAGTTCGGACTAGGTAGTGAAATCGGCATCAGCACCCAAAAACTTCACGCCAGAGGACCCATGGGACTAAGAGAATTAACCTCTTACAAATGGATCATTCGCGGAAACGGACAGGTTAGAGACGATAACACCTCAAGCTGCCAAATCTAAACCCCCCATACCATTATTTGAAACTGAATTTCCGGTTCTAGACTCAAACTGTTCCCTGGTTTCCAGCCTGAATCTTTCTTCAGTGTTACCACTTCTTAATCTAGCCAGAGGAGGTCTAGTATTTGGTACACCGTTAACAATTTCAAATTGGATTTCTGTGGAACCGTGACTAAAAACATAGTTTTCGCGAGTAGTCAGATAATGGAGGGCAAAACCAACCTGTTCACTGGTATATCCATAATTTCTAAGATCTCTCAAATCAAAACCCGATTGACCTTCAAAACTATTTCTTATGCGGTTTACCAAAGTAGTAAATTCACTAGCAAGTACAACAAATTCACTTGGTACAATTGTAACTCCCCGGACAAACCGTTGTAAGTCCTCAAAATTAATAAAGTATTCTGCCGAATTATTTGTTAGTTGGACAGTATAGGCCCCGTTTCTCTCAGTGATAATCCCTTCAATTATTCGATTATCGATGGTAATTAAGGCCAAATCAGTCTCCAAACCTTGAGCAGTTCTCAAAGTTTCCCTCCAAGCTTGATAGTTATCGGCTACAGCCGGAGATAGCCTCGACTCAACAACCGGATAATTCCTTCCAACCAAACCGCTTTCCAAGATTAAATCGCCCACCTCTCCACCAAATGAGTCTGTATACATCATACCTCTAAGAGTGGTTTCAACATCCTTTTTCTTTAAATTCGTAATTGTCGGCACAGTTTCTTCCGTTTCAATATAGGCTTCAAAATAGTTCTGCATGGGACCAAAAATCGGGTTCCGCCCAATCTCGTCTGTCATGGTATAATCAAAGAATCCGTTTCTTGAAGTAAACCGATATTCCTCACTCCTGAGCCGCCCCACTAAATCCATGTAAATTCTATATATATCATTAATATTACCCTGTATTTCAGCGACTCTTATTTCATCTAAATTATCTTTACTAAAAGATTCATATAATATTCTTTCATTTTCCGGACTCTGCCGTAAAGTAAAATTATAACCTCTCTCAGCTAACCACCTTAAGGCTTCTTGATCCAATTGAAAAGTAAGAGCCTCTTCCTGTTTCCTAACCCTGGCTTCATAAAGTCCGACTAAACTCCGAGATCTATGTAAAACATCTCTATTTTCCCGGAATCTCATAGCTTGGTGCATATCCCTAACCAATTTTCTAGCTTCCTCCTCGTTAGCAGGACTTCCTTGAGTATTCGTAGTGTTGATTTCCAATGAATTACCCCTAACATTTTGCCCTTCTACAGCTACCACAGCTACATAAGATTGTTGCTCAGACTGCTCTGCTTGTGCTTGTTGTCTTCTGACGTCAATGTATTCCGGATCAAGGAGTCTGTCCATAATATGCATATCAGATTCGGCATATAACTTTGTCGCTGTAATAGGAAATGATTCTCCCCAAATATTTTTTAATGACGATTCTCTGGTTATTCTAGTAATTTTATCGTAATGTGGCTTTAACCGATTCATTGTCTCAAAAATATTCAAATAGAAGTCCTGTGACCTACCTGGTAATACCCATCTCAAACGATTCAAACAATCAGCCTGCCTTTCCTGAGGATTATATTCACATTCAATCAGTTCCTCAATAATTCCTTTTATCTCATCCGGAATAACAAAGCCGTCAACATAATTCATTACAAAATTAAGCTGAGAAGTATTCACCGGAATAAATTTAGTTAGCTCCTCCAGCTTACCATCCAAAGCACTGTTAGCCCAGTTTAACATTTTTGTACCCCAACCTGTTTCTTGAACTTGCTCAGAAAGACCTGATGCACCTTCTGCACTTATTTGCTGCCTTTGTTCGATCGGTTTGTTCTTTTCGCCAAAGAGAGCTACACTTACCGAATTAAAACCATATTTTAACTTATTCCACCAACTTTCTTTTGCGTCATTTACCCCTTTTGAAGAGGTATCCATCATTTCCTGAACAAACCTTTTCCGGAAAAGTTCTTCTTGGATGTCAAATTTTTGTCTTAGGAATCTCATATTTACTATTAAAGTATTTCATATTTTTGATAGGCTGTAAATTTGGTATTTTACAGAAAGTAAAAAATGTTTCTTGCTAAAGTGACTTATCAAAAAATTATATGTGGAGTGAAAAAAGAATCCGCGGCTTTGTAGCCCTAACCATCATTATTATCCTTCTCCTGGTTGCTGTCCAAGGACTGTTCCCGATTGCCAGTTATCTCTTTGGTTCTTTGGTGTTATTTGTTCTTAGTAAACCATTATTTGACCGTCTAAGAGACTATAAAATCCCAAAATCTATCTCGGCAGTGTTAGTAATTATTGTTACTTTAATTTTTATTATTTTGCCTTTTGTTTTCATTATCGGGATCTTAACCAGTGAAATCCAAAACATCCTCAAACAGGCTAATTTACTTAATGAAGTTACTACTTTGCTAAATCAATTTTTACCTGAATTTGATCTAACAGGTGATCTCAGCAAGCAGATTTCCGATCTTACAGGAATCTTTAGTAATGTCGCTTTGACTGTAACCAAAAGTTTTAACGATCTCTTTATAGGCTTCGGTATTATGTATTTTACTTTGTATTATCTTTTGACCGCCGACCAGAAAAAACTCAAAGAAACTGTCTACGCCTTAGTTCCGTTTAATCATGACAACACAGATAAACTCATGAAAGAGTTTCGCAATCTTACTTACTCGATTTTTATCAGTACCGTAGTTATGGCCGGTCTACAAGGTATAATTGTTACAATTGGGCTTTATTTAGTTGGTCTCGAAAATGCCTTAATCTGGGGAGTGGTGACATCTATTTTGGCCTTGATACCAATTGTAGGGCCAATCTTAATATTAGCTCCGGCTGCCGGAATTACTTTTTTACAGGAAAATTACGTTTTAGCTGTCGGGTTTGGGATTCTTTCCGTAATTGTCCTTTTAACGGATAACTTCTTAAGACCGGTAATTCAAAACCGCCTGGGGAATATTCATCCGCTTATATCTCTCTTCGGTCTCTTAGTTGGCTTACCGTTATTTGGAGCTATGGGTCTAATTGTCGGCCCCTTGCTTTTATCCTATCTAATCTCTCTAGTCCAAATGTTTATCAAAGAGTACGTGGAACCGGAAAAGAAAACTGCCGAGATACCTAACCTGGAATAAAGTTTTGAGTTGCCTTGTAGTATTTTTGGAAATTTATGAAAATGTTTAACTTACCTAGCTTACATAAACACAAATGACCGATATAAAAAATCACCTTAGATTAGCAGGTTTTGGTTTACAGGTAGGTTTGAGACAAGGCTATAATTATCTATTTAGTCAGGATAAAAAACTTCCGATAGCAATTATTGACACTACTCACAAATGTAATCTCAGCTGCACGCTTTGTTATTACAAAAGAAAAAAGAATCAAGAGCAGCTTTCTATCAAAGATTGGGAAAAAGAGTTGCAAAGAATTAAGAATCAAGGAGTTAAGCTGATTGTCTGGACCGGCGGTGAGCCTCTTCTTCGAAAAGAGTTGATTGAATTGGGTCAAAAGCTTTTTCCATACCACATTGTTTTTACCAACGGCACACACAGTTTACCAAATTGGCCTCGAACCAGGTTTTTTGTTTCGGTGGATGGCTGTGAAGAAAATTATATTAAAATTAGGGGCGATAATTACCAAAAAGTTAAGCAAAATATCCAAGACTCCAGACAAAAGATAATTTTATCAACTACTTTAACCTCGGAAAATATCCCAATTTCATTTTACTCAGTCCAAAAACTATTCAAAATTATTTAAGAGACCTGCCTACCAAACAGTGTGCTGTCAAAAACTTTGTAAATCTAGATACTATGGCTAAACCCAAAGTTCCTTGCTCAATGATGGAGAGCAGCTGTCAAACCTGCAAACATTTTGTAAAGTCCTCTTTTTACGCTCTTTTCTTTCAACTTGATCTTGAAACTTTAAGACTTATTACCGGTAAATGGATGAAGATACAGAGTAGTAAAAACTCTGTTTGATATAATAAACAAGCTACCTGAAATTTTTTAAAGTTTGAAGTCTAATGAAAAAACCAAATTCTTAAATTTCTTATTTGTTAGTATAGACTGCTCTCGAACCCAATACAAACAGGTAATAAAAATAGAGGGATAAACTCTCCGCTTCAATTAAATATTAAAAAACCGTTTTTATTTTTGTATAATAATCAAAGTAGTCAACATTGGTTCGGGGACAGAGAGTCGAACTCCGATTATCGGGACCAAAACCCGGTGTCCTACCATTAGACGATCCCCGAATGAGTTGCTTAATGAGAAAGCAAACAGAGTTCAAATTAACATTAGATAGCCAATTTGTCAAGCTGCTGACCTTGAAGCCTTTCTTTATCAATTTCTTCAAAATGAGAATTTACCACCCGAACTATTTCTTGGGCACAGTCAATCATATAATCAGGGTTTTCTTTTTGCAGACGTTCTTTACCCTGAAAACCATAACCCACTCCGATAACTTTTAAGTCATTTTTTTTAGCCTCCAAAATATCACCCACAGTGTCAGTAATAAAAAGCACGTTCTCTTTGTCAACTTTGTATTTGATTAATATCTTTTTGAAACTTCGGTCCTTGCTACGCTGTTTCTCAAAACCAAGCACGGCCTCAAAGTATTGCAAAAGATTTTTTTCATTCAAATATTTTTTTACGCTATATCCCAGGGCTGAAGTCAAAATAATTAATCTATACTCTTTACTCAATTCTTTAATTACTTCTTCAATCCCCGGACAAGGAGATACTTTACTGGAATACCTACGACCTTTAATGATCCCGTGCATAATCATTATCGGAATTTTCCATCGTTTAACTCCTAAATATGCAATCGTTTCCGGAATGTTGTTGTCAAAAAGTTTCTTTAAGTCTTCCTGAGAATCCAGTTTTTTCAGACCATATCTCTTGTAAATAAGCTGATAAACTTCAAAGACTAAATCAGATGTATCTACGATAACACCGTCAAAATCAAAGATAATTAATTTAGTTTTTCTGGTTTTTTTTCTGCGAAGCACAGAGGTTTGGCTAACATTCAAAACTCCAATATTTCTAAATAGGATTTCTATTATAGTCAACTGGTGCGCGGGGAGGGACTTGAACCCTCACGGTTGTAATAACCACTAACACCTGAAGCTAGCGCGTCTACCATTTCGCCACCCACGCTCATCTGTAGTAAATAAATCAAATCAGCTCACAGTCTTTCTGAAAAGAAAAAGTTGACGATAATCCTCTTTTTTGTCAAGCTAAATCACGTAAAAATGGCTATTCTCAGTAACAATAAAAAAGCAAAATTTGATTACCATATTCTGGAAAGTTTTCAGGCGGGACTAAGTCTGTCCGGAAAAATGGTCAAAGAAGTAAGAAACAGGAGGGTTAACTGTGAAGGTCTATTTGTCGTAGCTCAAAATAATCGGTTGGAGATTATCAACTTCGGCAATGAAAAAATTAGAGAAAACGTTCCTTTGCTGCTCAAAAAAAGAGAGATCGACAAAATCCAAGGAAAAATCCAAGAAAAAGGAATCACCGCCGCCGTTCTGAATCTCAAAACCGTCGGTCGCTGGATCAAAGCCGAAATAGGAATAGTCAAAGGGAAGAAAAAGTATGACAAAAGAGAAGACCTCAAGAAAAAAACCATTCAACGAGAAATGGAAAGAGAAATCAAAAGATAGCAATTAGGCGGCTTTTTCTAAATCACTTCGATTATTTTTTATATCTTCTCTTCTAAGGGAAATCCTCCCCTGAGGTCCAAAAAACACATTTATTCTCATTTTACCGAGATTTAAACCCCCGGAAACTTCACTTCCACTTAATAAACCCATATCCAAAGGATCGCCCATTCTGGAATTACCTCCAATAGTATGGAATTTTGAGCCAGGTTCAACATGTTCATGATTTTTGGGGACGGTATTACCTGCTTCACTAATCAACTGATCGCTTGGATCATAAAAAATTAGACCGGGTTTTAGACCGTACGCCTCTGCAGGATCAATCCTAACAATTTTTCCATCCATGTTTAATAAACAGGGGACATCTTTTCTTTGCAAATGTACCATACCCCCATCTTTCAAATTAAAAGTTTTAAGCTCCTCAATCCTCATTCTTTGCTTTAACTCATTCAACATCTGCTCCATAGTATCACTTCTATACATTTGGAAAGACGAATAACCGGGAGTATTAGGTCCTTCATAAATAGATCTATTTCCCATATTTACGGTCTCCACTCTGCCCTGAGAATACGGAGGTGACTGACCTTCAGTTCCTTCATGATGTTCCCGGCTTGCAGATTTCCACTGCTCCTGTTGCTCTTGAGTCGTTGTTTCCTGTTGTCTGGCACTTGAAACCTTGGCTTGACTTACAGCCGTATACGCTTCGTCTAAACTCATTTTTGAAAGAGTATGTAAAGCTTGTTGTGCATTTACATCTCCATTTTTGGCTTGGGCATTCAGATCATTAACCGCAACCATCACTTCATGAGCTTCTTCCTCTTTTCCTTTATTTGTATCAGGGTGAAAAGCCCTTACTGAGGCTCTAAAATCTTGCTTTTGAGTGGAACCTGGTTCTTGTTGAGCCTCTTGATTAGAAGGATTTCTTCCTTTTTCGGGATTAAACATAAATCACCGGATTAGTTACAAATATTTTTTGGAAATGTCTTAATAAACACCTTCAAGAATATCACATTTTTGGTTAATTATCAATTATAATCTTGGCAAAACCACCTTCGATTTTAGCAATCTATAATCACCCTTGACAAATTTTGGCAATTATTCTTATTATTTTAGCACTCTCAATAAATAGTTGCTAAATTACTAAACAGCTATTTTTGGAGGTTTTATCATCATTAATTAGGAAAAATTAATACAGGCTATGAATATAAAACCAATTGGAAACAGACTAGTAGTCAAACTAGTTAAGCAAAAAAATACTACTGCTTCGGGGATTATTTTATCTGCTGAAGAAAAGAATGAGCAGGCTATCGGAAAAGTTGTCTCTATAGGTAACGGATACGGTGAAGAAAACGTTCAAAATCTGGGAATCAATCCCGGTCAGAAGGTTCTCTTTGGTAAGTTTGCCGGAGAAGAAGTAAACGATCAGACTGACCCGGATACGGTTTACAAAATTTTAAAAGGCAGTGATGTGATGGCTGTCATCGAAGACTAATTCATTTATTAGATATTATTTCAAATCAATTAAGAAAAGAAAATTATGGCTAAAAAAATTGTACAATTTGGGAGTGACGCAAGAAAATCAGTTCAAAAAGGTGTTAACGT
>CAYSWH010000002.1:0-80705 GCA_964434775.1 uncultured Candidatus Saccharibacteria bacterium | reverse complement strand
ATTATTCTGGATTCTGTTCAAAAAAAGTTAGAATTTCAACCAAAAGGTACCGCCAATTTACAATTTCAGAATTTTTGGCAGAACTGGAAGCGGAGCAAAGCTCCGCAGAAGTCGCGCTCCGCGCGAAAAAGGCTGAATTTGAGAGCGTTTGCCACGCTCCGCGTGGCGAAAAAGAAATGTTTTGGTTTTGGATTTGGAAGTTCGTTTGTGCGAAGCACAAAGCAAACAAAGTTTTGCCAACCAATCTTTTTTTGTTTCGCCTTTGGCGAAACTTGGAAGCGATAATTTTTAATAATATTTTGACTTATGACAAACTCAAATAACACAAAAGATCAAACCAGAAAGTTTTTCATTTACGCCCGCAAATCTACTGATTCAGAAGATCGGCAAGTGCGGAGTATTGGCGACCAGATTTCTGAATTGCAGGAATTGGCGAAAAAAGAAAATTTGGAAATCGTTGATACTATTGTGGAGAAACAAACCGCCAAGAAACCTGGTCGCCCTCTCTTTGCCGAGATGCTGAAAAAACTTGAAGCGAGCGAAGCTGTGGGAATTTTAGCTTGGCACCCCGACAGATTGGCAAGAAATAGCGTAGACGGCGGACAGATTATTTACTTGGTTGATACTGGCGTAATTCAAGAGCTAAAATTTCCAACTTTCTGGTTTGATCCTACTCCGCAAGGCAAGTTTATGCTCTCCATAGCTTTTGGTCAGTCAAAATATTATGTTGATAATCTTTCGGAGAATATTAAGCGAGGACATCGGCAAAAATTGAAAAATGGCTTATGGCCTCAAATGGCTCCTCTTGGTTATCTCAACAATAAAGAAACAAAACTAATTTATGTTGATAAAGAAAAATCGCCATTTATCAAAAAGGCATTTGAGGCATATGCCACTGGAAACTATACTTTGAAAAATCTCCGAAAGATTATCAACGGCTTGGGACTTGTCGGCAAGAAAGGAAAAATGCTTTCCGTCTCAAATTATCAATATCTTTTGCAAAATCCTTTCTATCACGGACTTATCCGCTATGGCGGAGAATTTTATGAAGGAAAGCATAAACCGATTATTTCAAAGAAACTTTTTGATGAAGTGCAAGAAGTGATGAAAAGAAAATCTAAACCGCAGAAAGTGGAAAAGATGAAATTTTTTCTCTATCGTGGATTTTTCAAATGTGGTGAATGTGGATTTACAATCACGGCAGATAAGAAAATAAAGAAAAGCGGGAAAGAATATATTTACTACTACTGCACCAAGAAAAATCCACACCACAAATGCACGCAAAATGTATTTACAAGAGAAGAAAAAATTTCATCTCAAATTAGTGAGGAAATCAAAAAAGTTTCTTTGCCTGATGATTGTGCTGATTGGATGATTAAAGAAATTCAAAAAGAGAAAATGAATTCAGCACAATCATCAGACTTTTTTGTGCAAAAGACGAAAAAGGAACTTTCAAAACTTGATGAGAAATTGGAAAAACTAATGAACGCTTATTTAGAAAGTGTCTTGAATATCACAGAATATCAAAAAGCAAAAAATGTTCTCATCAATCAAAAACAAGTTTTGAAAGACAAATTGAACGCTTTTGAACAAAAAAGCAATAATCGGTTCGAACTCGCCGACAAGTTTATAAAAGACAGTAAACAAGCCAAAATTATCGCTTCCAAAGAAAATCCCGAAGGGATTCGGGATTTTCTAAAAAAGATTGGTTCGAACTTCCAAATCCAAAACCAAAACATTTCTTTTTCGCCACGCGGAGCGTGGCAAACGCTCTCAAATTCAGCCTTTTTCGCGCGGAGCGCGACTTCTGCGGAGCTTTGCTCCGCTTCCAGTTCTGCCAAAAATTCTGAAATTGTAAATTGGCGGTGAGGCAGGGATTCGAACCCTGGAAGGTGTGACCCTTAACACGTTAGCAGTGTGCCGCTTTCGACCACTCAGCCACCTCACCTAATAACAATCACTTAAATCAAAACATTTAAGCCTTCAAAAACTCACACTTTCGATTTTAAATTTTGAATAACCGAAATAGAGTTAATTGTCACCTAAGCAAAGCGGCCAAGGCGTAAATTGTCAAGTAGCTTGTGTTAACCGGATTATTCCCCTTGCCTTCTTTGACTAATCTTGTTTAAATATTTAGCAAATTAATTATATGCTTGATCTTAGTCCGCAATATATCTTTGCTCTTTTGATTAGTTCGGCGGTTTTTGCCACCATTCTGGCTTTTCTGGAAGAATCATTCGGTAAAAAATCCAAAGAAAAACAAGGAGAAAAAACCGGCTGGCTGCCGCTACCCGGTAAGTATGCCAAGAAAAAACTTTTGGAAACCTGGCTCTTTTATTTTGTGGCCTGGTTTATTCTAAATATAATTATCGATATCGCTTTTTACCTATTTAATATTGTATGAGCCAAAAAGAAGCCCTGTCCTCTGCCGTTAATCGAATTGTCATCGGAGATGTCGGCAGCGGCAAGACAATTGTATCATTTATAATCGCTATACTCTATCTTACCGGCCTCAAAAAAGGACAAGTAGCCTTATTAGCCCCAACTGAAGTTCTGGCCTTTCAGCACCATAATAATCTCCTGGAATTGCAAAAAACCTACCAAAAAATAGAACCGGACCATAGTAAAGATTTTACGATCATATACCTAACATCCAAAGTCTATTACCTCAACGGAGAAAAAACCACCAAGGGAAAGCTGGAAAAGATTTTGGCTGATGAAAAAACCAAGCCGGAGAAAATTTTTTGGCTGGGAACTCATGCTCTGCTATATAACGAACACCTTAGACCGGATCTGACAATTGTCGATGAGCAACATCGATTCGGAGTCAAACAAAGACAAATGTTGAACAATAAAACCGAACCGAAAGACCGGGAAAGCAAACAAAACAACCTAGGCTCTCACTTCATCTCTTTTACAGCCACACCTATTCCCAGAACCCTGGCATTAACTCTTTATAAAAATCTTAAACCAACCTTTTTGGAGGCTCTCGGTGACCGTAAAGAAATCGCTACTCGAATTTATCCGATTGAAGAAATGGAACAAAGGATTATTCCGGAAATCAAGCAAACTTTGTCTAAAGGTAAAAAAGTTTATGTAATTTGTCCACGAATTGAAGAATCGGAAGAAGAGGAGAGCAAGGAAATGTGGTCGGTGCAAAAAACCGGTAAATTGCTGAATAAATACTTTCCGGATAATCTACTTACCGTCCATGGAAAAATGGCCGAGAAGAAAAACCTTCTGCAAGAATTTAAGGAATCAGCTGATAAAAATATTTTGGTGGCTACCACCGTAGTTGAAGTTGGCGTGGACATCGGCGAAGCTACTTTGATGATTATCATGAACGCCGAGAGATTCGGTCTATCCGCCTTGCACCAGATCAGAGGGAGAATCGGAAGAAATGATTATAATGACAATCTGTGCATCCTGGCTACATACAAAAAATACTCTCGAGCCAGACGTCTGGGTTATATGTGCAGCCTTCATAACGGATTTGAGCTGGCAGAAAAGGATTTACAACTGCGAGGTAGCGGCGACCTTATTGGTACCCGGCAAAGCGGTTTTACCGGGGAGATTGAAGAAATACTGGGACTAGATCCAAACTTATACTACCAAATATCCGATTTAGTAGAATCCTTGGACTTGGCTGATCCGAATTTGCCAAGACTCCAAAAATACTTGGAAAAACAAGCCAAGACCGTGTGGGAAGAGTAGAAAAGAAGTAACTTTTATTTGAAAGAAAAATGTCACCAATCTTTGCAAAAAGTATATTTATATCTTATAATTTTTTAAAATTATATGACTAAAACTGTAGATAAAAATAAAAACAAGATTCTAATCGTAGTTGCATTCCTGGTGGTAGCTTTCTTGCTAACCAGTATCTTTGCCTATACCTGGTACCGAACTCACTTTCCTTATGAAAAAATCGAGGACATAGAAACAATTATTTTGACAGTACCCTCCGACGGTCAAGAAATTATATACAGCAATGATTTTATAGAATTAACATTCTCCTTAACCGATATTAATGATGTTTTGAACAAAGAAGGGGTATTAGATGAAGAAGACAATAAAAATGATATTTTTGATTATTATAAGGATATTGCTACAAATAAAAAAAGTGTATATTTCGAAAGCCTTGCATATGCAGTTTCGCCACCTCAAGAAAGTAGATATTTAGCGGACTTTTTGCGTCATGGTCGAGTAATAATATACGACAAAGAAGTGCAGAAAGAGTATGAGGAAATTAAAGTTCAAAAATACTTCTATAGTTGCGGCAAGGGCATGGCCTGTGGCTCATCAGGAACTCAATTTGTAGCCGTCGAAAATGGCAAAGTGATCTTTCAAATCGGGGTATGGTAGTCCGGTAGTCCAACAATTTTAATCTAATTCTCCTCTCTCCTAACTCCCTCACCATCCTGGATAAATCTGTAAAACTCAATTTTTTCCTTTTTGAGATGGTCTTCAAAGGCCTTTTGTTTGTCAGGATAAGTGCAAAACAGGGCATATCCGGAACCGTTCTTTACCCCCCCTGCCCCGCTGATTTTTCCAAATCCAAAGGATTGAAGATCTTTTAGAAAGCTTGATGTCTTATAAGAAACAACTCCTAATTTTGTCAGAAAAGATTGATTTTTAGCAAGTAATTTAAGAAACTGGTTTAATTCGGCTCTCTCAATAGATTCGGTAATTTTTTTGGTGGTTTTTTCTATATCGTTGTAGATCTTCTTGTATTTGGCCGGATTTTGCTTAGTTCTTTCAGCTAGATTAGATACCAGATCCAGAGTAGTCTCGCTGCGATTACCTGTAGAAAGAATAAACAGATTATTCTGAAATTTTTTTGGAATCAAGAAAGGTAAGGAAGAGGCTGTTTTGAGAAACTCAAATTCTTTACGATAAAAAATTAGACCCCCGAAACAAGAAGTGGCGTTGTCCATGCCGGAAGGATTACCGTGAAATATTTTTTCACACTCGTAGGCCACTTCGTTGATTTCTTCTTTCCTAAAGTTCTCTTTTCCATCAGTAAAAAATTCCAAAAAGGTAGCAGCGGCGGCTACCGAAAGGGCTGAAGAAGAACCAAAGCCTCCACTCCGTGGAATCTGGGAGGAAACTTTAAAATCAAAAGTTTTATCATGATAAGGAATATTCTTCCGCTTAAGCCATATTTTTACTTTTTTGGACACCTCCAGAACTCTATTATCGTTACTTTTATTTGTTCCGTCCTTTACAGTAAATGTCAGCCTAAAGCCAACTGCACTAATTAAAGCAGGCTTATAGTAAACCGCACTATGCTCACCGGAAATAATAATTTTGGCCGGAGCCGAATAGGATATTTTCATACAACTCTATGTTTTAATAATTTGGTATTGAGTCTCCTTCCAAGGTGGAGAATTAAGAACAGCAAACTTTAAAGAATCTGTAATAATTCTATATTTTTTATCCTTTCCAATAAAAACAATGTCTTTTTCTTTCACCTTAAACTCCTTTTCTTCAATAACAATTTGACCTTTGCCTTCCAAAATTATTATAAGAGTCTCACTTTCCAAATTTAAAGAATAGCCTTGTTCAGGGTATTTATCTCCCAAAACGGCTATACCGCAGCTTAATTTCTCTGAAGGTAGGAACATCTCATCCAAAATCGAAGATTTACCCAAATTTTTTGTCTCCGTAATTTTTGAGTTAATCAACATAAAAAAAATCTAAAATAAATGGTCGGAAGAAACAGTTACGCCTTCACAATTTTCATTATAGATTGTCCAGTTCACAAAGGGTAAACTTTCTAATTTTTGAGTTACTTTCGAAGCATCTTTCTTTCGGCAAATGACATGGACATTGGCCCCGGCATCAAGAGTATAAAAAGCTTGTAAATTTTCTTGACCCCTCCACCTGCGAATATTTTTCATGATTTCCAAAGATTCTCCGGCCCAGTAAAAAATCGGTGGACGCGAGGTCATCATCACAGCATGCATCGAAGTAGAATCTTCTTCGATTAGTAAACCCAAAGTTGATAGATCTTTTTGCTTGATTGCTTTTCTTAGACCAATAATCCTAGGCTGCATCTCCTGTAGACGAGTTTGAAAGTAAGGTGAAGTTTCCGCTAAATGATGTCCGTCGGAGGAAGAAGTTTCTTTCTTTTCCGGGTTAACTACAGCCACAATGTCTACAAGATCCCAATGGTTTTCACCGGCAACTTGAAAAGCATATGAATCTTCGTGACTGCCATCACCCATTTGAAATTCTACAAACCCGCCATAAACGGATCTTACTGCCGAACCTGATCCACACAGCCTAACCTGCCTGGAGAACTCTTTTTTATCAGTAAACTTATCTTCCAACCCGTATAGAAGTAGTAAAGCCCCGGTGAGAGCAGCAAAGCCAGAAGCCGAGGAAGCAATCCCGGCATCTGCCGGAAAGGAATTTTCTGATTTGACAATCACTTTGCGAGAGTCACTGCTTAATTCTCTAATTCTTTGGATTTGCTCATAAATGTTTTTAACTTTAGCTTCAGATTTGTCCAACTTGGAATAATCTTTACCATAAAACTTAACTTCCACCAGATCTTCTTCATCCCCGGAAAAAGTGACTGTCGTTCGAGTACGGCAGTTACTAAGGTTCATAGAAATGCTGTTATTGGAGGGTATATATAATTCGTGATTTATTCTGCCCCAATATTTAATAAAAGCAATATTTGCCGGAGCGACGGTAGTTACTTTATCCATATTTAAAATTCTTTCTAAAGAGGTTTGAATTTAAGACCATAATTGACAATACTCTCCTCGGAATGCTCGGCGACCTTACGAAGAATTGATTTCACAGGTAAGCCTATTTGTAATTCCTCTACCTCAAAATCTACCAGCTGACCGAAAGTTTTTTCGCCGTCTTCAAACTCAACCATTACTACTACATATGGACTGAACTGCTTAAATTCCGAGCCGGCAACGTTGATATTGGTAAAGGTTACTACTTTTCCGCTCTTACCGAGCATTTCTTTAACTGTTTGCTGTCTTCTCCAAGATTTTATCGGACTTATCATATGCTTAATTGTTTAAATAAAAATTAATTTCCAAAAATACTGACTACAGCACTACCGCCGGAACCTCCTACGTTGTGCGTTAAGCCGTATTTGACCGGAGTTGTTACTTGTCTATCACCGGCTTGCTTGGTTAGTTGTAAAAAGACCTCTCCAATCTGTTTAATTCCGGTTGCTCCTACCGGATGCCCGGAAGCTTTGAGCCCACCTGAAGTGTTTACAATCAAGCTATTTCCTGATCCAAGTTTAGTAGACTCCTCTTTGATCTTGGCTCCGGCTTCACCTTTTTTCCAGAAACCTATGTCTTCCATAGCCACTAATTCGGCAATAGAAAAACAATCATGCAACTCTGCTACATTAATGTCTTCTCTTTTTAAATTTGCCGAGTCAAAAGCTTTATCCGCTGCTACTTGAGTAGCTTTTAGAGTGGTTAGATTTTCTCTGCCTCTCAAAGAAATCGAGTCGGTAGCCACTTCCGTAGCCAAAACCTCAATTTTATTGGTAAATTTACTTTGCAATTCCGGATCAGATGTTAAGATTATACTACTTGCCCCGTCAGAAATCGGCGAACATTCCAAAAGCCTCAAAGGATCAGCCACCATTGTACTTCTCATGACCTGCTCTACATTTACCTGACTCTTAAAATGAGCCTTGGCATTGAGGCTGCCGTGGTAATGATTTTTTACGGAGGACCAAGCCAAGACCTCTTCGTCGTAATTAAACTCGTGTAAATATCTTTTGGCAATCATTCCGTAAAGACCGGGAAAAGTTAAACCTGCTTGAAATTCTTCCCCGGAAGCAGCTCCCATCAAGGCTGAAGTTGTATCTTCGGACGGATAATCATTCATTTTTTCCACCCCGATTACTAAAACTGTCTTTCCCGAGCCGGCTTGTAAATAGTTATTAGCCATGTTAAAAGCCATACCTCCTGATGCACAGGCAGATTCAAATCGATAGATAGGTATGTTAACCTTCAGGATTTCCGCTAGTTTGGAGTTAAGATGCATATTATTTTCCAAAACTCCGGCTAACATGTTTCCCAAAAAGATTGCCTCAATTTGATCTTTTTGCAGATCTGTTTCTTGCAAAACTCCTTCGACCGCTTCCAAAAGAAGATCAGAAAGTGACTGATTCCATAATTCCCCAAATTTTGTAGTATAGTATCCAATTACCGCATTTCTTTGCATAAATCACTTTATTTAAATTGTTCCCATATATTTACGATAGTCAATGTAGTTCAAATATTTTTTCTGATTTACTCTTTCTCTAAAGGCCTGTTTTCTCTTTTCCAAATTTTCCGTAACTCTAAAAATGAAGGCATCTGATCCGGCACCTGAACCATATGAGCAGAAGAAAATTGTATCTCCCTCCTTAGCTACTTCCAAGACGGAAACTAAACCCATCAGAGCAGAAGCCGTGTAAGAATTACCTAGGTAAGGCGAAACTAAAGAAGGTTCTACTTGTTCTTTAGAAAAACCCAAAGCTTTAGATACCTGCATCGGAAACTTACCGTTGGGCATATGAAAGACACCATATGTAAAATCAGACGGAATAGTTTCGGTTTTATACATAAGTAATTTGGAAGCTCCTTGAACATGTTTAAAATAGGCCGGTTCCCCGGAAAATCTTCCGGCATGAGATGGATATTTAACTCCCGCCCGACGCCAAAAATCCGGCGTATCGGAAGAAAAAGATTCTGTGTCCACTACTTCCAAAATTAAATCTTCACTGCCGGCCAATAAACTAACTGAACCGGATGCAGCTGTAAATTCTAAAGCATCATTCGGTTTTCCGGTAGCTTTATCTGAAGCAGTAGTTAAAGCATACCTACCATATTCCGACTTAACCAAGGACAAGGCTGAAACCAAAGCACCGGTTCCGGCCTTACAAGCAAATTGCGTATCGTAAGCCAGATAATTACTACCCAAACCTAGATACTCGGCTAATATTGTCGAAGCCGGGTTTACAGCATATGGAGGAGATTCCGTACCAAAAAAAATGGCCTTAATCTCTTCTCTATCGATACTTAGCTTATCCAAAGCCATCGAGGCTGACTCATAACCCATAGTAAAGGAGTCTTCGTCTATTCCGGAAACAGTTTTCTCCTGTACCCGTAAACCTCCCTCAATCTCTTCTCCGGTTTTCCCCCAAGTGTTGGCAATTTCTTTAACGGAAATTCTGAATTTGGGAAGGTAAAACCCATATGAAACAATACCTACCATAGAATATAATTTATGTTGATAGTATAAACCAAATTTAATTATGTCAAAATCATTTCTTCGTTCGGCCCAGGGAAGCGTGAGAACTAGCCAGAGTACCTTTGGCCAAAGAGGCAAGCAATGAAATTTCACCTGCCAAAACTGCCCCCGTCAAAACCTCAGCTAAGTCAGAAGACTTACTCAGTCCCAGAATGCTAAGAGCTTGTTTCTGAGTTGTCAACTTAGTGCCCCCGCCAACAGTAGCCAACATCACAGAAGGCATGTAGGCGGAAATGTAGATGTCACCGGTTTTAATCTGCTTCATAGAGACAATTCCTTGACTGCCTTCAACAACCTGTGCTAAATCCTGACCGGTAGCTGCAAAAAAGGCTGCCACAATATTGGCGTAATGAGCATTAAAACCCAAAGAACCACTAGTAATTGATCCGTACATGCATTTGGCCATCCAAGTATCGTACAGACTGTCGGAAGTAATCTTCAAAGTATTTTCAATAACTTTCTTGGGAATTACCGCTTCCGACCAAGCCTCAAAACCTCTTCCGTTGATAAAGTTTTGCCAAGAAGGCTTTTTATCTACGCAAAAATTACCGGATAAAGCCAAACAGCTAACAAAACCCACCTCTTTTTCAATAAAGTTAACCACTTCTTGAGTAGCAATAGTCACCATATTCATGCCCATAGCGTCACCGGTATCATAGTAAAATCTTATAAACACCAGGGAGGAGATAATTTTCACGTCGAGATCCAAAAGCTTTAAATGACGGGAAGTAGACTCGGCTGTTTCTTTTATTTTGTGATAATTATTTTCTACCCAAGAATTAAACTTTTGGCTATGATCAATCGAACCTGTTTCAAATACCGGCCCTCTGGTTGTTCCTTTTCTGGAAGCTCGAGTAATCACCCCGCCGCTTTCATTCAAAACCTTAACCCCTCTAGAAACTGAGGCAATCAAAGCACCTTCCGAAGTAGCCAAAGGTATGTATAGCTCCTTTTCAAAATTTCCGGATTTGTAATGCAACGGACCGGCTATCCCAACCGGAACACTAATACTTCCTATCAAGTTTTCGCAGTGAACATTGGGCAGGTTATCTTGATCGGCAAAACTGTTTCCAATTGAATCCAAGTTTATTTCTAAAGTCTTTTCCAAATCATTTCGACGCTCGCTATAGTCACTGTACTCATGTAATTTTTTACTTAATTTTGGCATATTTGTTCAGTTATTTACTAATAGGCTTAGTTTTATCCTAAAATAATGTCAAATCCAAGTGCCGGTAGGTACAAAGACAAAATAAAGAAGAGGATGGTTAGGAGAGTTCCTTTGCGGATTATCCATATTTCCTTTTTTCTCAAGAAATACAAAATCATTAGACTACAGTAAATAAAGTTGCTTACAGCCAAAATTAAATTAACATCACCATCAATCACAAAAATGCTCAAGAAAGTAGCAGATATCATTAAACCAAAGGCTATAGCTAGACCTAGATTATCCGGAAAATAATAATACAATGTTTTTATCCCAAATTCCAAATCACTTTTCCTGTCCCTGTAATCTAAAAAATTTTCTCTACCCAAAAAGAACAAAAATGTTAGCACCAAAGCAGGTAAATAATTAAAAAATCCGCTGAAAGAGTAAAAAATCGAGAAAACTAAAGGGCTGATACTCATAGCAGCCACAAAGGGTGTCTTCATCAAACCGATTTTGTGCTTAATTAACGGTGTGTAACCAACTACAGCTGCCAACGTAAGAAAATAAAAAAGAAGGCTCGGAAAATTTTTAAAGAAAATCAATTGTACAGCAATTGAAAAAACGGAAATCGCAAAAAGAAGCACAAGTCTTTTTTTTAAATCATCTACCTTTTGATCTACTTGATTATTTGCATCTTTTTGTTTAACTTTATCAAGCTCCGAGTCAAAAATGTCATTAATCATCATTCCGGCGGCCGTACCAAAATAAAAACTTAATGTCTGAAAGAGAATAACCGCCAAAGAATACTCGGAGTTAAAATAAAGAAAAAAGAAGACCATTAAACTTAGAAGAACCGTTGAAGGTCTAAACGTGCTAAAAATTTTACTAACTAAATTCATGGCTAAAATCCGAATACTATTGCAAAAATGGCTATCAGAACAGCAATCAAGTTTCCTCTCTTTAATATCTTTTTTTGCTTAAAGATAAACCATATAATAATCATTAGAGTGGTAAAAATCGCATTAACAAGAGCAAAAGTCTTACCTAATTCCAGGTTTACAAAAAAATAAGAAAAAGTCGAGGCTACAAATAATGAGACTATAGAAAAATAAAGCAAAATATCTTTGTTGAAATAATGATGCAAAGTTTTTATTCCGGCACTTAAATCAGACTCATAATCATAATAATCAGAAATATTCTCTCTGGAAAAAATAAAGATAAATGCAAAAGCCAGCACAGGTAAATAGACTTGTAAGTCCTTACCCAGATAAAGAATAGGAAAAATCAGAGAAGTTAAAGACATCAAGGAAACATACGGAGCCTTAAGAAAGGAAAAACGATTTTTCACTATTGGCGTATACAAGATTACCAGAGCCGCCGCTATAAAATAGATTGTCAAGCTTTCCGGATTTTGAAAAAAAATCAACTGGATAAATATCGAAATGCAAGCTAAAATTAAGAAGAAGGCAACTCCCTGCTTTTTACTAAGCATGCCGGTAGTTAAATAGTTTTTTTTTCCGGCAGCCTTATCGTTTTCATAATCATAAATGTCGTTTATGACCATTCCGGCTCCGGTTCCTATATAAAAGCTAAAGCCTATCAACAGATTAACCCACAAGTTACCTACGTTATTGACTTGTAAAAAAAGAAAAACCAGAATTCCTGTAATTAGACTAGAAATCCTTAAGGCTCCGATCAAGGTAGAGAATTTGTTCATATTCCTTCAAATACTCTAGATTATTTCTTTCTTTGCCAAATAAAATCAGTTAATTCAAAAATAAATGAAGCTCCGGGATTGGTAATATCAAAGATATCGGTAATTTTCTTTTTTGACTTATCTACCACCTTCTCACAAAAACTCTCTATTTCAGAAAGAATATTATATTGAATTACCAAATCTTTTATCCATTGAACATCTTCTTCGGTAATTTCCGGATTTCCCAAGATTTCTTGCATCCTTTGTCTCTCTTCGTCTGTAGCAGCTTCATAAGTTCTGATCATCAATACAGTTCTTTTTCCTTCTTTTATATCAGAAACGTTTGATTTACCTATTTCTTTTTCGTCACCGAACAGACCTAAAATATCATCCTTAATTTGAAAAACCAAACCTAGCTCTTGTCCGACTGTTTCCAATATCTTAACTTTTTCTTCTTCCAAGCCTGCTAAAGTCGCCCCAAGAAGCATAGGTTTTTGGATAGAATACCTCCCTGACTTAAAGTCGATCATACGAAAAACTTGCTTTTCGTCTACCTCAGACAAGTCTTTGATACCAACTCCGTAACTGTCATCAGCCTGACCGGCATGAACTTCAAACTGCATTTGATAGTATAAATCAGTTATTTTTTTTCTGGTATCATCGTCACAATCAATACTGCTAAAAATCTGGTCGGCAATTAAATGAGCAAAATCTCCCCCGGAAATGGCGGCATTAAGTGCTAATTGATTAACTCTTTCCCGATTGGAAATAAAACGCTTAAAAATATCTCGATAAGCCGACTCCAAGGTAGGATCACCCCTCCTTACCAAAGCCCTGTCAAGAATATCATCATGAATAAAACCGTAAGAATGAAATATTTCCAGGGCAACACCTAACTTGAAAATATTTTTATCATGTTCAGCGTCACCATTGGCAGCTATAAATGAATAATAAGCTAAAGCAGGTCTAAATCTTTTACCGTTATTGGAAATTACTTTTTTAGTTTCATACAGAAGATTAGCTGCTGCCCGATTGATAAATGAAGCTTCTCTGACTTTTTCATCCAAGTAATCTGCCAGAATAGGCTCAAATTCATCTTTAAAGATACTAAGTTTATACATCATGTCTAAATCCATATAATTTATTTACCAAAGTTTCTTTGTTGAAGATTGTAAAATTGTAAAGCTTTTTCCAATTGATTGTTATTAAAATCAGGCCAAAGCACCTCTGTAAAATATAATTCGGAGTAACTGGATTGCCATAACAAGAAGTTGGAAAACCTTTTACTTCCACCGGTCCTAATTACGAGCTCAGGCTCTAATGCAGAATCCAAGTTGTCCGATATTGTTTCCTCGTTTAAATCTTGTTTTTTTTCTAAAACCTTTTTTACCGCCCTCACAATTTCGTCTTTTCCTCCATAATTAATACAGAGTTGAAGAATCATTTGGTTGCACTCTTTAGTTTTATTTTCGGCTTCTACAATTTTGTTAAAAATTCTTTCAGGAAGCTCCTCAATTTTACCTAAAATTCTAATTTTGATCCCGGCTTCAATGAACTTCGTAATATTTTCGTCAGTTATCTGGTTCAAGAGGTCAAAGAGATTTTTAATCTCATTTTTTGTTCTTCTTCGGTAATTCTCAGTAGATAGAACATATGCGGACACTACGTTAATTCTGTGTTTACTGCAAGCCTTAAGTAGCTCAACCAAGTTATCCGCCCCTTTCTTGTGTCCAAAGTTTTCCGGTAAGCCGTTTTTTCTTGCCCATCTCCTGTTCCCGTCTAAAATGAAGCCGATATGCATATGATCAATAGTGTCTCTGCCAAATATATTCGTGACAACCAATCCTTATACAATAAACGAAATATGTCAATTTTATTTTCTACTCCATGCTAATACTAAGGAATAAAATGATATTTAATATTGATAATTAAAAAGAACTTATTAGTTTATACACCTTTTAATCCTCCGGGTAGTCTTTATGAAAATCAATCGATTTTAAGATTTTTTTTATGGTTTTATCGCTATCCTTTTCAGTCTGTACAAAAATTCTAGGATAGAACGAGTAATATTTCTTTTTACCATATCCGTAAATAAGTCTTTGCCCGTTGCATTCGGTCACAATTTTATAGTAATACTTGCTACCTCCAAATGATTTTTTTCTGTTTTTTAATAGATCTCGGTGACTACAGCTTAGGTATATTTTATCCCTCACATCAAACTTTTTGTTAATCACCTCAATTTTATCTTTTCCGTTTGTAGCGATTAAATACTCTCTTTGTTCAATCGAGTCGGTAATGTCCTCGGCCGGAAGATTTCTTTCCTCAGGTGACTCACATTTCCAATCCTCCGGCACTTCCAAAGAAAAATTGCCATAAAATTGATAACAGGTTTTAGTCTCTTCAGGTTCGTCGTCCGGATTGTCGTCCTTTATTTCCGGATATTCTTCTTCAAAAGTAAAGGACTTTAGAATTGTTCTGATAAGATTTTCCTTAAAATCTTCTGCTTGGACGTAAACTCTTGGATAATAATAGTCATTGGATTTGGGATATCCGTAAATAAGTTGATTTTCGTTACAAGAAGTAAATATGTAGTAATATAGCGGGGCGGGTCCATAGCCGCTTTCCATATTAGAAACCAATTTTTCATGGGTACATTCTTCGTAAATATTATTTTTTGTGTTAATCACCTCAATTTTATCTTTTCCGTTTGTAGCGATTAAATACTCTCTTTGTTCAATCGAGTCGGTAATGTCCTCGGCCGGAAGATTTCTTTCCTCAGGTGACTCACATTTCCAATCCTCCGGCACTTCCAAAGAAAAATTGCCATAAAATTGATAACAGGTTTTAGTCTCTTCAGATTCGTCGTCCGGATTGTCGTCCTGATTGCCGCTATCATCATTATTATTGCCGTTTTGATCTGGCGGTTGATCACCATCAGGCAAGTTCTGTCTTGGTTTTGACTCATTTGATTCCGGACTATCGGGAAAATTACGATTAATTCCTGGATTAGAATCAACTTGAAGATTGAGTGAATTATCGCTGTCGGAATTAAACCCTTCAACAGCTGACCCGGGACGGGTTGAAAAATCTTCTTGTTCCAAATCTAAAATATCTTTAGGCTCTAAATCTCCATTTTTATCTTCTTCATCACTGCCGAACGTTTTATCTTCATAAAAACACAGACTCCCAACCACTGATCCGTACTTTAAACAGTCCTGATAATTTTCGACTTTTTTATCGTTTGAATTCCTTGAATCACTTAAATCCCGGTTTACACTATTTTGGTTTGAATCTTCTCTGATTCCTAAAATTTTACTATAGGGACCATCATACTGTGAAGCAAAAATAGCAAGGGACCCCAAAACTAATGCAGTCAAGACAAGACCCGCCGAAAGTAAGAGAATTTTTCCAAAACTACCCAAAGAATTATATTTACTAATTAAATTGTTTATAAAGGTTCCTTCTTGTGCTTGATCACCTTGTTGTCCACCCCCAAATTCATTAACAAACTGCTGATAAGCAACTTCTCTTGTACCAACATATAGGCTATCTGCTTCAAAATAGTTACCCAAAAGATCGGTTTCATTTATATGGTCAAAGGTTATTTTTTGATTCATACTAAATAGGTCCTGTTTTGTGTTAGTTTGTACAAGAATTCCAAATCTGCTTACACTTATCTCTTAATTTATGCACTGCCCGAGAAAGTCTTTTTCTAATATTGCTCGAATTCATATTTAGCTCTTTTGCAGCCCTTTCACTGGAAAATTCACAACTAATACACATATCAACGATTTCAACGTCAATATCTTTTAATTGCCTTTCCACGCATCTTTTTAGATCCTCAACTTGGGCTAAATAGTGCGAACTGTAATAATCCCCGGAAACCTCAAACTCATTATTTTCATCATAAATATCAATATCAACTTTTTGCTGATTTAGCCTGGTCTTGCTTTGGATATATTTTAGCAGTTTGTTCCTTGCTATTCCGAATATATAGCTCTTCTGATTTTCGACCAGATCATCCTTCATAAAAAAATCCGCCAAAGTCTCACTGGTTAGTTCATCAGCTTCCACCCTGCTATTAACTCGCCTATAAAAGTATCCATAGACCATGTTGTACCATTCATTCCAAGCTTCTTGTGTTAATGAAGAGTTCACAATTGATTTGAATTAATTAACTTTTTCAACTTCTTTTCAAGCGGCTGATAATATAAGGGTATTTTCTTTTTTTGTACACCTTATTTTTATCAAGTAATTTTTTTGTTTTATCTCAGTGACTAGATCTACAAAATGCATTAAATTAGCTTTTATAAACTGTCGGAGGAATTATATATTAATTCATAAGAAATGACAAACTAAAATTTAATTAAACAAGTTAATAATTTTTAATAACCCATGACAGGTCCAGTAAGTTGACTAGTTTCAGGAATATTGCTTAAGTTGAATTAGTATGGATGTCACCAAAATACTTGAAAACTATGATCTATCTAATGTCACTATAGGGGTTCTGGGAGGACACAGTGCACTGGATGTTTGTCACGGGGCAAAGCAATCGGGATTTAACACTTTGGCTGTATGTCAAAAAGGTCGGGAAAAAACTTATCGGAATTACTACAAAACCCGAGACAACAAAGGCTGTATAGACAATGTATTATTAATAAATCATTTTCAAGACATCACCAAAGAGGAAGTTCAAAGAGAACTTAGAAATCGAAACACCATTTTTATCCATAACAGATATTTTTGGGTCTATTGCAATTGGCAAGAAATTGAGAATGATTTTTTGGTACCGATTTATGGTACCCGGGAAATGCTCAAGCTAGAAGAAAGGGATGTTGAAAAAAACCAGTACTATTTACTTAACAAGTCAGGCATTAGAATTCCGAAAATCTTCCAAGGACCCGACCAAATTGACCGCTTGGTTATAGTTAAAGTTAATGAAGCCGAGAGAAAATATGAAAGAGCCTTTTTCTTTGCTTCCTCACCGGAAAGTTACCGGAAAGAGGCCTCGGAACTTCTTGAAAAAGGTGTAATCTTAGAAGAAGACCTAAATAAGGCTACTATTGAAGAGTATATTATCGGAGCTCACATTAATTTAAATTTTTTCTTTAGCCCTCTAACTGAAGAAAACGAACTAATGGGTACTGATACCAGAAGACAGACCGACTTAGACGGGTTCCTTAGGTTAACCGCCAAAGAACAACTAGAAGTACTTAAGCACAAGAAGCCGAGAATCGTAGAAACCGGACACTACGGAGTAACTATGAAGGAATCACTACTCGAGAAAGCCTATGATTTGGCCTACAAATTTACTGAAACTGCCAAAAAAGAATTTTCGCCCGGAATAATAGGTCCGTTTGCCTTGCAAGGAGCAGTCAACACGGAAAACAATAAAGAGGAATTTGTAATTTTTGATGTTTCTCTTCGAATTCCGGGAAGCCCCGGAACCAAATATACCCCCTATTCCGGTTACTTGTATGGCGAAAGTTTGAGCTACGGTCAAAGAATAGCCATGGAAATCAAGCAGGCTATCGAGACAGATAACCTATCCAAAATACTTACTTAGTTTATATTTAATACAAAAAAATTCGCAAGTCATTTAGGTATCCCATAGACAAACTAGGCAAAAATCTTCTTACATAATTACTAATTATTGCATTTCTCATTTTTTTATAGAGCAATTTCTACCCCTAAATGCCCAAATTTGCTGCGGTTTTTTGTATATAGAAAGGTTGATTGTCTATTCTAACAGTCAGAAACAATTAGAACTAAAATCCTGGAGAAGTCTAGCTAAAAAAATTTCTCTTATGGGAAAAACCTTGACCGACCACCGAGTCTTGCACTTGCCCCAACCGTTCCAAGATCTCCAAAGCTGTGTCCTTATAAGCCAGAGCAGCACTACTGGTGCCGGCATAATCAAAGATTGATTTCCCAAATGAAGGAGCTTCCGCCAACTTAACATTTCTTGGTACTACAGAGTTAAAAAGATAGCCTGAAAAATTCTTTTCCAGTTCTTCCTTTACTTCTGAGCTTAAACGATTCCTTCGGTCAAACATTGTCACAATGATTCCGAGAACCGAAAGATTAGGATGTAACTTATTCTGCACTTCTTTCAAGGTATAAATCAACTGGGTCAAACCATCCAAAGCAAAATATTCTGCCTGCACCGGTAAAAGGACTTTGTCGGAAGCTGTCAAAGCGTTTAAGGTAAGTAGAGAAAGCGAGGGTTGACAATCAATAATAATAAAATCGAAGTTGCCTTTAACTTGTTCAGTAAGAACTTCTTTCAGGACAAACTGCCTACCTACCGGAACTCCTTGGTTAAATTGCCCTAGACGCAAATCAGAAGGAAGAACCCACAAGTTAGCGTGGGTAGATTGGACTAAAGAATCAAATAGACTATTATTTTTTCTTAAGACTTCTAAGATACTCAAATCAGAATTCTTTTTCAACCTGCTTTTAATACCCAGATGCTCCGTAGAATGAGCTTGCGGATCAAGATCAACTAGAAGGACCTTATAACCCATTCCTGCTAAGGCAGCAGACACGTTAACTGCACTGGTCGTTTTTCCTACACCCCCTTTTTGATTTACAATAGAAATAATTGTACCCATGGAAACAAATAGTTATAAACTACAGCTGACCAAAATTGTCAATTTATCTTAACAATTTAATACCCAACTCTTTCAGTTGATTTTCGCCTACTGTAGTAGGACTATTTAACATTACATCCATGCCGGAGCCGTTTTTTGGAAAAGCAATAGTTTCTCTAATATTATCTTCTCCGGAAATAACCATGAACAACCTGTCCAAACCCCAGGCAAATCCGGCATGTTCCGGTGCTCCATATGTATACGCCTCCATCATATGACCGAACCTGTTTTTTATTTCTTCTTGGGTATATCCAACTGTTCGAAAGGCCTCGGTTAAACAATCGGGAAAAGGATTTCTAACTCCACCGGATAACGCCTCATAACCGTTTACAGTGCAATCATACTGAATTGCTTTAATTTCCGATAGAAGATTTTTTTCTCTAGCTTCAATCAAAGTTTCCATTTTCGTCTTTCCTTCAAATTCCTGCCACATAGAAAAAGGGTTGTGGCCAAAATCAATTTCTCCAGATTTTTCATCAATTTCAAAGAAGGGAAAATCGTATATCCACACAAACTTAAGCAGAGTATCATCGATCAAATCTAATTTTTTAGCAATATGCTGCCTCATTTGGTCCTGAGCCTTCCAAACTACACTTTTATCGGAGTTGGCAATAAAAAGAATTAAATCACCAATTTCAGCTTGAAAAAATTTTTGCAATTCTTGTGCTTTCTCTTCTCCCAAAAATTTAAATACGGGGCTTTTGGGACCGTCTTGAAAATACTGAATGTAAGCAATTCCCGGTAAACCGAAGTTTCTACCTATATCTTGAATTTTATCTAAATCCGATCTGGAAAATTTGTCTACCTGACCTTTAATGACCAGTGCTTGCACTTTGCTTTTAGGATTGTCACATAAATCAGCAAAAACCTTAAAACCTGAACCTCTAAAAATCCCTTTAGCATCCTGCCAAACCAGTCCATATCGTAAATCAGGTTTATCGCTGCCGTACTTGTCCATACTCTCTTGATAAGTTAATCGAGTAAACGGCTTATCTCCATCCTGCAATTTTTTGTCACTGAAACTGACTAAGACTTCTTTCACCAAACGCTCATTCAGATTAAAAATCTGCTCTTGATCGGCCCAGGCAATTTCCGCGTCAATTTGGTAAAAATCTCCCGGATGTCGATCTGCCCTAGGATCCTCATCTCGAAAACAAGGGGCGATCTGGAAATATTTATTAAAACCTCCAACCATTAATAACTGTTTAAATTGTTGGGGAGCTTGAGGAAGTGCATAAAACTTTCCCGGATGCAAGCGAGAAGGCACCAAATAGTCTCTAGCTCCTTCAGGAGAAGAATTAGCTAAAACGGGAGTCTGAACTTCCAAAAAACCTTCTTGATCAAACCACTTTCTAACAGCCAAAAACAATTTATGCTTAGCTCTTAGCATTTCTTTAATTTTTGGTCGACGAAGATCTAAGTATCTATATTTTAAGCGAGTCTCTTCTCCGGCCAAATTTTTCTCATCAGCGTGTAGATCATATGGCAGAACCTTTGCTCTCGAAATGACTGATAAAAATTCAATTCTTACTTCAATTTCTCCGGTAGCTAATTTTGGGTTAACCAAATCACTGTCTCTAGCTAAAACCTGCCCGTTTAGCTTAAGTACCGATTCCGGACTAAGATGCTCTACTGTTTTGAAAGCTTCCGGATTGTCATTTGGATCAATCACGCACTGTAAAAGCTCAGTTTCAGAACGCAGGTCAATAAAAATTAACCCTCCGTGATCTCGAATACTGTTGATGTAACCTCCCACTTCAACTCTTTTTCCTACCCATGAGGAGTCTAAAACGCTAAAATTAATAATCATATGCATAAATTCCAAAACCGTATCATGTTACTCCCCAGTAATCATATAGATTTGGCTGGTTGTCAAGAAGAGAGAATCAAAGTGAGAGTTGACAAAATCGTGGGCTTGTTGTCATACACTCTCGTTAAGGACCTTTAAAAATTACTTATAACCACTAACAACATATATAATTGTCCCTTCCGGTTTGGTAGAATAATTTAAGGCATTATCGAAGGTTTTCATTTCAAGGTATATATCTCTTCTATGGCTATTAAATGAACCTTTGTGCGTAGTCACAAAATTAATGTCTGTCTCTTTTTCCAAAAACCCCTCCCAACCTCTATTTCCCAGTTCCATGAGCATATAGGCAGAAACACTGTCTATGGAGTTTTTTTCTTTCAAAATAAAGGCTTGGCTATTAACAAATTGATATCTTCGGTTACCGGTAAATTCTTCTTCCTTTGATAAATCAAAAGTAGAGGCTAAAGACTTAGGAAATTCAGGACTAATTGATTCCGTGCCCTGCATCACCGGCAATTTTCCGTAGGTTAACTGATCATCAGCAAAACCAAAAATTTCATATACCCAATTGACCCTGCTTTCTGAAAGATTGTTGGTATTCGTCAATATTGTATAGGAAATGGATTCGGCCATATCTTCATGAATAGCCCTCTTGCCATAATCAGTAGCTTTTTCTTTTTCAGGTTCAGACAAAACATATTCAATCCCTGAATCACTTTCTACCTTTTGCCATCCTGTATTAGAAGCAAAACCGATTGTTAAGTCATCAACCAAAACTAAATCAAGCCAATTTCGTCCGTTCTTGGCATTTTCTTCAATTTCTCTGGGTGATAACTCTCCTGCAGACTCATTGAATTGATAGACATGTGCCAACTCGTGTACAAAGAGCTTGTATTTTGCGTCGACCGAGTTATCTACTCTTTGCCCGTCTATCTGCTTGGGCTCAAAGGAGTTTTGGTTATAAAATACGTAAGTTCCGCTGGCCTTAGCTGCCTCTTCTTCTTGATTCAACTCTACATCCTCATCCAACTCTCCCGGTGAGTAAGTTATTATAGCCGTAGGTCCGTCCTGTAAAAGAATTGGCGGAGTAAGATCGATAAAATACTTTAAAAGAAACAACTGATATTCCGAATACGAACTAGTTGGCGAAGCTACAAAACTTATCCCCTTATATGTTTCCTGAACATAATAATTTTCCGGTAGAGGAATAACTCCCAGCATTGAAAGTTCGTCCTTATTATAGAAGCTGAGTGTTTCCGGATCAAGTGGTTTAGTCAAAACATTAGAGAAGTCTTCACCATTTCCCGGAAGAGCAACGTTTCCGCCAATCTGCACCCTTTCTTTACTTAAATCGGTAAAATATTTATTTAAAAAATACTCAAAATTTAAGCTCTTAAATCCCGGAAGAAAAATTAAAATAAACGATATAATGAAGCATAGAATCACACCCAAAAAAAACAAGGACTTGAGAAACCTGGTTTTGAAATCCAAAAATTGATTATTCTGTGAATAAAGATTTTTTGCCTCCGGCATTTAAGATGATTAATTTCACACTTATTAAGACTATTAAATATGACTGATTTTTTTTTGAGTGTCAAAAAAAGTTACGTAGGCAAATCAGCAGGAGGCTGGGCAGTTTTAACAAGACTATCCTCTTGTCCGTAATGTGTTTGGAGATGTTGAGCCCTAAACGGGGCATTTTCATCATATGTTGTGGGCATATGGAAAATAGAAGCCAAGCTGGCAGCTTCCATAAAATCCGGCGGTTCTCCAATCTGGGTATTCTCGTTACTCAAGATCGCCGAATAAATTTTTTGCTTACGATATTCTCTTTCCCTCTTCCAATAGATTAAATCGATAACCCTGGCAACATATGCTGAAACTATTGCATTACGCAAAACAGGAAAGTTATAGCCGGCACCCATGTCTTTTCCTCCGTGAGCATCTTGATTGGTTCGAGTATATTCGCAACAAACCAATCCCTGGATATCGGCGGTAAATTGTTGAAAATATCCGTTAATATGGCCTTCGTAGGCTCCGGGTTTGGGTTTATTTGTAAAATAACCGAATCTAATTTTTGTTTTGGCGTGTGGAGCTCCGGATTTGATAATCATTTGGTTAAGGGTCTCTCTTTCGTCGTCGGTTAAGAGATGAAATTTGCGTGATTCTTTGTTATCTTGGTTTTCAGCATTTCCATTCAAATAAACGCTGGCATTTTCTGAAAACTCTTTACGAAGTTTTTTTACTTCGTCTCTCATCTCCTGTCTCATTGATTTATCATCAAAAGGCCTAAAAGCCAACTTAAAAATTGCATAATCATCGGGATTAATATTTTCCATTAAAGAAATTAACTCATAGATAGGATCGTTCACGGGTGGGTTATTACCGTCTTGAAATTTCTGCCAGATTCTCACTGGATGAGCATCGTGAGCCGTATAATTGACATCAGAGCCAAAGAAATTTTTATATTTGTATTTAATTTGACCGGTCCAATCACGGGGCCACTGGCCCATCGGATCAGGAACTTCTACTAATTTAGTTCCGGGGTAACGAGCATCAAAAGAATCTCTTACCAAACCTTCGTACCATTTATTAACTCTCAGATAAAAGCCTACTTTTCCTCCATCGGAATGAATCTCAAAACACATTCCCTCATGCCACTTACCGATCAAGTAGGTATCTTTGGGATTTCTTTCCTCAAAAATGGAAAAAAGATTGGTAAATAAACTTTCCATTTCTGCGAGCGATCTTCTATTCTCCTTTGGCGGATATATTTGTAATACAATGTAGTGCATACTTTTTTTCCAGTCCCCGGTTCTGATTTCTCTATATCGATCAAGATACCAGTCATAAAGCATACCGGAAAGGATGATTGACCCTAAGGGAACAAATACCCAAGTAAAATTATTCAACAACAATACAAGAAAAGTAATCATGTCTAAGTATAAAATAAGCCAAAAGAGTTCTTTGGTCAAGAAAACAAGGAGTTATTGCCTAACTGCACCAAATATATACTTCAGTACACTTTTTTAATTTGTCTCAGACTAGCTCCTCAAGGTAGCTAGTTAAAAAGAACAAGCAACCACGTGTTTTATAAGTATTTTTTATTAAAGAGAAATGGATATCTTATACACCTGTTAGAGAGTTACTCGTCAGCTATTATTAATCGTATCTAAATTAGTAACCAAAATTAAATAAAACCGGCAGAAATTCTTAGCCACTCTCGAGAGTTTACGAGGGTGAATATTCTTTAAGGTGGAGACCGGTGTAATCGATATCTTGAATGCTTTGGCCTTTCCTTTGAAGGTGGAGAAAAACAGCAGTATAGATTACCGTAATGATAGCCCATAATCCCAAATAATTCAAGTTAAGAGAATCAATGGATGCATTTAAGGATTTTAATGGTAGACCTATTAATAAAAGTCCCATACTAATTCCAAACAAACCGAAGTAATACCGCTTCAATTTAATGGCATAAAAGATGATTACCGAAGTTATTACGGCAATATTTAGGTCAACCAGAACAGTAACCGCCATAGTATAAATTATTATGGCTAACTGCCAATTGTGTGCAGCTTGAAAATACCATTTCCTTTTAATGTATAGCTTAAAAAATTCTTTTTCCGCAATATCCCAGGCAATTTTTATCAGAATGCCGGAAAAGATTGCCATGGCAATTAGCCCAATAAGATCTTTAAAAAGTATAATTCCAAGAAAAACAAAAATCCCGACCAAGATTCCGGCAAAACGAGTAACAGCCCCTTCTTTAATTAACAAAACCGAATTAACAGTGGCTTGAGCACCAGGAAGGCCTCCCAAAACTCCGGAGACAGCATTGGCCAGGCCTTGGGCAAACAGCTCCTTATCTTTGTTAGTCTGCTCACCGGTTATCTTATCCACAACCAGACTTGTCAATAAAGAATCAAAGTAAGCCAGTAAAGACAATTCTATGGCAAAAGTCAGGGCTTTACTCAATATCTCAAGCTGAAAAACCTCAGCCGTAGGAAAGTACCCGCCGATTAAAGAAAGATAGTCTGAAAAGGATTGAATTTCAACTCCCAGATCCACTGTTTCCACTTTCAATCCCAACAAATATTGAAAACCTGTAAAAACCATTATTGAAATCAATACTCCAGGAAGGTAGTTAGCAATATTGGATGGAATACGAATTAGAATTAGGATTTTTTTAGTTTGTAGAATAAAAATAAAAGTCGCCAAAGCTAGGCCAAAATTTACCAATAAATTACCTTCCAAGGGAGTTTTTCCGGCCAGTCCGAAAATCCTGTTAAATTGATCCAAAAAGATTATCAGTGCAATGGCATTCATAAAACCGATCACCACAATCTGGGGAATTTTTGAAACATACTTTCCAAGTCTGAGAATCCCAGCCAGAAACAAAAAAACAGCAGTTAACAACAAACTCAAAGTTATGAATTGGTTAGCTAAAGCTGTGTTCTGACCAAATGAATCGTAAGCAAACGCAATCAGAATGGCCGCAACAGCAGTCATAGGTCCTGTAGGACCGGAGGATTGCAAACGAGTTCCTCCCAAAATTGAAGTAATTATAGGAATAATAGAAGCCGAAACCATCCCCGCAAATGCCCCTTTCGGCGTTAGAGCCCCAAAGACTGCACCCAAAGAAATTGCGGCAAAACTTACTGTCAGCCCGGCTAAGAAATCCCGTATGAAGCTTTTTCCTAAATCGATTTTCATAAGTTTATGATACCGAGTTGCTTTAGAGTGAGCCAAAAAAAACACTTTTGTCAATCTTTGGAGCAACTTTGGTAGTAGAAATAGTCTTTTAAAAATACTCCATTATTTGGATTACGAAAATTTTGAAATGGGTGAAATATACTGCTTTAAGGGACGATTGACACATCTCAAAAAAGCAGTTTAATTTGATTTACACTAGTATAAATCAGCTATGATCAAAAATGCAAAGAAGAAATTAAAAATAAACAGCCTTGAAAGTTTCAAACTATATGTTGCCTTTTTAAAAAAGGAGTCTCAAGAAATCAAAAAAAACGCCTGGCCGATAAAATGGTCAAAATTCAAAAATCTTGAACTGGTCGCTGCATCTGTGAGCAACTTAAACAAAACTTTACAAGTATTGCTGACTTTTAGTGTTTTTAGCTTAATCGTTTCTCTACTTTTTACATTTTACGGAGCCTACATGGTCACTACCGTAGAAACAGCTGAACAGGGTGGGTATTTGGTGGAAGCAATAAGTGAAGAATCAACCAATTCCATGAAGGTATTTAACCCTGTGCTGGATTCTCAAAGCGAAGGAGAAAAAAGAGTTAACGCCTTACTGTACCACCCTCTCTACCATGTTGACTATCCAGATTTCTTAAGCACTTACGAATCTCCAAAAATAGTTCCGGTACTGCTAAAAGAAGAGCCTACATGGTTAGATCTTGACAACCAAAATACGGGAGGATTTAAAAAACTTAATTTTAAATTGCGTGAAGACATCTTTTGGTCAAACAAGGAACCAATATCTACCAAGGATGTTAAGTATTCCTTTGACAGGCTGAAGGAAGACGGTGGTAACCAAGATTTTAATAACTTATTCAGTAATGTTACCTTTGAAGTGATTTCTCCTCATGAATTCAATCTAATCAGCGAGGTTTCTAACAGTCAACTAAAATACAGTGCCAATTTTTCACCTATTTCTTTTGATTATTACCAAGATCTCAAAAACTTAGATCTAGCCAAAGATCCCAGATCAGTCAACCCTACAGTTACTTCAGGCTATTTTGTTTTGGAAGATGAAGTGACAGACCCGGAGAATACCAAAAACAAGAACCTTAGAAACCCTGCAAAAAACGGAGAAGAAGGTACTTTCAATAAAGTGATTCTAAATAAAAATTCGGTAAACAACTATGGCCAAGAGGTAACAATAGATAATTACATAATCAAAAGCTTTGATAGCATCAACGAATCGGACAGGGATGAAACCAGCATAGAAAAAGCAGCCAAACAAGGAGAGATTGATTTCTTCACCAGATTCCTTGGCACAAACATGAATTTTACTCCTGACTCGGTAAAAGAATCACTAACGCTTGAACAAAAAATTATCCCTACCAACACATACTATAACCTTTATTTGAATATTCAAGCCGGTAAAAATTTCATTAACCGTGACTTACGAAAGTATGTAATGTGTCGTTTGATGAATTTCCAGCCCGGACCCGATTTTGTTGAATACAGCAACTATGTAGAGCCAATTCCACCTAGTAAAAAAATTGTTCCTATCCACTTGGGTGACGACTTTATTCCTGACTGCCAAGATGCAGAAAAAAATTTAGAGACGGATTATACCTGGAAAGTAGATGAAAAAAACAATTTCAGACAGATACTGCTTGGCGGCAAACCTTTAAGCCTTGTAATGATCGGCCTGACGGAATCAGACCCCCTATTATCTCAATTACAAGCTTATTTTAGAGACATCGGATTGCCGATTACAGTGATAAAAGAGAATAATGAGGTCTTGGAAAGACTGGAAACCAGAAATTACCATGCCGCATTTTTACCAATTACTTTAGCCTCGAGAGATCCCTACAACCTTTATGGGAACAATGCCAGCAATTTGAGTAACATTACTCTGAACAACAGAGTCAGTCAGTATAATTTTGAAGACAATCTCAAAACTTACTCTTTCTCCCAGTTGCAAAACGTTGAGGCAAGGGAGCAATTGTCTGAATTCTTCAAAAATGAATTTGTTTCAATTAACCTATTTAGAGCTAAGAGGGAAATAAATTATTCTTTGAGAATTAAAAATTTTGAACAAACTTTACCTGAAGTGACTACTTTCGTTCATGAGATATACAGAAATCTTCCCAAATGGTATATTTTGACGAAAAGAGAATTAATTATTTAATTATCTTAGAATAGAAGCTTTTGTTTTTCAATTAGATAATTCTTAAGTAATATTCATAAGCAATTACTAATTAGTAAAAGCTTGTCTACAAATTTATAAGCAAAGTTATATGTCAGCAGATAAAATCCACTATACTTACAAGCATTGTAACCCTGAAGACTTTAAAAATGATATTTCTTTTAACGAAGAAGAATTCACCAAGGAACTTGAAAAATGCTTTGATACGAAAGTCAAGATCAACAAGATTGATGTAGAATTTATCATGGAAGAAGGTCGCAGTACCAACCAATTTACTTGTGTTATTAGAATAACCGCTCCCTTAATAAACTCCAAAATTATTGAAAAAAGTACTGACCATTACTCCAGAGCAGTTCATTCCGCAATCAAAAAGGCTGTTGCACTTGTTAGAGAAGAAAAAGACAAAATTACTAAATAAAAAAATACTTGAAAAAAGCAATTTTTTGGAGATTGTAAAAACCGAAATTTTTCAAATTAAGGTATTTGCGTTATAAGTAAATAATTATATGTCTGCCTATTCCGTTCAATCAGCTAATCAGCGCAAAACTTGGCTGCTAATATTCTTTTTTGTTGGTCTGGTTACAGCTATTTTTTTGATAATCGGAGCTTACTATAACCAACCCTTTTTACCTGTTCTTGGTTTAACTTTAGCTTCTTTTCAGGCTATTGGGGGATATTTTTGGGGTGATAAACTAGCCCTAAGAATTGCCGGGGCGAAAATTGTATCTGATAAGAACGCTCCCAGGATTCATTTTTTGGTAGAAAATCTGTGCAAAGTAGCTGATATTCCTAAACCTAAAATATATATTAGCCCTGACCCTTCGGCTAACGCATTTGCCTGTGGACGGAACCCTCAGAAGGCCAGTATCTGTTTAAATCAAGGATTGCTAAACTTACTCAACGAAAATGAATTGGAAGGAGTTATCGCTCATGAATTGGCTCACATTAAAAATAGAGATATATTGGTTATGACTGTTACCATGGTTCTGGCCAGTGTAATTAGTATTGTAGCAGATATCGGGATTAGACTTACTTTTTTCGGCTGGGGAGGAAAAGACAATAATTCTTCACCTCGCAGTCCGATTTTGGTTTTTTTGTACATTCTAATAATCCTTCTTTCTCCGATAATTGCAATGTTAATTCAAATGTCTGTGTCAAGATCGAGAGAATACCTGGCAGATGCTACTGCCGTAGTTTTTACCCGTTACCCGGAAGGGCTGATTAATGCTTTACAAAAACTCTATCAAAACCCTGTTCCCAGTAGGCACTATTCCACTGCCATGAGCCACTTCTACATTTCACCTCCAAAAAAAAGTTGGAGCGAGAACGTGGCCGGGTTATTTAGCACCCACCCTCCAATAGAAAAGAGAATTAAGGCTTTGAAAGAGATGTAAACTTTTTTCAATTATCTCAGTGTTCTAAGATAAATAGACATAAACTTTAATTTAAGCTCATTCATATTCCTCCTCAGAGTAGTTCTTAGCAAAAGAAAGTAGCGGAGGTTTGCAAAGATTTGGTTATCCGATTACTGAACCTTTTACAGAAAATCTTGAACAAGAAGACTATAAGTATAGCTAAACCACATTAAAACTAGATAAATTAATAATTATTATCTAGTCTAAACCCTAAATTAATTACCGATTTGCAGATATTTATTGCTAGCTAAAAAAGAGTACATTTATCATCTATCTCGAAAAAATATACATTTGACAAAAAAGGTCAGTTGGCCTTATTATTAAATCTCAAAACGAAATGCAACCGTAGCTCAGCTGGATAGAGCAACAGCCTTCTAAGCTGTGGGCCACTGGTTCGAATCCAGTCGGTTGCACCACTTAAAGTCATTTTACCACTCCCAAGTGGTTTTTTTATTATGAAAGTAGATAATCAACATATTCCGGTTTTAGTTAATAAAGTTTTGGATTTTGTGGACGATGCTGACTTGTCGAATACTTCTAAACTAACAGTTTTTGACGGAACTCTGGGAGGTGGAGGCTATACCAAGAGATTACTTCAGAAAGGTTATCAAGTGGTAGCCTGTGATCTTGATCCTGAAGCAATAGAGTTGGCAGAAAGACAATTTAGTAATAAAATCGTGAAACAGCAGTTAACTCTCGTTCAAGATAATTTTTCTAACCTTGTAAGTACTTTTCCCGACAACAGTTTTCGAGCTATTATCGCTGATCTAGGATTTTCTTCCAATCAGTTGGAAAACAGCCACAGAGGTTTTAGCTATCTTAAACCTAAAGATGAATTTGATCTACGTTTTGACAAGACCAAAGGAAAAAAGGCTTGGGAAAAAATCTGTCGAGTAAAGACTGTGGACGAACTTAAAAGGATTGTTTATAAATATAGTGGTGAGCAATTCAGCGGGAGGATTGCCCAAAACCTATTTCAAGATGTTCGAGTTAGGTATAGAAGTCTTAAAAATTGGCAACAAGAAAGTTTTAAGGTTACTGTAGAGGAAGTTGTAGATTCCGTTGAAAGAGCTATTCCTCAGAAGTTTATGAATAAGAGATATTCTATTTTAAGTAGATTTTGGCAAGCTATGAGAATTTGGGTAAATAACGAGTTTGAGAGCTTGGAGAGATTTTTGGTAATTAGTTGTGATAAGCTGGAAGTCGGAGGACGTTTAATTGTCGTTTGCTTTCACAGCCTGGAAGACAAGATAGTGACTCACTTTATGCGAGAAACTGCCAAACCGGTGGAAATTGATGAATTCGGCAACAAGATCTCCAATTTTAAGTTCTTAACCAAAAAGGCAATCCTTCCTTCTGAAGAAGAAATCCAAAACAACCCTCGCAGCCGAAGTGCTCTCCTTAGAGTTTTAGAAAAAACAGGTCAAAATTAAAATCTAATTTTACCCGCCCATGTTTATTCTACGACCTACGCCAAAAGCTCTTTTGGTTATTTTAATAGCCGGCGGAGCTTGCCTTCGTTTAAATTCATTTCGACTTATTAATTCTTGAATTTTTTTCGTCAATTCTACAGGATATTTTTTTAGAACTACCGAATTTCCAGTTTCAGAGTTTATTAAATCTTCCACCAAGGGACTGATTATTTCGTAAGAAGCACCAAGAGCCTGTTCGTCAGTTTGGTTATTCCTTAATTCGGCAGTGGGTGGTTTTTCGATGACCCGCCTTGGAATTAGTTCTTTAGATACAGTTTGATTAATAAATTCAGCTAATTCATAAACTAGGGCTTTACTTACATCTCCCAAGGGAGCCAAACCTCCACACATATCACCGTATAAAGTGCAATACCCGAGAGCTAACTCGGTTTTATTGCCCGTGGCCAAAACCAGTCCGTTAAACTTGTTGGCTAAACTCATTAACAAGGAACCTCTGATTCTGGCTTGCAGGTTTTCTTCAGTGTTATCAGGACCGGTTTGATGAAATTCCGTATTCAAAATCTCTAGAAATGAATCGAAAACCGAATTTATAGGTAATTCACCGTAGTCGATCCCAAGATTTTCGGCTAGCTTAAAACTGTCTTCCCTGCTTTCTTTGGATGAAAAAACAGAGGGCATAAATACCCCTTTTACATTTTCTTTGCCCACTGCCTGTGCTGCCAAAACAGCAACTAGAGAAGAATCAATTCCACCACTCAGACCAATAAATATTTTCGTAAATTTATTTTGCTTAAAATATTCACTAATGCCCAACATTAATGCTTTCCGGATATGGTTTAAATAATTTTGTTCTTCTTGTATTAAAAATTCCTTTACCCCAAAAGATTTAGACGGACTACTTAAATCCAAAGTAATAACTTCTTCAGAAAAACCATCCCCAATAGCAAGTAATTCTGATTTGCCGCTTAAAACAAAAGAGCGACCATCAAACAAAATCTGCCCGTCATAACCGTCTTGAGCTCCTACCTGATTACAATAAACTACCGGTTTGTGATATCCGGTAACCTTCTTTTCTACTAAACGCAATCTTTCCTTTACCTTGCCAATTGTGTAAGGCGAGCTGGAAATATTCACAATCAGGTCAGCACCCTCCTCAAACAACTCGTAGATAGGCTTTTTCTGGTAATTACTATCCCAAAGATCTTCGCAAATAGTTAAACCGATTTTTACCCCGTCCCATAAAAACATCATGGCTTTATCTCCTGATGAAAAGTACCTTTTCTCACTAAAAATATCGTACTCAGGCAGTAGAACCTTCTTGCTAACTATTTCAATTTTTTGATTACGAATAACTGCCGCCGAGTTGTATCTTACAAAGTGACCGTTCTCGGCAATTTTAGTCTTATCTAAAGAAACATAACCCAAAATGACTGTTATCCCCTTGGTTTTGGGTATGATTTTATTTAAATAGTTTTGACTTTTTTCAATAAATTCGTCCTGTAAAAAAGCATCATGACAAAGGTATCCCGTTAGACTAAGTTCCGGAAAAACTAAAATATCAACTCTATCAGAAATTCCGGAACTAATTTCCTCAAGAATTACTTGAAAGTTGTATTCCAGATTTTCCGGAAAAAATTTCTTTTGGACTAGTCTGATCTTAGGAAGCATTTGAAAAGAATTATATTATCACTCTCAAAGAATTTACCGAGTTTTGAAAGACCTCCACTTCATCTTCCTGATTCAACCTAATCATTCTGTCCTCATCTCCGTCAAAAATTATTATATGACCTACTCTTTTAGGAATAACTTTAACAACCTCCTCACCATTCAATACTTTAGAGGTTTCTAATTTGCCCTTAATCTTCATGGGTAAAAGCATCACATATCCGTAATTGCCTGTATCAAAAGATACTCCGCCGGCACTTTTGTAAAAAGCTGTACTACCTACTTTGGTGGAGACGATTATCCCGTTTCCGATAGCATATGTTTTCTTATCTTTTATTTTGATTACCAACTTTGATGTTTCATAAATCATCGGCTTGGCAACTAAGACTTCATTTAGAGCTAAATAGGGTAATCTGACCCCATTAATAGCTATGGATAAACGATTCCAATTTGTAAATTCATATGTACCTTTTGCCATTTTTTCCACTATATCAGCCAACTCATTTGTATCGTACTTAGTCAACATTCCTTCGCTGAAAGCAGGCTCTGAGTTAATGCCAAGAATATATTGATTAGTTATATTTTTTGCTGCTTGTAAAAAAGTACCGTCCCCTCCTAGAGAGATAATAGCATCATAATCTTCACACCTAAAATCATTTACATAATCATCGTTGAGAAAAGTATAATCAATCCCGGCCTCTTCCAATTGCAGAGAAAGGTATTTTTTTACTTTGATATGATTTTTGTGACTTAACTCTAATCCGTTCTTCGTTTCTTCTTCCAATTTGTCTAAATAATTTACTCTCTCCAAAAATGAGTAACGAGTTGTTTTTTCAATAATGACTACTTTCTTTATTTTTTTTGAAGCTTTGTTTACCTGAGCACTAATATTATCTTCAATTCTGTAGACTTCCTCAATTCTCTTAGCGGCATCTTTTTCTTTTAAGTATTGACTAACTTCTTTCGGCAGGTACTCTTGCCAGTTGCTGTTATTGAGGATAGCCTGTCGAATGTTGGTGGCCTTGATGTTAATTCTAATATTTAATTCTCTAAAATCTTTGTCAGTGTCTTTAAAGCAGATCTCAGTGTAGGGATTACCTGAATAGAGGATTTGAAAATCCGGAAGTTCATGCAAAATGTGTTTGACCCATTTTTGTGAGTTGCTAAAATCCGGTATGGGGTAAATTTCAATTTTTTTATCTTTGAATCTTTCGACAATAACTTTCTCAAGCATCTCCCGCCGTTCATAATATGAAAAAGGGTTTTTGGTGGTAAGCTCTTCCTGAGAGCTGCCGATACCAATAATTAATTCTTTAGCACCATCTTGGAATATTTGATTAACAGCATCCAAGTGACCTAAATGAAAAGGCTGAAACCTGCCTATATAGAGAACTTTGTCCATAAAATGGATCGAAATCAAACAAATATTATTATTAACTACTTTTTTTGAGCTGCTGTCAAGCAAAAAAATAGCTTTACTTCTTCAATTTTTTGTAATATTTTTCTGTTTAGTTATCTTACGTAAACTTATCAATAGTTAATGATTAATGATTATATACTATTCGTTCCAAGCCTAATACTGATGTTCTTGGCAATAAGCAAGATATTTTGGCCTTTAGTTAACACTTCTTGGCTAAGGATTATTGTTTCACTGATAGTAGTTTCTCTGCCGTTTGAACTAATTCCTTCAATTGATATTGCAGGAGCTACAGTGAAAGTTGGCTATATTCTAACTTTTGTCGCAGTCTGGATTCTAATTATCCTATTGATTAAAAAAGATAAAAAACTATTTTCTTTAAAAATAAATAGATTGTCTTGGTTTCTACTGTTTTTTTTGGTTACGTCCCTAACCTCTTTTCCTTTTATCCAAGATCCAAAAAGGGCTTTGCTAACTTTTACAGCTGTTCTGATTACTTTTCTGGCTTCAATTCTAGTTGCCAACTTTGCGGATAATCTGAAATACCATCTACGAAACTTAGCAATAGTATTAACATTTACCAATTTATTTGCCCTATACCAGTTGCTAGGAGATTTAATCGGTCTTTCCGCTAGTCTTACAGGATTAAGAATTCAATATACCGGCATAGTCTTCGGTTTAGCCAGACCTCATGCTACTGCCTTAGAACCGCTGTTTTACTCTGGAATGTTGTTTGTTTCTATTATTGCCTTATTTTTCGGGTTAGCCTCAAAGGAATATATTTTCCGGTTTCCCGATCATTTTTTTGAAATAATACGAAATTTCCTACCTGTAAAAATTCATTTTTTTGTCAATAATTTCTACCTCAATCTGATAGTCTTGGGTTTTCATCTTTTCATTTTTACCGTAAATATTTCTAAAGGAGCATACTTATCTCTGGCTGTAGCCCTAATTTTCGGGACTCTATTAACGCGAAAAAGGTTTGATTACCTCCCTTTATTGAAAATCGGAATTTGGTTTTCAGTAATTTTAACTCCGGTAGTAGCATACTTGTTTTTTTACTCGGAAAAAATTCGTTTTTTTATTACTGAAACAATTCAAAACTTTATAGAAACGATTCAAAACAGATCTTCTTCTGCTTCCCAGAGATCAAGATTCGTAGAAGCTTTCTGGTTTCTTCTTCCCGGTTTTATAATTACCGGTGCCGGATACGGACAATATGGCAATCTGAGCAATTTCATGCTTAGAGATCTGCAAAATAATCCTGATTCATACTTTGTAGTCAATAATACATACTTGGAAATTTGGCTGGAACAAGGAATCCTATCCTTATTTGTTTTTTTACTAACCCTATTTTATTTCTTTATGAGATCTTTAGTTAAGCTAAAAAGTTTAAACAATTGTGCAAGCCACTTAATCGGACTGACCCTAAGCATTTCCTTGCTGGCTTACTGTATTCAATGGCTCACCTTTTCTCCAATCTATATTATGCCTATTTTCATTTTGCTGGGATTAGGTTTTAAATGGCTGGAAACAGAAAACAATAGTAAGTAATAAATTCGAGTGAGAAAAACTTTGTGAATCAACGGCTTTCCGAAAACATAATCAGTATTTTATGCTTTGAATTCTAAAATCTCGATTTAAATATTATAAATAACATGAATTGACTGAATTTATTTTTTGATTTAGTAATTAACCATAAAGGTTGATTGTTTATGAATTTTAATAGCGAAGGAACTAAGCTGGCTCAGATGTTAAAAAACGGACTTATTATGGATGTGTCTACTCCTGAACAGGCTATAATTGCTGAGGGGGCGGGAGCATCCGCGGTTATGGCTCTAGAACGCATACCTTCAAAAATAAGAGCGGAAGGAGGGGTAGCCAGAATGAGTGATCCCAAATTAATAAAGGAAATTAAGGCTTCAGTATCAATTCCCGTAATGGCTAAAGTCAGAATAGGACATTTTGTGGAAGCACAAATCTTGGAGGCCTTGGAAATTGATTTTATCGACGAATCAGAAGTTTTGACACCGGCCGATGATAAATATCATATTGATAAAAGTAAGTTCAAAATTCCTTTTGTCTGCGGCTGTCGCAATTTGGGAGAAGCCCTCAGAAGAGTCTCTGAAGGAGCAAGCATGATAAGAACCAAAGGTGAAGCAGGTACGGGAAACGTGGTAGAAGCGGTTAAGCACCAAAGGGAAATTCAAGCTCAAATTAAGAAAGTCGGATTGATGAGTAAGGAAGAGATGGTTTTTTATGCAAAAGAAATCGGGGTTTCCGTAGAACTTTTGGAAATGGTCAAAGCTCATAAAAGGCTTCCGGTAGTTAATTTTGCAGCCGGAGGAATAGCTACCCCTGCTGACGCAGCTTTGATGATGCATCTGGGTAGTGACGGAGTATTTGTAGGATCGGGAATTTTTGAGTCGGCCAATCCTGAAAAAACGGCCAAAGCAATTGTTCAGGCAGTAACATTTTGGGAAGATCCAAAGAAATTGGCGGAAATTTCCGAAAACCTCGGAGAGCCGATGAAAGGTTTGGAGATAGACAGCTTGAATGTAAAAATGGCCATAAGAGATCAATAAAATGAGCAAAATACCTGGTATCCTTTCTTTTCAAGGAGATGTAGAAGAACACCAAGAGGCTTTCGGCAGAATTGGTTATGATGCAAGCAGAGTAAAAACTATTCAGGATCTACAAAGAATTACTCATTTGGTTATACCCGGAGGTGAAAGTACGGTAATGAGTAAACTTCTAACTATTACCGGCCTGGATAAGGAAATAATTCATAGAACCAAGAGCAAGAAAGATCTTTATGTTTTCGGTACTTGTGCCGGTTTGATAATCATTTCCAATAAGGTTAATTCCAAAATACAAATTAATAATCTCTCCTTGATTGATATTGAAACATCCCGAAACGCTTACGGCTCACAAATTAATTCTTTTGAAAAGGAAATTGTCTTTTTACCAGGCAACAAAAAATTTCAAGCAACATTTATTCGAGCACCCAAAGTCGATACAGTAGGAAAAGACGTTCAAGTTTTATCTACGGACTCAAATTTACCGATTCTTTTTCAATATCAAAACATTCTGGCCGCAGCATTTCATCCAGAATACCTGGAAGACCCGTTTATCCATCAATATTTTCTTGATCTATAACTCTATGAATTCAAAAAACAATGTAATCGGAATAGTTTTTGCCGCCGGGAAGGGAACAAGGATGAGACCTTTGACCGAAATTACCCCTAAACCTTTGGCTGAGGTAAATAAAAAAACACTCTTAGAACACAATTTAGATAAAATAGTGGATCAAGTGGAAAAAGTTGTGTTGGTGGTTAATTACCTAGGAAAAAAGATAGAAAATCATATAGGAGAAAGTTACAAAGGAGTTCCGGTAAATTACGCTTGGCAAAAAAGCCCTACCGGAGGGACCTTAGATGCTTTTCGGACCGGAGTAATGAGCGACAATAAGAACCTTACCAAAAACTACTTGGTTATCAACTCCGATGACTTAAATGAAGATTTAATTTATCTGGAATTCAAAAATAGGATTGCTCAAGATCCTCTCAAAGCTTACTTTGCCGCCAAGACCATTAAAGATAAATCCAAACTCCCGAACTTCGGAGTCTTCAAATACGACAATCAGGGGATTCTAAAAGAAGTAGTGGAAAAACCTGCTGAATTTATATCCGACAAAGTTAACATCGGCCTTTACTACTTCCCGAACAAAGTAATCAATTTTTTACAAAATCCCAACAAGAAAGCAAGCAGAGAGGAATATTTGACTGACGACTTAATCAACCCTTATATCCAAGATAATCCTGCCGAACTAATTGTCTCCAAGGGATATTGGTATCCGATAAGTAATTTAGAGGATTTGGAAAGAGTTAATAAATTACTCGGTTAATAACACAAATCATTGAACTTCTATCTCTCTGATGGTTTTGGAAATTTCTCCGGTATTTTCCACCTGATCTCTAACCATATCCTTAACCTTCTCACCATCGGGAATGGATTTAAGAATAACTTCATGATTATCCTGATCACTGGTTTTAACAGTTACGTCCGAAACTCCGAAAAGTCTTTGAAATAGGCTTTGCACTATAACATAGTCTCTAACTCTATACATCTCTACTTCAACTGTCTTCCTTACGAAGATGCCGCTCTTAATTATCAATCTCTGGGTAGTTAATTCATAAATATAGGACCTAATTTCCATATACTTCCAAAAAGCATATATTAAGGGAATAACGAGTAGTAGATTAACTCCTCCGAAAACTAGTAAAAATAAGAAAAGAGACGAGGAAAAGAAGAAAATGTTAAAATTGACCATCTGCGAAGGCCTTCCTACCCAAACCGATTTCTCTTCTTTTGAATCTCTGGTCATATCTCAAAAAAGCCCACAATACTATTCTGTTGAATTTATTTCTTTTTGGCTTTGGAATTCTTGGTAGAGATTTTTTTCTTAGTCGTCTTGTTTTTTTCTGCAATCTCATCTTTTTGCTCAGAGCCTACGCTTTGTTTCTCCATTACTTTGAAAAACAGCCATTTGGCGGCGGATTGCTTAATTATTCTGTCGGTCACAGCCCTTCTCAATTCTTCTTCAGACATCTTTTCATCAAAGCCGTAATTTTTAGGGTTTTTAACCACTTCTTTGTAAGTGTTTTCTATTTGTTCGGAAGAAGGTTTTTCTTCAACTTGGGTTTCGTAGATATAGCTAAGTATATTGCTTAATTTAAATTCATTTCTCACATACTGTTCTACCAATTGCTTAATCTGCAATTCGTCCATACTCTTGACTTTAGGAGAATCACTACCGGGAATGCCGGAGGAAGAAAAGAACTCTCCGATACTTACCCCTCTTTTAGTAGACTCTTCTTTAAGAAAATTGGTAATTCGGTTTACTTCTTGCTCAATTGATTCTTCTTGCAGATCAAAGTCCGGCACCACTTTAACAACCTCCTGGAGGACATACTTTTGTTTTAGATCCTCAAGTCGACGATTAGTCTCACTATCAAAAAACTGTTTTAGAAAATCACTAAAACCTTTAGCATCCTGAAACTTTTCAGCCAGTTGGGGTTGATTTTTAATTAACTCGTCTATGTTCTTAAACTTGGGTTTTTTAATTGATTTACACTTAACCTTAAAAATTGGAGTTTTTCCGGCCAAAGAAGGCTCAAAATAATCATCCGGAAAATTCACTTCAAAAGACTTCTCTTCTTCTTTTTTGACTCCGTTAAGACCTTTTTCAAAATCAGGCAAAAGGCGACCCACCCCCAGAGCCACATTCATATCCTTGTAATTTAGTTTCGGCTCTTCCTTACCATCCAGTTCTCCTTGCATATCCACTAACACCTGGTCTCCTTCCGCTGCTTGACCGTTAGACTCTTCAAAAAGATTATTTTGGGTAAGAAGTTTGTTTTCCTCAGTTTTCACAAAATCTTCAAAATCAGGCCTATCCGCCAGATCTTTCTCTGTAAACTCTTTTACTTCTATTTTATCCAAACTATTTAAGTCTACTTCCGGAAGTAATCTGGCAACTACTTGGAATTGAAAAGCCCCTTCTACTTCCTTGGTCTTTTCCGGATCAAGGTTAATCTCAAAGGCAATATATGTTCTCTTTTGCTCATCCAATAACTCTTTAGCTTTATCCAAGGCCTCGGAACCGTATTTTTCAATTGTTTCTCTTAAAATATTTTGGTTTAGGACTGTTTGGTTCACATGCTCCATTAATTTGTGAGCAGGAGCCTTACCTTTTCGAAAACCCGGGACTTCTACATTTTGAAGAACTTGGTCGATAATTCTATTTTTCCAAGGCTCATATGTTTCTTTTTCTACCAGATAATCTAGGGTAAATTTTAAATTAGATTCGAATTGGGTTGATAATACTTTTGGCATAAATTAATCTCAGTAAAAATGACTTACTAATCTTTTATACAAGATCTCTATCCGAAAGGATTTTGTCAAGTCTTGACATTTTTCAGTTTTCAGCTTATTTTACCTCAAAAATTGGCCGTTAAAGAAGATTCCCGGAGTACACCGCCATATGTTAAAAAACGACACAGAAATATTAAACTTGTGGACAGAAAATCAGATTTATGAAAAGTCTCAAAAAGAGCTTAAAGATAAGAAAAGGATCCATCTGCTAAATAAGCCTTATTCCCTTTCATATTCGTCATTCTGGGATAGGGTTTTGACTACGCAAATTAAAGACACCCTTAGCAGATTTGAGCTTCAAAAAGATGTTTATGTGCAGCAAATCGTCGGATGGAATACCCACGGAGTAATCGCCGAAGCTTTGGTTGAGGAAGAATTGGAGCTGGGAGACAAAAGAGAAATTGAGGAAAAAGTCGGAATTGAAGAATTTAATGACTTGTGCAAGCAGAAGGTCTTTAGCATTGAATCAGAGTGGAGAAAATTGGCACCGGGGTTTGGCAGCACCATAAATCTGGATAATCAATTCAAAAGTACGGAGAATAATTTTATTGAATCAGTCTGGTGGGGCCTCGGACAGTTGTGGAAAAAAGGGTTGATTTACAAAGATTATCGAATTAGCCTGTACTCTTCGGAACTGGGAATACCGATCTCGCACACAGACTCGCTCAGAGAAGTTGATTTACAGGAAAGTAAAGTAAATTCTCCGGTAGTAAGATTTACAGCTACCAAAGAATCCGCCAACAAGTTAACTAAAACAATTTTGGAAGAAGTATCTAACAGCTATTCTGAACAACAAAGAGATAAAATGGATATTGAGAAAAAAATCGATCTCATCAAAAATCAAGTAGGTAAAGAAAGAAAAGCCAGTTTAAGAGAAATTTTAAAGTCAGGCAAACCTGAATTCTCCGGCATAGAATGGGAAAATTTTAAAACCGACATAGAAAACAGTGAAGAAGTTATCAATCTGGAGAATCAATTGGAAATAATCCACCAAAATATAGATACACTCGGTCACCTAAAAAATATTCTTTCCGGGGAACATCCTTTGAATATTTTAGTATGGGTTCCGGAGAGTTGGACAGTAGCAGCGAACAGTGCTTTAATTATCGATCCGGAGGCCGAATACTCCCTTTATTACTTACCGGGAAGTGCAGAAATAATCGTAGTAGCTGAAGAAAAAGCCGTTACCACAATCTCTCTTCTTTTTAAAGACACAGTTTTTAATTCTCCGAATTTAGCAGAAGAACTCAAAAACATCACCGACAGCCAAGATTTTCTGCAAAAACTGGACTATGACATCGTAAAGATTGTCACGGCAACAGGGAAAGATTTGGAGGGCCTGGAGTACCGACCTTTATTTGAAATCGAAAAAGAAGAATTTTCATATGAACAAAGGTCCAACTTATACAAAGTTTACTCCTCTCCCAAGACTGAACTGACCGAAAAAGGTACAGGAATTTTTCATATATCCGGTTACTGCCATGATAGTTTTGACGTCATTAGAGAAAGGAATTTACCTATTATATCATGTTTAAATGACCACGGAGAGATTTCTTTGGAAGCTGATGTCAAATTAAAGCCAATTTTAGGAAAAAAAATTGGTCGAATTAATTCTTTGATGATTGAACTATTAGATAAGTACGGCCAGCTCTTTGGCGAAGTGGAAACCAAGCAAAAACTTCCTTATCTCAAAAAAACCAAGGAGAGGCTTTATTATAGACCCCAAGAAAGCTGGTATATTGCAGAAAATAAAATCAGAGACAAGCTATCATCACAAAGTCAAAATACCGAATGGTCTTCCGAGTATGCCCTTAAAGAGTTCAGGTCAGTGCTTGAAAATTCCAAGGATTGGAGTTTTTCCAGAAAAAGATACTGGGGAACACCCCTGCCGATTTGGAGCAATGAAGACAATAGTAAAGTAATTTTACTGGACAGTTTGGAGAAACTTTTAAAATACACGATTAATCCGACATACAAGATCTTAAATACCAGAGACTTGAAACCGGAATATTACGAACAGGGAAAAACTGTTATTGTAACTGATTCGCAAAACAAACTACCTTTGGGTATAGCCGCCACCCAGTATCGTAGCCGAGCTCTCAGTGACCTGAGAAAAGAGAAGGAGGTAAATATTCAACGCTTTGCTTATTACGCTCAAAAAATCTTGGATGAAGTAATCGAACTTTTTGAGAAATATGAGGTGGTGCAGTTGATGTTTGAAGAAGAAGAGCAGCTTTACTGGACTATCTGGCTCCTAACTTTACACCCTGACAGTGAAAAAAAAGTAAAGGAATTTTACTTCTTTCGAGAAGTTGAAACCCCAGTGGATTTGGAAGAGGTAAAGGCTAAAGGACCGATTAGACTTTTGGATTTGCATAGGCCGATTATTGACAAGATATTTTTGAAGGATCAGGTAGAGAACATTTATACCAGAGTGGAGGACGTCTTGGACGATTGGGTGGAGAGAGGTTCGGCTTCCTGGGCCATGTTACACTACCCGTTTGAGAACAGAGACCGTTTTGAAGAGATAACTCCTTTTGATATTTCCATTGAAACTAAGAGTGAGCTATACGGCTGGTACAAAATTCTGTTTATTCTCTACGCCGGAATTTTTGAAACTTTTCCGGTAAAAAAATGTAAGTTAGTGGGAAACTTTGTCCACACGGAAGATGAACTCGAAGAAGACACCCATAGCCCCGCCCGAAAAACAGAAGAATACTTGCAAGAATACGGTTCCGACACCTTAAGGCTATCACTTTTTTCTTCCGCCGTCACCAAGGGGGAAGACTCCACTTTTAAAGAAGAAGATCTGGAGAAATTTTACCGGGAAGTAACTTTGCCGTTGATAAATTCGGCTATTTTCTTGGAAAACCTCAGACATAATAATCTCAACGAAAGACCTCCCAAAGTTTACAAGCACCCTCTTAATAAATGGTGGCAGGCAAATACAATAAGATATTCTTCCAAAGTTAACGAATATTTGGAAGACCGGGACATCTACAATGCTGCCAGAATGATACCTCGCTATATTGATGATCTATCCGGGTGGTACATCCGTCGCTGCAAAGACCTTCCTTCAAAATACAACCTAGAAGTACAAGCCTGTTTGGAGGAAAGCCTTAAACTTTTTGCGGTAAGTACGTCTCCTCTTCAGCCTTTTAACACGGAAATTGTTTGGTCGGCTGTTAGAAAGGAGGGTGATCCGCAATCAATACACTTGCTAAAGCCAAAAACCCTGCCTGATCTTGAGGAAAAGCAAAATGAACTCTTGGAAAAAATGACCAAGTTGCGAGAGCTGGCTAGCGATGTTCACGCTATAAGAAAGGAAAATCAAGTGAGAGTAAGACAGCCGCTTTATGCTGATTTATCCGGCTTGGAAATGGAAAAAGGTTTGTTGGAACTACTCAAATCAGAATGTAATTTGCTGGACAAAGACCTCTCTCGTTTGGAAGGTCAGCTTTGGCAGAAAAAATATCCGTTCGGGAAAATTAAAGTTGATCTGGTAATCGATAAAGAGCTTAGTGTACTTGGTCATACCAGAGACTTTGAAAGAGCTGTCCAGTCATTTCGTAAGAGTCAAGGTTTTGAGAACAACAAAGTCATTTCCATGAAATGGCAATTGGAAGATATCAAAGATGAAGATGTTCTTCAAGACGTGCTAAGAAATGTTGATTGGGATAAACTTCGGGTGGAAATCAAGTGGATTGAGAAACTTAGTACAAGCAAAATGAAGAAGATTCAGGTTAAGGACTTGGTGACTATTTTGGTGGAGCAGTAGAAATCGGGAAAGTCTTAACTGGTCGGGTAAAAGAGAAGTCCGTTTTTACTCTTCTTTTTGACAAAACTACGGGGTTTTTGGATATTCGGGATATGGATAAGTATTTTATTACCAACCGGTCGAGGGTGGATTTGAAAACTAGAATTGAAGATATTCTAAGTAATTCTAAATCATTAGATATTTTGGTAGGATATTTTTATTGGAGTGGTTTTTTTGGTCTTTATAAAAACCTGGAAGGTAAAAAAATTAGAATTTTAGTAGGGATGGAAGTAGATGCTAGGATCAATCAAATGTCACAAGAGCTAGATCAATACGACTTTGAATTATCACCGCTGGAAATTAGGAAAAAATATTTTCGACAAGAAAAAGACAGAATTGCAAAATCACTGGATTTGGAGAACCCTGATTCTCAAGAGGCTTTTTGCTTGTATCTCGAAATGATTAGAAGTGGCAATCTGGAAATTAGGAAAACCAGGGAACCTAATCATGCTAAGTTGTATATTTTCTATAACGACGACACAACCTCTCGTAGTCATGGAAAAGGTCAGATTATTACTGGCTCAAGTAACTTAACGTATAGCGGAATAAGTGGTAGAGAAGAGATTAACGTCAATTTGAAAGATGATTATGTCGTAGATCAAAGTGGTAATATTTTTGAGGATCTTTGGGAAAAGTCAACTACTTTGGTAAATAAAGAAAATGTAGTTGAGTTTGAAACTGAAGTGGTTGAAAAAACTTTTTTGGGAGCTAAACCAAGTCCTTTTGAGTTTTATCTGCGTACTTTGATAGAAATATTTGACACGTCAAACAAAGAAATTATTTCCCCAAGCCAAATTACAAGTAATTCCGGTAGATCCTTTGACGATCTTAGATACCAAACGGACGCCATTAAGGAGGCGATTAAAAAAATTGAAATTCACAGCGGAGTTATTATTGCTGATGTGGTTGGACTTGGAAAAAGTATCATTGCTTCTACTGTAGCTCATAATTTAGGCTTAAAAACTGTGGTTATTGCTCCACCGCATTTGAATAAATTGTGGCAGGAGTATAGTGAGGACTTCAACTTTCGAGCTCAGAACAGCATCTATTCCTCTGGTAAAATTGCCGAGGCCTACTATCAAGAATCCAAAAATAGATATAAAAAGTTGATAATAATCGATGAGGCTCATAAATATCGTAACGAAGATACTGATGATCATAAGTATTTAACGGAGCTTTGCAGGGGACATAAAGTAGTTCTCCTAACAGCCACTCCTTATAATAATTCTCCCAAGGATTTGAAGGCTCTATTAAAACTTTTCCAAATTGAAGGTAGTCCCACAATTCAGGGACTGGATAATGTGTTTAACCGTTTTACGGAACTGCAAATTGATTACGATAAATTAAAAAAACAACTTAAAACCAACCCTAAGTCTGATAAAAAGACCGATTTTCAAAAAATTGCCGAAGACCTTAAAAGCATGATTGAACCAGTGCTTATCAGGAGATCCAGACTAGATTTGCAAAACATTGATGTATATGCTCAAGAATTGGGTGAAAAAATAAATTTGGCTAAAGTTTCCGAGCCGAAGTTAATTAAGTACGAACTGGGTTCTTGGGAGGGTCTCTATCTAAAAACTTTGCAAAAAATAGCTCCGGATGACCAAGAAAGTGAAGATAAAATATCACGTATAAAAAAAGGTTTTAAGGGTGTGAGGTATAGTCCGGCATCTTACATTAAAAACTGGGAAACACGTAGAAAAGAGTTGGAAGAAATATTTGGAGATTTTGAAACTGCTCAAATTGCCGGTAAAAATCTGGCTAAATTAATGAAAAGTCTTTTGATAAGACGTTTTGAAAGTTCCTTAGGAGCTTTTCGAGCTAGTCTTAATAATTATATCAAAACTCATGAAAATATTTTGAAATGGTACGACAAGGGTTATGTTCCAATTTTTAAAAAAGGCAACCTAGAAAGTCCTGAAGAATATTTGGAGTTTGAAGAGGCCTTGGAAAGCTCGCAGTCTGCTACTTCAAAAATTGATGAAAGTATCAAGAATGAATTATCCAAAAAAGGTATTTACCTGATTCCGGCTGATAATTTTTTGAGTCGTGCAGAAATTCATTACAAAAATGATCTAGAAAAAGATTTGAAACTGCTTAAGTCTATTTTGGATGACTGGAAAGAAGAAAACCTATCTTCTGACGATCCAAAGTTGGAAAAAGTTTATCAAACAATTTTGAATTTGAGGAAAGAAAACCCACAGAGAAAAATCCTTATTTTCAGCTCTTTTGCAGATACGGTCAATTATGTTTCCAATGCTCTACATCAAAAAGGTCTGCGAGTATTAAACTATTCTTCAGCAGTTTCCGGAGAAAGTCTGAGGAGGATAGTAAGACAAAATTTTGATGCCGGTTTGGAGGAGGTTGATCAAGCAGACGATTATGATATTTTGGTGGCCACCGACGCTATTTCCGAAGGCTACAATCTACATCGTGCAGGGGTTCTCATTAATTATGATATTCCTTACAACCCAACTAGAGTCATTCAAAGACTTGGCAGGATCAATCGGATCAATCGAAAAGTTTTTGATAGTTTGGAAATATATAATTTTTTCCCCAGCATAGTTGGAAAAAGGGAAGGTCTAAGAACGGAGGAAGTGTCAATATTAAAAATGTCCATGATTCACTCGATTTTGGGAGAAGATGTGAAGGTGCTAAGATCAGATGAAACGGAAGAATTACAGACCTTTATCAGTAGTAAAATCAAAGAAAGTGAGCAAGAAGACCATTTTGAGAGTTGGGAGGTGGAGCATAGAAATGTTTTGGAAAAGTATCGGAATACAGACCATTTTTCTCGAGCTAAAGAAATTCCGGATAAGACTAGGATTAGACGAATTGTAGAGAATAAAGAGTTGAGCTTAATTTTTGTCCGTAAAAATAAACAGGTCTATTTTCAAAGCCTTAGGGGTGGGCAAATTCAAAATATGAGCTTGAAGGAGTCCTTGGAGTATTTAAAGTCAAGTCCGGAGCAAAATGAAGAATCTTTGGTTGTAAGTGATGAGTTTAAAAACAGTTATTTTGGATCAATCAACACTCTCTATTCAACCTCCTCAAAAAATATCCTTCAAAATTCATTTTCTATTCAAAAAAAGAATAACAACTGGAATAAAGCCAAGCTTTTTGTGAGGAAGTTAAGGGAAAATTCTACCAATTTAAGCCAAGAAGAGATGGCTTATCTGGATAAATTAAGGTCTTTGATTGATGACTTTCGAGCAATTTCTCAAAAGGATCTAAAAGAAATGATTCGTCTGGGAGAGTCAAATAAGGATCTGAAAGAATTGCAAGAGTTACTACCTGAAAAACAAATCTATAGATTACACCAAATTTGCCGTGATATTCAAAACGAACCCAAAACTGTGGTTCTCATCCAAGAAATTCAATCTCAACTATCTAACTGAATATGCCAATAAAATCAGACATTTTGGAAAATTTACTAAATCAAACTTACTCGCAGGAGAACTTTTTGGCTTTTTGCCGAGAGTTTTTGACGGAAAATCTTAACTTGTCTAGGCATGAAGAAATTGAACAAAGTAATCCAAAGATCCAATCAGCCGAGTATTTTGGAAGGGATGAAAGCCTAAATTTGATTGTCTTAGGGGTAGAACATTCCTCAGCCAAGGATCCGAGAGTTACTTTAACCAGATCCATTCAAAAATTGATGAAAAATTATGGTCTAGAAAATGCTCTAGTTGCTCTGTACTCTGCTGATTCCGACAACTGGCGTTTATCTTTGATTACGAATACGGTTGGAGACGGTTTGAAACAAGAATTTACCAACCCCAAACGCTATAGCTATTTGCTTGGTCCGGGAGCGAAAACGGTTACGGCCAAACGACAGCTGAAAGATAGTGTCCAAACTTTGGAAGCACTAAAAGAGTCCTTTTCTTTGGAAGTGGTTACTAAAGAGTTTTATGAAAACCTGGAGTCCTTGTATAAAAAATTGTATCAAAGGTTGTCCCTGCCGCCCCAAAGTAATGTAACTGATTCAGATAAAAAAGACTTTGCTCTTAGGCTCATCGGTCGTTTGATTTTTTGTTGGTTTCTTAAGGAAAAAAATTGGATCAGCGATAAAATCTTGAGTAGTGAGACAGCAAAATCGGTCAGTGATAAAGACGATTATTATCGCACAGCTCTGGAGCCGTTGTTTTTTGAAACGTTAAACAAGGAAAAGGAGGATAGAAATTATTCTATTGGCACCAACGAGTTTTTGCAAAACAATCATAAGAAAATTCCTTATCTCAACGGTGGTTTGTTTGAGCCTCAGACCGGAGATTATTACCAGCAGTTTCCTAAGTCTGTTCCCAACGAGTTTTTGTCTGAAATCATGAACTTGTTTGAGACTTACCACTTCACCATCGATGAAAATACTTCTACGGAGCAAGAAATTGGCGTGGATCCGGAAATGATGGGGCGTATTTTTGAAAATTTTATTCTCAATCGGTCTGCAACGGGTTCTTTTTACACTCCTCGGGAAATCGTGGATTATATGGTGGAGACGAGTTTGTTGGAGCTTTTAAAAAAGGACTTAAGTCTGAATAAGTTGGAAGATGGCGATTTTCAGGAATATGTTTCTAGGGATGATTATGATTTTCTGAAGTTAAAAGATAAGTTGAACCAAGTTTATGTGATTGAAAATTTTTGGGAGGGGCTGAATGTAAAAGTCCCTTTACGAGTAGTGGCCAAGATTCGAGGTTGGCAATACGTTCACAAGGATGATGTTATCAAGCAGACCAAACATCGTCACAAGGAGGTTGGTCCGGAGGTCTGGCGGGCCTTAGACAGCGGTGGGTTTGAACTGGAGGAGGTGCTTTTGGGTAATTTTAAGAAGGTGCGGATTGGCAAGAAAAATTACTCTTTGCCGACTTTGAGTTTGATTCTCAAGATTCAGGATCGTCGGTTTGCAGTTTTTGTAATGCTCAAGGGTTCTAAAAATCTGGAGCTTTCGACTATTTTTGCGGTGGATGAAAAAAAGTTGTCCAAGCTTCGGATAGCTTCAGAGCAAAATTCCCGGTTTTCGGAATTTGCTGATTTTCTAAAAAATTATTCCAAACAAAAAACCTCCGCTGGTGGAGGTGAAAAATACTCGCTGGCGGACGCGACTTCTCCGCATACTTTTCCTGATTTCTCAGGCTGGCAGCACCACGATAAATTTTCTGCTCTTCGGGAGTATCTATATAAGATTTTGCCGAACCGCCCCAATTTTGTCAAATTTGGTTTGGAGTCCAATCCGATTTTTGAGTATATTGATTTGCTTTTGTACAGTAATAAACATCGTTTTGACGCTGATAAGATCATTGCCTATCTGGACTCGCTCAAGACTTTGGATCCGGCTTGTGGGTCGGGGGCTTTTCCCATAGGCGTACTCCAAAAGATGGTAGATTTGTATCACTATTTGGGTCAAACGGAGACCTACCAAGTCAAAAAGAGGGTTTTGGAAAATTCGATTTATGGAGTGGATATTTTACCCATTGCCGTAGAAATTAGCCGTTTGCGGTGTTGGTTGTCTTTGGTGGTGGATGAAGATAACGGCCAACCGGAGCCTTTGCCCAATTTGGAATTCAAGTTTGTCTGCGGCAATAGTTTGGTGGGTATTGGCAAATCGCCGGAGGGTTTGGTTGACCCTGAGGTGGAGTCTAAGCAGCAGGAGTTGGAGATTTTGCGAAAAAAGACTTTTAAATCCGGTGAAAATAAGGGGGATCTCAACCAAAAGTGGATCGATTTAACATATGATTTATCTGTTTTACAAGCCAGTCAGTTTGGTGACAAAGAATATACCGATAAAATCACTTCTTGGAACCCCTTTACCAACCAACCCGCTGACTTTTTTGACCCCGAGTGGATGTTTGGCCTCAGCGACTTCGACCTCGTAATCGGCAACCCGCCATATGTACAATTGCAATCATTGAACCCGGAAGAAAAAACTTTGTACAAAAATCAAAATTATCAAACCCACACAGCTACCGGCGATCTTTACCAACTTTTTTATGAACGAGGCTGGCAATTACTAAAACCTCTAGGCATTCTGTCTTTTATCACTTCCAATAAGTGGATGCGAGCCGGCTATGGCAAAACCACCAGGTCATTTTTGGTTAATCAGGCAAATCCGCTGGTGTTGCTAGACTTGGGTCCGAATGTCTTTGAAAGTGCTACGGTGGATACCAACGTTTTAGTTTTTTCCAAACAATCAAATCAAGGAAAAACCAAGGCAGTCAAAGTAACCAAAGCCGAGCTAAAATCACTCACCCAAGAAGCCGAGTCGATCAACTTTTCTTCGGAGGAGGGTTGGTTTATCGGCACTCCGGCCCAAATTAGCCTCAAAAAGAAAATTGAACAAGCAGGAAAACCGCTCAAAGATTGGGATGTAAATATCTATCGTGGAGTTTTAACTGGATTAAACGAAGCATTTATAATCAATGAAGACAAGAAAAAGGAACTAATCGCCCAAGACCCCAAATCCGCCGAAATTATCAAACCGATCCTGCGAGGTAGAGACATCAAGCGATATGGCTATGAGTTTGCGAATTTGTATTTAATTGCTACTTTTCCTTCTCTACAACTTGATATAGACAATTACCCGGCTATCAAAGAACACTTGCTGGGTTTTGATTACAAAAAACTTGAGCAAGCAGGAAATATTTTGCCGGATGGCACAAAGGGACGTAAACGGACTGGTAACAAATGGTTTGAAACTCAAGATCAAATCGCTTACCACAACGAATTTGAAAAGGAGAAGATTGTTTGGCCTATGGTTTCAACTTCAAATTGTAGCTTTTGTGTTATACCTCCTAATCAATATTTGAATAATAAGTGCTATCTAATTACAGGAGGAAATCTTAAATTCATTTTAGGAATTTTGAATTCTTCAACTGGTTGGAATTACTTTAAGTCAACAGAAGCAGGGCTTGGCGATAGTTTTGAAATAAGAAAAGAAGGAGTAGAAAACTTTCCCATCCCTGCTCTGGATACTCCTGAAAAAAAAGAATTGGCCGAGAGGGTTGAGGTTTTGGTAAATAAGATTTTGGCTCTCAAAAAAGAAAGTTTGGGGGCGGATACGGCTCATTTGGAAAGTCAAATTGATGAGTTGGTGTTTGATTTGTATGGTTTGACCGGCGAGGAGAGGGGGTTGATTTTGAACGGAAGTTAAGATATAGTCTATCCGAATATAACCTATACACCTGTTACGGCGAACTTGTCTTGAATAGATCCTGAAATAATAATTGTCACTGCGAACTTGTTTCGGAATCCAGTGTTGAATGGGATCCTGAAATAAATTCAGGATGACGGGGCGGTTTTGGTTTTCAGGGTGACGAGGTTATAAATTCAGGATGACTGTGTGGTAAATTCAAGGATGACGTCGACTTTTCAGGATGACCACTTGGCAAGTGATTGAGAAAAATATGGAAATGTCTATGTTTAAGAGAGGCTAGCTATAAATTCATAGATAATCTTGATTTTTTGTTACTTCTTGTAACTATCTTTTTAACTATAACCTCGTTTTTCTTGACTAAAAAAAAATTATAGGGCATAATGGTAATATGATCGAAAAACTAAGTCTTAAGCACAACTTAATGGTTGGGTCCGGGAGCTCTCCTCAGCTGGGGTGCTATTAGTTTTTTATCAAAAATTTTACTAAATCACACCCCTGTTTCTCAGGGGATTTTTTATTTTCCAAAGTTTTTTATTTTTTTCTCAATATGTCCAAGTCCTTCAAATCAGATAATTATTCCGGTGCTTCCAAAGAAATTCTGCAATATTTAAGCGAAATTAATTTTGAGCATCAAGCCGGTTACGGAGATGACCAGGTTACTCAAGAAGCCGTTAAATTATTTAAAAAAGAGTTCGGCGAGGAAACAGAGGTGTTTTTTGTACTCAACGGTACGGGAGCCAATGTAGTTTCTCTCAAGGCCATGGTCAAGTCCTACAATTCCATAATTTGTGCGTCTACTGCCCACATTAATGTCAACGAAGTCGGTGCTCCGGAGGCCATAATTGGTAGTAAATTACTTGCAATTCCAACTGAAGACGGTAAAATAACCCTAGAGCAGATCAAAAGAACTTACCAAAATGAAGTTTCCAGAGGTAGACACTCGACATTGCCCAAGGTAGTTTCCCTCACTCAATGTAGCGAACTTGGTACGGTATATCAGCCGGAGGAAATTAGGAAGATTGCTAAGTGGTGTCACCAAAATGATTTATACCTGCACGTAGACGGAGCTAGAATCTCCAATGCGGTGGTTGGCCTTCAAAAGACTTTTGCCGAGATAACCAAGGATTGCGGCGTGGATGTACTTTCCTTTGGCGGTACCAAAAACGGTCTCATGTTTGGTGAAGCAATCATCTTTTTTAACCGTTCTTTAGCTAAGGAATTTGCCTACATTCAAAAGCAGAATTTGCAACTTTGTTCCAAAATGCGTTTTCTTTCCGGTCAATTTGTTCCATTTTTGAGAGATCGTCTTTGGCATAAAAACGCCTTGCAGGCTAATCAAGCAGCCAAACACTTGGAAAAAGAACTGAGTAAAATAAGGGAGGCTAATATCACCCAAAAGGTTGAAAGTAACCACGTTTTTGCCGTTCTACCCAAAGAAGTTTCCAAGGCCTTGGAGGCCGGTGGTTGTTGCTACGTTTGGAATCAAGAAAAAGGAGAGGTTAGGTTTGTTACTTCCTTTGATACCACCGAGGAAGATGTTGTTAGGATTACATCCAAAATTAAAGAGCTGATTACTCAATTGACAAATCCGCAGGCAAAAATTAAGATCAAGTCCTCAAAATTATCTACACAAATTGCTTAAAATATTGTAATCAAGAAAATATGTCTGAGTTAAATAGTCAAAATAAACTGGAAGAGCTGGTTAAGTTCTGCTACGCCAAGGGTTTTGTTTACCCCGGAAGCGAGATTTACGGAGGTCTGGCCAACACTTGGGACTATGGTCCTTTGGGAGTGGAACTAAAAAACAACATCAAACAAGCCTGGTGGCGATACTTTGTACACGGCAGAGACGATATTGTCGGTCAGGATGCGGCAATTTTGATGAATAAAAAAGTATGGGAGGCCAGTGGACATGTATCTAGTTTTTCTGATCCGTTGGTAGATAGCAAATCCTCCAAAAAACGTTTTCGAGCAGATAAACTGATCGAAGAGTTTGGTGAGAAAAGACCGAATAATTGGGCCGGAGAAAAGACTCCTCCGGAAGATTTATTTAATTTTTTGATGGAGGAAAAAGTACCGGATCCGGAGACGGGGGAAACCGGTTGCTGGACTATGCCACGCCAATTTAATTTAATGTTCAAGACTCATCAGGGAGTTACTGAAGATTCCGGAGCCGAAGTCTATATGAGACCGGAGACTGCTCAGGGAATTTTTGTGAATTTTAAAAATGTGCAGAGAACGACCAGGAAAAAACTTCCTTTTGGAATTGCTCAGATTGGTAAAGCTTTTCGTAACGAGATTACTCCCGGAAATTTCACTTTCCGTACCAGGGAATTTGAACAGATGGAAATTGAGTATTTTTTTGACCCGGAGAAGACCAAGTGGGAAGAATTATTTGCCAAACTAAAAGAAGATTCTTACAAATTTATTACCGAAGTCTTGGAAATAGATAAAGAGAATTTACGACTCAGAGACCATGAACCAGACGAATTATCTCACTACTCCAAAGGAACAACTGACATCGAATACAAGTTCCCGTTTGGTTGGGGAGAGCTTTGTGCAGCCGGAGCTTATCGAACCGGTTACGATCTGACTCAACATCAAACTCATTCCGGAGAAAACCTAGGTTACAGAGAAGAAAACAGTAAAGAGACCATTGTCCCTCACGTTATTGAGCCCAGTTTTGGTATGGATAGGGCTGTGCTTACAGTAATGATTGACTGCTTTAAAGAGCAGGTGGTAGAAAATGATGAAACCAGAAGACTGATGCAATTTCCTTTTCACTTGGCTCCTTACAAAATTGCCGTGTTGCCTTTGATGAAAAAAGACGGACTAAAAGAATTGGCTGAAGGAATTTATCAGGATTTGCTCAAACAAGGGATTTCCTGCGACTACGACGAAGCCGGGTCTATCGGAAAACGGTATCGAAGACAAGATGAAAACGGTACTCCTTGGTGTATCACTATTGATTATGAGAGCAAAGATAACCAAACCGTAACCTTGAGACATCGGGATACTATGGAGCAAAGTAGAATTAAAATCGAGGAAATTAGCAGTTATCTCAATTCAGATAAGTTTAAGGTTTTCACAAACTAAATCAGTTATAGCTTTGTTATAGCTTTAATTTTGTGGAATGAAATCTAAATACTAACTACCTCTGCTTCCACTGTTTCCACATCCATTTTTACATAGCCGGTGAACAGAAGTATTCTCCATATTAACCAAGTAAAAGCATATGTGAGGAAGTTAAATACTATTTTAAAAACGGTTAAAAATACAAAGACTAAAGCAGCCACCCCGATTGGAACAATTAGCTCCCTACCGATAAACTGGTATCTTTCGAGTCCAAGACCTGAATCTTGTTTGTTAGTTTCCGTGAAGTTCTTTACCGGATAAACGTAATATTCTTCAATTATTTTTTCAAATGTTTCTTCATTAAGCTTAGTATCCAAGGTATACGGAAGATTACCATATGCCTCTATTCTCCACTCCTCGGCTCTCTGTCTTTTAATTTCTTCTTGCTCTTCAGGCGTAAGTCCTTCGGCTTCATTGGCGGGTAATATTAAGGTATTAGGCCTGTAATTGTCCTGTAAAAATTGGTAAAAAGTGTTTTTGCCCGAAGAAATAGTTTGGTTATTTACGTAATTAGAATATTCAATTTTTAAAAACCTGTTTAGTGAAGGCAGATCACCACGACCATAAATAATATTATCTTTAATTAGATCACTGCCAAAAACCACTTCTCTAAAAAAACCTGACGGACTTACATAAAGAATATGGTTGAATACACCAAGACACACCACTAAAGCTGCCACATTAGTAAGAATTCTGGTAGATTCGGCTGTCACCAAAGAAATAGAAAAAAGCCTACACCCCAGTTGGAACTTTTCTAGTTCTAAATAAGCAAAATAAGATAAAATACTAATTAAAACAATAAAAAAGAGAGTAATTAAACTAAAAGCCTGGCCCACTAAACTATGAACAAGTAACATGGCCAAAACCTGACCGACTAAACTAAACCAAACATAGCTCTTATCAGCCAAAATAATATAAAATATGTTAGTTACGGCAGCAAATCCGGTATAGACAACCAATGTAATTATAGGATTAATTCTAAAGAGATTTATTCCAACAAAGGCTAATAGGCTAAATAAAACAATATTAACAAATAAAAATAAAATTGATTTACGAAAGACTCTTTGTAAACCTGCAGACTGCGAAGCTTCACTGTTAAATAGATAGTTCAAAGGAGATAGAGATGAAGACTTTTCCGCATTTTTCTCATTGTGAGTAAGGAGTCCTGCATTACTTGCTGAGCCACGAAATTCTTCCCGTCTATTTATCGATGACGGTTCATGATGATCAGTCTCTTTATTAAAGGATCCAAAACTGGGAGGGGGAACAGGAGGACTTGACGGTTTTTCTTCAAGCGAAGAACGACTGCCATTTTCACTATCTCTATAACTCTCAGAAGAATCTTGACCGGAACTACCTTTATTTCCTCCAATGTACGGAAAATCCGGCCTTGATCTTAATTCTTCAGAATAATCTCCGTCTTCTTCGACAGAATCACCCCTCTTTTTGTTTTGGTCGTCTTTATTGAGTTTAATATAAGATAGCCTGGAGATTCTTTTTGGTTTATGTTTTGCCATATTATCTCTTTTGTTTTATTAAAAACTTACCTAAAAACCTTAAAAAGGTATAAACCAAGAAATTAGAACTTACTACTTCTCTTCATCAGAATCTTTTTCCGAGGAATTATTGTTTAACTCGTCTGCTTGTTTTTCTTCTTGTTTATGAGCGATTTCTTTTTCAATTTCTTTAGCTTTTTCAAAATCAAGCAAAGTTAAGTAGAGCTTTTCTTCACTGCTTACACTGAGAACAGTAAACTCTCTTTCTTCTCCGACTTTTAGAACTTCGTGGATTTTTGCCGGACTTTCCAGAGGCGTTTCACTCATTTGGCTAATATGACAAAGGCCTTGAATATCTTCATCATTAACAATTATAGCTCCATATGTAACTATTTTAGCAACTTTACCTACAAAGTTATCTCCGGGTTTGGTTTTTTTAGCAAATTCAATCCACGGGTTAGGTAAGATTTGTTTGATAGACAGGTTAATTCTATTGTCCTTGTCTATTTCTACGATTTTTGCTTTAAGCTTATCACCTATTTTGTACTCTCTACGAGGGTCTTCTACTTTTTTCCAAGCAATTTCGGAAATATGAACCAATCCTTCCAACTGTTCATCGAATCGAACAAAAATTCCAAAGTCGACTGCTCCAACGACATGACCTTCTACCACGTCTCCCACTTTGTATTTAGATAATTTAGCTTGTGCAATCTCATCGCTAAAGGCTTTCTCGGAAACTATCAAAGTATCCATATCAGGATTGATACTAATAATCTTCACATTGAAAGTTTGTCCGACATACTTTTTCATTTGATTAATTAAACTTTTATCTTCGATACCCACCTGCTTAATGGCGTGAGCCGGAGAAAGAAGAGAAGCCGGTAAAAATCCGTCAATGCCTTGCACTTTAATCAAAAAACCACCTCTATTAGCATCTCTGATTTTACATTCCACTGTCTTATTCTGCTCATATGATTCTTTAATCTCAGCCCATATTTTATCTCTTCCGATCGCTCTAAAACTAAGCTCCATGAGGCCAAGCTCGTTATCTAGATCAACCAGAATCGCATCAATTGTTTCACCTAATTTTAGCCTGGATAAATATTCTTCGTTATATAGTTCTTTCCCCCGGACTATCCCTATTCCCAAATTTTCAATATCCATTAACACTTCGTTTTTGGCAATATAGATAATTTTTCCCTGTAATTGATCACCGACCTTGGGCTCGTTTCTATCGGAAACATGCTTAAGCAAATCTTTCATTGTCGGTTGTCTTTCATTAACACTTACTGAATTAGCCATGTGGTGTAAATTAATTTTTAAATTAGCTTTTGTCAAGGAAGTTCATCTTTTACAGTAAAACCGTCAAGGTATCGCCAATTACTTATACTAAACTTAAGAAATTAGATTTAGATAAATCTGCGACTAGAGCTTTATTTACCATCTTAGAGAGCTAATTAGGATCATGATTTGGTTATTAGGATGTTAGTCTTTGAGTAAATTAATATTCGTGTCGGTAACTTTGATTATTAAACACTTGACATTTCCTTGCTTTTATTTAAATATCTTATCCAAGATCGTGATGAAACAAATGAAAGACAGTCCTTTTTCTTTAAAAAGCCGTAAGATGGCTATTTTTTGCTTTTATTTAGTGACATTATAGTTAACATCAACCCTTAATTTAATTCTCTTTTTATGCCATATGTAGCTATTCCCAACCAATTAAAAAATATTGAATCCATTCACCTCGAACTTATGTCTCCCGAAGAGATGCAAAAGATGAGTTACGGTGAAGTTCTGACTGGTGAAACCATCAACTATCGAACAGGAGCCCCACAAATGAACGGTCTTTTCTGCCAAGCTATATTCGGGCCTGTAAAAGATTGGGAATGTGCCTGCGGAAAATATAAAAGATATCGCTACGCCGGTGTAATTTGTGATAAATGCGGAGTTGAAGTGACTCATTCTTCAGTCAGGAGAGAACGTATGGGCCATATTACTTTGGCGGCCCCTTGTGTTCACCCATGGTTTCTAAGAATCATCCCGTCTAGAATTTCTTTGGTTCTGGAAATAAAAAGTGCTGATATTAGTCGTATTACATACTTTTCAGCATATGTAATAACTGAAATAAATGAAGATCTGAGACAGGAATATATTTCTAAAATTGATCGGGAAGCTCAATCCAGGATTAAAGTTACCAAAGGTGATTATGATAAAAAGTTTGAAGAACTCTCCAGGCAGTACCAAAGTGATAAAGCCAGAGAAACAATGCCGGTGGAAGAGCTAAAGACTCAGTACGAAACCAACAAGGATATCTTAAAGACTCAACAAGCCGAGACTATTGCTAGAATTGAAACAATTGCCGAAGTAGCAAAAAAAGAAATCTCTTCCCTACAATACAAGGATGTTATTACTGAAGTACAATACCAGGAGTTAGCCCAAAAATTCGGCCCTGTATTTAAGGCCGAAATTGGTGCTGAAGCTGTTGAAAACCTGCTAAAGCAAGTAGACTTAAAAAAAGAGATAGAAGCTCTCAGAGAAAAAATTATCAATACCAAAGGTCAAAACAAAAAGAAAATGTCTCAAAGACTTCGATTGTTAAAACAGTTTATCTCAACTAACACTAGACCCGAATGGATGGTTTTGAAGAGGATAATGGTCTTGCCTCCGGAACTAAGGCCGATGCTTCAACTGGATGGAGGTAGGTTCGCCGCTTCTGATCTCAACGAACTGTATCGAAGACTAATTAATAGAAACAACCGACTAAGAAAATTGATCCAGATCGGTGCCCCGGAAGTAATCCTCAGAAACGAAAAAAGAATGCTTCAAGAGGCGGTAGAAGCTTTGATTGATAACTCTGCCAAGGGAGGAAGGCAAGTAATGGCCTCTACAGGTATTAAAAGACCCTTAAAATCCTTAACGGATATTCTCAAAGGAAAACAGGGACGTTTTAGACAAAATTTACTTGGAAAACGGGTTGATTACTCCGGAAGGTCGGTAATCATTATCGGACCTAATCTTGATTTAAATCAATGTGGAATACCCAAAGAAATGGCTCTCGAGCTATTTAAGCCTTTTATGATCGGAAAGATTATTCAAAAATCCGAAAACAATTTAATGCCGGAAGAGGATCAAGCTTTTAATGTTCATTCAGCCAGAAGATTGATCGAAACTAAAAAACCGATTGTCTACGATATCTTGGACGAAGTTATTAAAGATAAATATGTGCTTCTAAACAGAGCTCCCACCCTTCATCGTTTGTCCTTTTTGGCTTTCAAGCCGGTCTTGATCGAAGGAAAGGCTATTCAACTTCACCCCTTGGTTTGTAGAGGCTTTAATGCCGATTTTGACGGAGACCAAATGGCTGTTCACTTACCTATCACGGTAAAAGGTCAAGAAGAAGCCAAAAACTTAATGGTGGCTAGTAAAAACCTTCTAAAACCGGCAAGCGGAGAGCTTATTACTGCCGGTCATCAGGACATCGTTCTGGGAGCTTACTACTTGACTATCGTGACCAAAAAACCAAAAGAATTAAAATTCTTTTCTTCAATGGATGAAGCCGTTATTTCCCTTGAAAATAAAAATATTGAGCTGGGAGAGTTAATTAAGGTAAGAATTGAACGGGAGAATTCAAAAGAGGAAATCATAGAGACTACTGCAGGTAGGATTATATTCAATCAATGCTTCCCCAAAGATTATAAGTTCTTTAACCAAGACATCGATAAAAAAACATATGAAAGCATCCTCAACGAATCATATCACGAATTAGAAGGCGAAATACTTCCTAAAACATTGGATACTATTAAAAATCTGGCTTTTGAGTACGTTACCCGTTCCGGAATTACTTTATCTGTGGAAGATTTGATAAGCCCTAAGGGTAAAGAAAAAACCTTGGAAGAAGCTAACCGCAAAGTTATATTAATCCAAGAACTCTACGAGCTGGGAATGATGACCGATCCCGAAAGATATAAGCAAGTAGTTAGTGTTTGGAGAGACGCCTCAGACGAGATCAGTAAGTTTACCAAGGAGCAAATGGAAAAACACGGGAATGTAGGTTTGATGATTTCTTCAGGTTCCAGAGGTAATATTTCCCAATTGAACCAGATGGTTGGTATTAGAGGCTTGTCGGTAACTGCCAGCGGAGAAACAATCGAGCTACCTGCCCAACACGGCTACAAAGAAGGTCTTACCGGTTTGGAATACTTCATTTCCATGAAAGGACAGCGTAAAGCCTTAGCCGATATCGCACTTAAGACCGCTGATGCAGGCTACCTAACCAGAAGATTGGTGGATGTGTCTCAAAATGTAATTATCACTAATAACGGTGATGTAAATGACTATGACGCAGAAAAAGAGGGCACTTTAATTACTAAAGAAAATTCCAAGAGAATCAACAAATCAGTTGCCGAAAGAGTCTACGGACGATTCTTATTAAAAGATATAGTTTCCAAAGACGGAAAGGTGCTTGCAAAAAAAGGACAGTTGGTTGATCTAAAAACAAGAAAAGTCTTGGAAAAAGAAGAGGTTAATGAAGCTTGGATTCCTTCCATTGTTAAATCCAGAACTCCCAGGGGAATTTCTCAAATCGATTACGGTTCCGACTTTAGCACTCACAAACCTGTAGCTCTAGGTATTGCTGTAGGTATTATTGCTGCTCAAAGTTTGGGGGAACCAAGTACTCAATTGACCATGAGATCCAAACACACCGGAGGTATTTTAGCTAAATCCGATATTACTACCGGTCTTCCGAGAGTAGAAGAAATCTTTGAAGCCAGAACTCCCAAAATTAAGGCCCCGATCTCTCCGATTAACGGTGTGGTTGAGAAAATAGAAGGAAGTATTGATAACGGCTTTACGGTAACCGTGGTTTGCAAAGATTCAGTCTATAGACTGCCTTTTGATCCTTCCAAAGATAAGCTGTTATTGAAGAACGGAGATAATGTTTCTAACAGTGATACTGTAATACTGGATTCTTCCGGTCAAATTATTACTGCCGGTCTATCCGGGGAAATCGAAAGCAATGAAAAAGAGGTTATCATCAAACAGTTAACTCCTGAGGTTTTGGAATTTACTACCGAACCGGGAATGGCTCTTTTAGTTAGAAAAGGTAATAGAGTAACCAGAGGTCAAGCAATCAGTGAAGGACCTTTGGATCTGCAAAACCTTTTGGATATTGGCGGAATTGATGTTTTACAACAATATATTATTGAAGAATTGAATGAAATCTACCTATCTAACGGAATCACCGTAAATGAAAAACACATTGAAGTTATTATCAGGCAAATGTGTAACAAAGTACAGATAATTGATGCCGGTGATAGTGATCTTACTCCTGGTGAAAATATCAGCAGAGCTTTGGCAGTGAAATTAGCTAAGCAATTAGTGGACAAAGGAGCAAGGCCGGTTACTTTCAAGAGAATTATTACCGGTATTTCCAGAGCCTCCCTATCTACTGAATCCTTCTTGTCCGCAGCTTCTTTCCAAGAAACGGCCAGAGTTTTGGTTGAAGCGGTAGTCAGTGGCCGGAAAGACAATCTAATCGGCTTGAAAGAAAATGTAATTCTTGGTCAACTTATTCCTGCCGGAACCGGGTTTAATAAAGATAAAGTAAGCCTGGCTGACGTTCAAGAAGAATTCGACGAAGAAGCTCAGATGTTGGAGTCGGAATAATCGATTCTTTTTAGTTTTATATAGCTAAACCACGTTAAAACTAGACATTTCCAAATTTAACTTGGAGGGAGACCGTCACCCTGAACTCGTTTCAGGGTCTTTTCATTGTTATAGTCTATCCGAATATAACCTATACACCTGTCACGGCGAAACAAGTTCGTTTTGATAAGTGTGTATAGGCTGGATTGATTATAGAACCTTAAGCCAACAATTTTGTTTGTTTCCGGCTAAGTTCAGCATGCTTCCTTACTTCAGCCAACATGTCCAAACTCTTGTTGCGAATGATATTTTGGATCACTATTTGCAAGATCGGCTCACTTTTTTCTTTGGTTCCTTTGAAGTTGTCCGATAAAATCTTGGTAATATCTTCTTTTTCACCAAAAGTAAGCATGTCACTATTTAAACTATCTTTGGAAATGTAATTATCCTTGATTCCTTTGTTAACAAATCTTAGCCAAAACGTATTAATCATCTCAATAGCTCCTTTGACGGTGACTACGAATGAAGCGTCATGTTTGTAAGAATAATCAACAAAACGAATAATTTTATACTTTGATTTGGAAAAATAATCTTCAGCCTTTTCTTCATACTCGTGCTTGAGAACCGGATCTTTTATATCCCCCATAGCTTCGACAATTTTGTGAGAATCTACTTCAAAAGTATCTACCAAGTTATTAATTATCTGGATTTTTTGTAATTCCTCGGATTTTGAGTTTCCCGAGATTCTTTGAACTATACTTTGAACAAAATTTTTTATCTTTTTCCACATAATCCGGAATTTATAATAATTCTTGATATTTGACAGTAATACTCATAAAAAGATATATTAAGTAAATCACACATTTTTTCTTTGTACAAGATTATGCCTGCTAATACTTTTGGAGAGGTTTTTAGAATTACTACTTACGGAGAGTCTCACGGCCAGGCTGTTGGAGTCGTAATTGATGGCTGTCCAAGCGGTCTGGAATTATCCGAGGAGGACATTCAAAAAGAACTAGACAGAAGAAGACCCGGTCAAAGTAAAATTACCACCCTCAGAGATGAAAAAGATAGAGTGGAAATACTCTCCGGTATCTTTGAAGGGAAAACTACCGGCACCCCCATAAACCTCTTAGTAAGAAACCAAGACCAAAGATCCAAGGATTATTCCCATCTCAAAGATCTCTATAGACCTTCCCACGCCGATTATACTTATTCCCAAAAATATAGTAATCGGGATTATCGAGGAGGCGGTCGGAGCAGTGCCAGGATTATGATCGGACGGACGGCAGCCGGAGCTATAGCCAAGAAATATTTATCTGCTAAGTACGGAGTGGAGTTTTTGGCTTATACCGAACAAGTGTACGACCTCAAGACCGATGTTTCTCCTTCTACGGTAAAAAAAGAGCAGATTGAAGCCAATATTGTGCGTTGTCCGGACCCTCAAAAAGCCGAACAAATGATTACCCTGATTGAAAACATTCGCCAAGAAAAAGATTCTGTGGGAGGGGTAATTAGAGGCCTCATTAGAAATCTGCCGGTAGGCCTGGGAGAGCCTGAATTTGATAAATTACCTGCTCTTTTGGCTCATGCCATGCTCAGTATTAACGCTACCAAAGGATTTGAGATCGGTTCCGGGTTTGGAGGCACTCAATTAAAAGGCAGTGAACACAACGATTTACCTTCACAGCAACAAGACAATCAACTCAAATTTAAAACCAACAAAGCCGGCGGGGTAATGGGTGGTCTTTCCACCGGACAGGAAGTTGACTTTCGGGTGGCTATCAAGCCGGTAGCTACGATTGGTAAAACTCAAACTACTATCAATAATAAGGGGGAAAAGATAGAATTTGAAGGCAAGGGAAGACACGATCCGTGTGTTTTACCTAGGGCCGTACCCATCGTTGAAGCCATGGCTGCCCTGGTGATTATGGACTTGGTTTTAAGAAATAAAATGTATAAATAAAGAAATTATGAAACCTAGTGTAGTACTTTTCTACTGCCCAAAATGCGGTTCCTCAGATATTAACCGGCCGAGTTCTCATTCATTAAAATGTCAAAATTGCGGATTTCATTTCTTTGTTAACGTGGCGGCGGCTGTGGGAGCAGTTATCAAACAAGATAAACAAATACTGCTGGCCAAAAGGAAAAATGATCCGAAAAAAGGGTTTTTGGACTTTCCGGGAGGCTTTGTAGAACCGGGAGAGACCGGAGAAGAGGCGGTGGTTAGAGAAATTAAGGAAGAACTTAATATCACCAACATTACTAAAATTGAATATATTACAACTTTTCCGAATACCTATAACTACAGTGGTCTGGACGTACCTATTTTGGATCTCTATTTTTGCCTGGAGGGTGAATTGACAAATTTACGGCCTGCAGATGACGTAGAAGAGGTTGTTTTCAAAAGAATTGAGGATATTTCCAAAGAAGACTTGGCCTTTGAATCAAATTATAAAATATTGGAATTTATAAAGAAATAATACATTATGACTTGGAAAGCGGTGATTTTTGATATGGACGGAGTGTTGGTAGATACCCTGCCTATTCACAATACTAATGAAAGTGAAGTACTCAAAGAAGAGGGGGTGGAAATTGACCCATGGGATATCGTCAAAAGGTTTAACGGGTTTAATGATTACGATATGTTTGACGTTCTCCTCAAAGAACACGGACTTGCTCCCAAAGGTTTGGAAATGAGTCAAAGAAAGTGGAAAAGGATCTATGAGGACGAGGATTTGGCAAGTAAGATTAAGCTGATTGAGGGATCCAAGGAGTTGGTTTACCGATTTGCCGAGATGAACTTAAAATTGGCCATTGCCTCCGGTTCCCCGAGACATTTTATTAAAAAAGTAGTAGAGACGATTGATCTAAACGGATATTTTGAAGTGCTTTGTTCCGGTCAGGAAGTAACTAATGGTAAGCCCGCCCCCGATGTCTACCTGGAAACCGCCAAGAGACTTGAGGTCAAACCCCAAGAGACTCTGGTCATTGAAGATTCTATAATGGCTATGCAGGGAGCCAAGGAGGCTGGTTGTAAGGTAGCGGGGCTTTTGGAAAATCTCGATCAAGAGGTAGCCGCCGACCTGAAAGTGACTTCTTTATTAGACCTTGAGATTAACAATGTAAATGACTTATTCCAAAAATAGCCGGGCGATTATATTTGACTTTGACGGAGTAGTAGTTGACAGCATGGCGGCCAAGTCCAAATCCGTTGTGAAAGTACTCAAAGATTTTTTTGGGGTTAATTATGATCCTCAAGAGTTTGTTTCCAAATTTGCCGGAGGTAAAATTGATTTGTCGGTCAAAGAAATTCTGCGGGAAAATAAGGTTGAATTTACTGAATACGACATTGGTAAGGCCGTTGCAAGTCGGGAAGAAATGGTCAATCAAGAACTCATTCGGGGTAACATTCCCTTGATACCGGGAGTAAGAGAATTGCTTGTGGATCTAAAAAAAGAGGATTATCATTTGGGCATAGCCTCCGGCTCCAGACAGGAATTTATTGGTGAGCTACTAAAGAAACATCAAATTGATAATTACTTCCTCAGTGTAGTCTCCGCTTTTGATAAGAACATTCCAAAACCCAAGCCCGACCCGGCTATTTTCTTACAGTGCGGGAAAAACTTGGGAGTACCACCTCAAAACTGCCTAGTCCTGGAAGACGGTTTACTTGGCATGCTGGCCGCCAAAAGAGCCAAGATGAAATGCGTAGCCCTAGTCAAAGAGATTACCTCTGAATACGACTTTGTGGATTTACAGATAACAGAATTGAGAGAACTTAATTTAAAGAGGGTGGGGGAGATTATGAGTAGTGGATAAAATATGACAGATAAAACGAAAAGCAATTGCATATCGGTAAGAAATCAAAGTGTTGCACTTCGGGGTGGAATTTAGCTATCATAGTCGATCCGATCATAACTTATATACACCTGTCACGGCGAACTTGTTTCGGCACCTCTATATGATGAGGGGATCCTGGAGTAACAATGAAAAGACCCTGAAACGAGTTCAGGGTGACGGTCTTTGTCCGAGTGAAATTTGGAAGTGTCTAGTTTTAATATGGTTTAGTTGTACTATATTAATCGACTATAGAAACTGGATATATTCGATCATTTAGAGTTTTAAGATATCCAAACTCTCAAAAACACCCAAACTTGGCAAAAAGAACTAATCGAGGGTGTGGTGGAGTTGCAGGTTTTTGCGGTTAGGGAGTAGGTTGGGTATTGACGATTTGTAAAAAGAAGCGGATCTAGGAGGTATGAACCAAATGATGTTTTGGCTTTCAGCAGTTTCTGCAATTTTAATCATTGCCCTGCTTGTTTGGTTGCTTTGGGCGTATTTTATTGGTAATCCTTTACGTATTGTTTTTATGAATGTTAATCCGAATGTTACTCGCCAAGAGATTCTCAGCTCTTCAAAAAAAATTGATTTGAACAAATATGTAGGTGTCTGGGAAACTATCGCTACTTTACGAGCTACCGGCTTCCAGCAAGCTTGTCGGCAAAAGACCAGAGTGGAATACCAACTCCAAGAAAACGGCTCCGGCCTGGTAGTCAAAAATGCCTGTGAGGCTTTTGTTTTTGGTGATTTTGTACAAGAAGTATCCGCCATTTCCAAATCCGAAAACAATCGGATATTGTTGGTTGGAGCTTATAGCGGAGATACGGAAGGGAACTATGTAATTTACGACTTTTCTCAAGAGACGGTGCAGGCAAAAAACAATCTCGACGATTCGGATTATTCTTTGGAAGGTTATAAGTGGGTTATTGTCGGGGACGGGGCTTTGGGCGAAGCCTGGCTCATGGTCAGAAATCCAAAAGAGGGGACAGCAATTTTCCTGGAAACCCGGGAAATCCTCCAAGAACTGGATCTATACGACAAGCTTTTGCTGGAACCTCAACCGACTGCCGACTATATGATTGGCAATAATATTGAAAAAACCCGCAATGCTTTGGTAAAGGATTATTTGGACAGTCTCTAAAATAGTTAAATTTGGTCATCTCAATAACTCACAAATTCAAAATAGTTATCTTGGGAGATTGTCTGAAAAGTGGAATTTGGATAGGTTCGCAAAAATTCATCAATCTTGGAACCACCTCTTTTTCTCCATTTAAATTCATATGCCTGAAGCCCTCCACCAATTTCTTCAATAAAATCAATTTCTTTTCGGTCGTAAGTTCGCCAAAAATAATAATTGGGATAAATTTCCAGATAAGCATTTCTTTTTAGCCTTTCTATCAACAAAAAGTTCTCCCACAACTGTCCCACATCGTTACGCAAACTAAGCTCGTTCAGATTAGCGATTAAGGAGTTCCGAATACCTAAGTCGTAAAAATAATACTTTTGAGTTTTATTCACCTCTTTGCGTAAGTTCCTGGAAAACCCGCCCAAACTAAAAATAACAAAGGATTTCTCAAGTAAATCTAAGTGTCTCAAAACCGTGTTTTTATCAATTTCCAAATTGGAGGCTAGTTCACTTAACGATACTTCACTACCCACTTGAAATGCCAAGAGTTTGAGCAGATTGCGAATGGTTTTAGCATCTTTGACTAAATGAAAACTTAAAATATCTCTGAGTAAATAAGAATTAACCAACTCTCGCAGTTTGTCTGCTTTCAGTTGGTAAGTCTCAGCCAGCAATATATCAGGATAGGCTCCATAAACTAGGTTTTGGGGTAAGTCTTTTTCCAGTTTATATCTTGTTTTGAGAGACAAAATTTCGGTTTGTGAAATTGGATACAGTTTGAGAACTTTTTTTCTACCGGTCAGACTTTCGCCGGTTTTGTTGGCTAGATCAAAAGAGGAAGAACCTGTTAGAATTACCCTAATTTCTTCCATATTATCAACGACTAGCTTGATGGCTCGCCCAACATTTTCAATTTTTTGAGCTTCATCAATCACCAAAAGATTGAGTCCTGAAAACATCTTTTTGCATATTTCCAGACTGCATTTTGACAAATCATTGGCAAATTCCAAATCATCTCCGGTATAATATGCAGTTTTTCCCTGAAAATTATTTATAAATTTTTTGACTAAAGTAGTTTTGCCAACTTGCCTAGGTCCGTACAAAACAACAACCTTGTTATGCTCCAAAGCCTTGTGAATATCTATTGATCTTTGAAAATTAGACATATGTAAAATATACCCAACTCACCGTTTTTAGTCAAATTCGGTGAATGCCACTCACGGAATTTTGCAAAATTTAATGAGTTTTGGTCCAGAAACATTCTTTCCGTTAGCGTCGATGCGGGCAGCCCGGCCAGCAGCAGGGGCGTCTTTTGCCTTCCATGAGTTCCGCAATAACTCGCTTAACGTGCTCTTTTCTAGTTTCCGGTTTTTTGACTGAAATAGTCCAGCAGATCCATTCGTTGCGGGCTAGTTCGGATAGGCTTTCCCAAGCCTTAAGTGATTGCGGGGAGTTTAGCAAAGCAATCTGCAAATCTTCGGGAACTTGGTGGACTACGCCACCGGAGAGTTTCGGCATAAGTTTACAATTATATAGTTTTAATATAAACCAAACTTCAATTTTTATCTTACCTTTAATCCATTTGAGTCACTCTTCATTCGGGTCCACCTCTATTCTTAAAATACACGGTGTCTCGTAAGGGTGGATTTGCTCAACTTCTTGTCTTACTTCCTCAGACCTTTTTTTCGGTAGTTTTTTCGATGGGCACATTTTCAACACCCTCGACAATCTTGCTTTCCCACCGATACATAGATTGTATAGGATAGACATTGGCACACCCAATTATTCTTTTTTCTAACAAGTGGCGGGCAACTTTTTTGGCCTCGATCTCAATTGAATTAGTAATAAATAAGAGGGTCATGGATATAGATCGTGGTTTGGCTTTCTGGCGGAAAAGGTGGGATTCGAACCCACGGTACACGTAAATGCACAACACTTTTCGAGAGTGTCCCGTTCAACCGCTCCGGCACTTTTCCGTTAAGGTAACCAACTTGGATTATAACAAAAAAACGTAAAATGTAAAGCCCGACTTACTTCTTCCAAAATAGTATACAGCCGATCTATACACAACCTAGGCACCTGTCCAAGCTTGTTTTGGTATCTTTCGGCCTAGAGACCCTGAAAAAGATTCAAGATGACAACTCGGTAATCGTGCAGATTGCTGTCCGGGAGAAATTTTGACTAGCCATAAAAGACTTTATAAAAATATTGTCCTATTTTATAGACAAAAATAATAATTTCACCTGTTGCTTTTTACTTAACTTAGGTTTGACAAAACTATTCTTTCTCGATATCATGATTATACAGATATAACCTAATCCAAATTGGACACCCGTCTTTTAAGACCGTTTTTTATTAAGTTTTTTTTAAGTGTTTTTTGTCTGATTTGCCTAAAGGTTGGCTATATTTGACACCACCGGTGTATACAAACCGGAATGATTATATTTTATTAAGATTATCATAGATTTTATGGCGAACAGCAAAAATTTTGTACCACCCAAAAACAAGAACGACCTGACAGCTTACCTCTCCTCTCTAATCAAAGGCAAAAAGACTTTGGTTCTGATTGACGCGGCCAATTTGTATCATGCTGCGGGAGTGGCCAACCTAAAAATAGATTTTACCAAGATCGTGAAATGGTTTAAATCCAATTCCGAGGTACTGGATACCAAGTTTTACACGGCTTTTGACCCGGAAGACAAAAAACAAACAGATTTTCTTAATTTTTTGGAAAAAAGGGGTTATACTGTAGTTAAAAAACCTATCAAAGTTTACGATAAGGTGACTAAAGGTAATATGGACATCGAAATTGCCGTAGATGCCATGCATTACAAAAATGATTATGACATCCTAATCCTAATCAGCGGAGACGGCGATTTTCATTATTTACTTAAATCTTTGGAAGAAGAGAAAAAGAAGACTATAATTATCAGCGTCGGCGGCTTTACTTCCTACGAATTACATCAAGACGCAGCCGGCTATTTCTTTTTTAACCGTATTTCCAAAGTTTGGCAGGAAGAACCCAAGAAGCGAAAGACATCTGCCAAAAAAACCGATTCCAAAAAGGAAGAACCTGCAAATTCCAAGAGCTCAAAAAGCTCCAACGAGGGTAGCAAAAATGAGGGCTCCCACAATTCAAGTGGTAAAAAAGTCAGACCACCAATCAGAGTCAAAGTAAAACTGGATTCTAAAAAACCGAAGATAATTATCTGAGACCTTTACTGTTAAACCCAACACTCATACATTTGTATCAACTGATTAAGGTTAAAGTAAAAACCGGCTCTAAAAGAACCGAAATTCAACCCGATGATGGGGGATATACTTGCTTACTCAAGGCCAAACCGATTGAAGGTAAGGCCAATCTTGAATTAATTAAAGTCTTGGCAAAATATTTGCGGACTACTCAAGATAATTTAGTTATCCTTAAAGGAATTAAATCAAAAAATAAAGTGATTCAGATTGAAGATGACAGTTTGATTGATAAAAATAGGCTTACTGAAATTAAGAATTTTTTTAAAAACGCAGGTTGTTAAAATTTATTCGCTCAATATTTCCTGCAAACCGGATTCTACATTTTCTTTTTTTGGTTCATTGTCAAATACAGCTTCTCCAATTTTTTGTAATAGAGTCCATTTTTGTTTTTGTCCCAAATTTTTCTTATCAAAGCGAATTAATTCTAAAACTTCTTCTTTTTTAAAGCAATAGCTAACCGGCAATCCTTTTTCTTGGATTACTTTTTTGATCAAATCAAAATCCTCTTGAGTTATCATCCTTTCTTCCAAACTAATCCTTGACTCAGCTAACATTCCAAGACCTACAGCTTCTCCGTGCAATAGAGGATTCTCGGTTTTCAAACTATAAGTCTCTACCGCATGTCCGATTGTATGACCGAAATTTAAAATTTTCCTGAGACCGGATTCCTTTTCATCTTGTTCTACGATTTTAGACTTAATCAAACAGGACTCGTAAATTATTTCAATTAACTCTAAGGCCTCTCCTGAAAAACCGGTAAAATCATGATTAATTACTTTCTTCAAATATTGTCTATCAAAAATAAGGCCATGTTTGATAATTTCGGATACCCCGGCGACTAGTTCTCTTTGAGGCAAAGTTTTTAGAGTATTAACATCAATAAGAACTTTTTTTGGTTGAGCAAAAGTCCCGATAAGATTTTTAATTCCACGGTAATCAAAACCGGTCTTACCGCCCACGCTGGCATCTACCTGTGAAAGTAAGGTAGTAGGAACTTGGACAAAGTCAATCCCCCGCATATAACAGGAAGCCGCAAAACCTCCCATGTCTCCGATCACTCCACCTCCAATGTTTACTACCAAAGATTTCCTATCCAGCTTATATTCCAAGAATTTACTCCACAATTTATCCACAGTTTGTAAACATTTGTACTCTTCTCCGGAAGTGACTATTACTTCTACCAAAAAACTGTCCTGGATTTTGCCGGATTTATTAACTTTACTCTGAGTACAATCAAATCCAAAATTGCTTTTGATTTTTTTTAAAATTTTCTTGGTAAAAAGTTTTTTCTGCACATTTTGATCAATTATCAGACAAATTTGAGTATATTTTTGGTGATCAATATGACTAAAGAGATTATTCAAAATCCCCTGCCCGATTACTATTTGGTATTCCTGGTCTTGACTTTTAAAATTTAGATCAATTGTTTTCAAAGAGCTGACTTTCATTTGATTAATAAAGTTTGATAAAAGATAGGAAAATAATCCGACTTAAAACTAATTCAAGCTATTGGAAATAATAACATACTGCTCAAGTTTCTTCAAGGCTTTCCCTGATTGAATAGTCTCTTCAGCTAGACTAAGCCCGGCGGCAAAATCTCCAACCCTTCCGGCCAAGTGAAGAGTAGCCGCACAATTCAGTAAAACTGTTTGCAATTGAGGTTCCGAACCCCTTCCTCGCAAGATTTCCAGAGCTATTTCTTTGTTTTGATACGGATTAAGACAGACAATATCTTCTATCGGGTGAAGGGCAAAACCGTAATCTTTAGGATTTATTTGGAAGTGACGAAGTTCGACCGAACCATCATTTCCGCCAAAGAAGTCCCAGACTTGTGTAATAGAAGAAGGACTTACCTCATCCATACCCTCACCGCTTTGTACCAATCTGACTTTTTCACTACCGGACTTAATCAAGGTCTTACCCAAAATCGAAATTATTTCATGATCATTTCCGGAAACCCCAACTAATTGACGCTTTACTCCGGCCGGATTAAGTAAGGGACCAATATAGTTAAAATAGGTTCTTTCTTGAAATACTTGTCTGGCCTTTTTGGCGTGGATTAAAGCCGGATGATATAGAGGGGCAAAGAGAAAGACAAAACCGCACTCCCGGAAGCATTTTTTTGCTTGTTCGGGCCTGAGAGTGATTTTTGCTCCGAGCATTTCCAACACATCTGCACCCCCACACTTGGAAGAAGCTGCTTTATTACCGTGTTTCACTACAGGCACGCCGGAAGCTGCACAAACAATTGCATTCAAAGTAGAAATGTTAAAAGTGTTTAACTTATCTCCTCCGGTTCCGCAAACATCAATAGCCGACTCGTCTTCAATTTCCAGCTTCTGCATATAATCACGACTGCACCGTACTATTCCCAAAATTTCTTCCTCCGTAAAAGACCTCTTTTTTTGCAACTCAAAAATCTCCGCCAATTCACTTTCTTTAAGCTTTCCTCCTAAAATCAGTTGTTGTAAACTATAAGCCTCTTCGTAATTCAGCGATCTATTTTCCAAGAGATCTTTTATCTCCTTTGAAGTTAAATTATCAGGCATAACAGTTAGTTTAACCAAAGATTATCAATTAACATATCCGTAAATCTGGTAATACGTACATACTCAGGACTGTCTTGCACCTGATTATAAAGAATGAAAATATAATAATTATCTTCAGTAACCGACACATAGTAAAAAGTGTCTGCTTCAGGATTGGCAGTATTTTCAATCGGTAGTAAAATCTTATCGTTATTGATGGAAATCTCGGAAGCAACGGCAAAATCATCGCCCAGTTCATCAGCTACTCTTTCAGCCAACTCTTGATTGGTATATTCCGAATCTGACTGAGTCACATATGCTTCCAGACCGCTTAAAAGAGTATTTTCTTGCCCGTCAACTTCTATTTGAGCCAAATACTCAATTTTTTGTCCTTGTCTTTCAGGAATATAAGGAAAGGCGGCTCCCTGGATAGTAAGAGAAAATTCCGAAGGCGGTTCAGTATTCGGAACTAGGCTAAAACGTCCGGTAGCAATTACATTTTCATATTTTTCTGAATCTTTCTCTTCCTGTATAACTCCCTCTTCTTGCTTAACAGCTTGCAAATCTCTTTCTTTGTTTTGTAATTGTAAAAAAATCGCCAACAAAATAATGGAAAAACTAATTAGAAGAGCAAAAAACAATATCCAAATTGAAGAATTTCTGGCATCTTTATTACCAAACAGTCTGGATTTAAGATCATTTCTAGACTTATTCACATATGAATCAAATTCTTTTTTATCCGGTTCCTTGATCGGATCTTTAAAATTATATTTGTTGTTGGATTCACCCATATTTGCGTTTAATTGGTATTAATTACTAAAGCCTAATTAAGAAAATATAAATTAATATATCTCAGATTTGTCAACTTGACAAAGCTTGCTTTTTACTTCATTTTTGAATGTTTATAAAGACAATATTGGTTCAATTTATAATAATTTATTTAACATATATTTTATGTGGTTATTAATCGGAGGAGGTTTTCTTGGTCTAATAGTTTTGATAATAATCTTTGCTATTGTGACTTACAACACCTTAATTGGTATGAAGAATAAGGTTAGAGAGGCGGCTAGCGACATTGATGTTCAACTAAAAAGGAGGTACGATTTAATCCCTAACTTAATTGAAACTGTCAAAGGTGCAGGCAAGTACGAAAGTGAAACCCTGGAAAAAGTAATCAAAGCCAGACAACAGGCTATTGACATTCAAGGAATAAATAAAGAAAAAGCCGAGGCGGAAAATATGCTTACCGGAGCTTTAAGACAATTATTTGCCCTTTCTGAAAGTTATCCGGAGTTGAAGGCCAATCAAAACTACTTGGAGTTACAACAGGAGCTGGTAGATACGGAAGATAGAATTTTGGCTTCCAGGAGATTCTACAATAGTACAGTCGAAGATTATAATACTTATCAAGATCAATTCCCGGCTATTATTTTTAAAGGGCTGGCCGGTGCTAAACCCGCTGACTTTTTTGAGATTACTAACCCTAAAGAAAGAGAAAACATCCAAGTCAAGTTTTAATCTCACCTTATCAATTGACAAAATTAAATATTATCCCTAAGTTAGAAATTACTTGCTATGTCAAAGAAAATCAAAGCGAAAAAACCAACGATTATTAAAGAAAATCAGACTCATGATACAGATACGGCTTCTCCCGAAGTGCAAATCTCTATTTTAACTACCGAGATAGTTAATTTAACCGACCATCTTAAGTCTAACCCCAAAGATTTTTCTTCCCGCAGAGGACTACTTAAAAAAGTCGGAAGAAGACGAAAGCTGTTGAAGTACTTGGCTACAATTAGCCCCGCTAGATACAAAAAAACTGTTTCCAACAACAATCTAAAAGAGATTCAATAGACAAAAAACCAATCGCTCGTTACAATCTTTCTCGAAAAAGGTTGGTTTATTATTTTATAAACTTACCTGATAAATATTAGGATATGTTTTTGGGTGCTCTAGTAGCTTCGCTGCTTCTAATTATCACATATATTATTGTAAAAATTGCCGACTCGGAAAGCGTGGGCAGAGAAACCATTGACTCCAGCAAAAACAAACACACCGAAAAAAAAGAAGGTTTGGATATCAGTAACATCCTAATGATCGTCGGACCTTTTTTGTTACTATCGGGATTTTTTGGGGTAGTTTCAAATTACTGGACTAATTTTGACAGTTTTACTCAGCTGGGAATTATCTACTTTGTTATTATTGTAATCAATCTGGTAGCTCTTAGCTTTAAGTATGCTAACAATCCTAAGTTTCAAAGTAATGCGGAAATCTTGTTTTTGATAGCCTTTCTAGGGTTTGGACCAGCAATTTATGCTACTTTTAATGTTTTTGAGATCGGTTTTAGCAAAGCATATTTTACGGAAATCTTTAGTGTCTGGTTTTTGGTTTCTCTGATTTATGGTTACCTACTAAAAAATCACTATGTTAGTGCCTTGCAATATATGTTGATTAGTTTAATTGCTCTGGGAGTAATTCTCAACATTGCTTTTCCGGGCAGTATTAATTTATTAGCTATCCTGGTCAGTCTGAGCTTATCAAACATTGTACTTGCTTCAGTATTGATTTTTCCAAAAATCGCTTTGGAACAAGAAGACATCGATAAAACAAAAATCTTGCTTTATACTATCGCCGGTTTTTTGGTAATTATACCTCAGAATATCGGCATCGTTACTAATTTTTTGGCTGCCAGCGGCTTAATGGCTTTTACTATCTCAATTATTGCAATTCATCTGACGGGACTTAGGCTTTTGGGGGATGAGTACAAAACCCCGTATTTAATAATTTTTTGTAATTTATTCGGGCTGGCCGGCGGTTTTTTGGTTCCGGAAAATCCTTTTGTGGCCTATTATTTTATGAAGATAGTTTATCTCCTTTGGCTCTCTCACGAGATAATAGAGTTTAAAAAAGACTACACCAAGAAAGTTTTTTATGTGGTAAATTCTCTCCTGCTTCTCTTTGCGGCGACTAACTCTTCCGGAGCCAGTGTCATCGAGCTGTTTTTATTTATTCTGGTTTTGGCTTACCTGGCTCTCTCGGTCAAAGTTTACGACAAGGGCCTGGGTATGTATATTTGGTCGAGTATTGCTTTGGCTGTAATTATCAAAATGATTGTCTTTAATTTTAGTAATCTAAATTACTTAATGCTGGTTAGCGGGGCTATTTTGTTTATTGCCGGAGCTTATTTTTCTTGGCAGAGGAAGAAGTAATTACTGTTCAAGTAAAAAGTTGTTGTTCTAGCTTAAGACTTCTCTCAAACCAAACAAGCTACTCTCAACTCGTTTGGACTTCTAAAGCAATCAACATTTGAGTAGATACGTTATCCTGAACTCGTTTCAGGGTCTTTAAAACATAAAGATTGGACATTTTGCCTTGGAATAACTCTCTTCCACGAGATGTCTAAGTTGAAGTTGTTTTACTATCCTACTCAAAGCCTATTGACGAAAACTGCTGTTTCAAAGTTAAATCAAATAATGAATCAAAGACTAGGGTTTTTGTCTATTCTTTTAACTGCCGTTATTCTAGGAACTTTTGGAATATTGGTCAGGGAGCTGTCAGTTAGTTTTAGTGATTCCGGTCAGGTCCTAATCCGTTCTGTTTTTGCTTCCCTGATTATCATCCTGGTCCTTTTGTATAAAAAGGCTTCGCCTTTAAATTTGAGTAGGAAGAATTGGCTTTTGATAATTCTCTTTTCCATAGTCTTTCCGACTTCTATTCTCTTTTTTACTTATTCAGTTAATACGATCAAGGTAACCAACTCCTTTTTTTTACTCTACGCCGGCAGTCTGGGTTCAACTGCCCTTTTGGATAAAATTATCTTTCGGGAGAAGTTTACGGCCAAACATTTTTTATCCTTATTTTTGGCTTTTCTCGGACTCTTACTCTTTGTCTACCCCTTTGAAATAAGCATACTTAGCCTAGGCCTTTTTGGCTTCTTGGCCGGAGCCTTAGAAGGAACAGCTCATACTCTTAGAAGGCTGATGAAAGATATATCTCGGGATACAATTGTCTTTTACCAAAGTCTTTCCGGGGCGATTCTGGCCGGTGGAGTAGCCCTCTTCAGTTCAGAATCGATTATTAGAGAAACCAGCCTTTACGGCTTTTTTGTAGCCTTTATTTTTGGTGTTTTCTTGGTTTCCATTGGTTACCTCCTAGCCTACGGCTTTGCCAACGTCTCTACCAACCTCGGAGTCATCACCCTCGCCAGCGAACTCCTCTTTGCTACCCTGCTTTCAGCCCTCATCCTGCTGGAATACCCAACCCTTCCGGAGCTTATCGGCGGAATCCTAATATTCTCCGGCACCATAATCTCCGGCTTGGAGTTAAAAAAACCTGTCCAAAGAGAAAATAACTAACTCCACGCAAAAACTCCTGTAATCAAGCCGGAAACTTGCTAAAAGAGAGAGAGTATGCTATAAACTAAAGATTCGCCTGTGACGGACAGGTGAACTAGTTGAGGAGGTCCTACATGAAGGACCTTTGGATACTAGCGCTAAATACAGTCCTGGGAGCATTACTCTTCGCTGTTATGACAGCAGGAGTAATAGCCCTAATAATTGGTGTAATCAATGCTCCATTCCCATGGAATATTGTTTTTTTTGCAGCAATTTTTGGGGGAGCTCTTACTATTGTATTAAGCGTCACCAAAAAACAAAAACCATAGGACAACGATGTCCACACCAAGCCACGAGGGTAAGGCTTTGTACCCTCAAAAAAAGCGGGGTTCGTACTCCGCTCCAGGCGGCACAGATGCTGCCGCCGAAGTTTAGGCCGGAAGTGGTGAGAAATTCTCTACTGTTTCCGGTTCTATATTTTTTAAAGATAAATCAATTCAAAGGATATAAAAATAATTTCAAGTAGGGTTTACTCAAGGTTTTATAATTTAAAAGTTTTTATTACTGATGCCGACATTTAATCAAAATTGTGTTCAATCCTTGACATAAATAGTCTAAATAGTCATCTTAGCAGGTATATGCTTTACAGCAAAAAAATAGCGGCTTTACTGGTTGTCTTGGCGGTTTTTTCATTTATTGTCCTTACAGTTCTCTGGGTAGTCGGCTTTGAAGAGACTCCCGATGAAAATTTGGTTATCCCTGTTGATCAAGAAGAATCTTTGCAATTTAAAGTAAATCAAGTAGCTGATAATTTACACAAACCATGGGATATCAAGCTTACTTCTTCAGGAGAAATCTATTTTACCCAGAGACAAACCGGCTTATATTTATTTAGTAGTGTGGAGTCTGCTCAAAAGGGCGACTCACCAAAAACAGTATTTACACCTGAAAAACTTTTTAATCAAGGAAAAGCGGGAATGATGGGTCTTGACCTAAGCCCGAATTTTGCAGAAGACCGGACCTTTTTTGTTTGTTTTAACGAAGAAGTGGAGGATTTAAACCCCCGAGTAACTGTAGCCAAATTAACTTTGAATGAACAAAACGAAGTTCAAGAAAGATCTGACTTAATTACAGATATCGAATCAAGCCCCGGAGGACGTCATTCCGGATGTAGAATTTTGATAGACAAAGAAAATGTACTCTGGGTCACTACCGGTGACGCTGCCGACTCTTCCACTCCTCAAGACCCTCAAAGTCTTAACGGTAAAATTCTGCGGGTTGATTTTGAAGGCAATGCTATAGAAGGAAACTTGGGCGGTGATTTTGATCCGAGGATTTACTCTTACGGTCACCGAAATGTCCAAGGAATAGCCTTAATTCCGGAAGACATGAAAAGCAGTGAGCAACCAATCGGCTATTCGGCAGAACACGGCTCTTGGATCGAGGACGAAGTAAACAGACTAACTCAAGGAAACTTCGGCTGGGATCCTAAGCCGGGCTACGATGAAAGTAATGTACCCATGACTGACCTGCAAAAATTTCCTGAAGGTATTAGTGCTGCTTGGAATTCCGGAGACAATACCATTGCTCCGTGTGGTTTGGAATATGTAAAGGGTGAACAGTGGAAAGAGCTGCAAGGAGATCTGTTAATGGCCGTACTTAAAAATGAGCATATTAGACATTTGGAAGTAAGCGAAAACGGAGATGTTACAGACAAAGGACCTGTTTTGGAAGGATACGGTCGGATTAGGCAAGTCTACGAAGCCCCTGACGGAAATATCTATTTCACTACCGACAACGGAAACAATCAAGACGGCATTTTCCAAATTTCGAGTAGGTAAGTTTTACTTCTTTAAGCCCTAAGAACTCCCTTAATCAAAACAGAGGGTTAAGTTTAATATTATTTTTATTTTATTTGCTAGGCTAAAGTATAATAAAACCGGCTTAATTTTAGTTTATCGAGCCAAAGACAATTGTATTAATTAGTCAATTTTAATTTTCCACATATAGCCACCCCCTCTTAAACCTAGACATTTCCAAATTCTACTCTGTCACTTGCCAAGTGGTCATCCTGAATTTATTCGTATCAAATGCCTCGCCGCTTGCGGCGGGGGCCGAAACATTGTTTCGGGTCTAGGGCTTGCCCTGGGGTTTGATACCAACAGGGGCTAGCGCGTTGTGGGGATTCATTTCAGGATATATGAGGTGCCGATACAAGTTCCAAATGACAGTACGAGTTTAATTTATTTGAGAATCCTAGCAATAACAAGATGCCGAAACAAGTTCGCCGTAATAAGTGTGTATAGGTTCTGTTCGGATTGATTATATTTAATAAATTAATAACTCCATTTGTTCAAGAGTTGCCAATATTTTTCACGAAACCTACCTCTTTTCCTCCGAGACCACTTTAATTTTACAGAGCTCTCTAAACCCGTATTTTCCATGAATTCTGCCAAAACCGGAGTCTTTATTTCCTCCAAAAGGACTGGCCGGATTAACATATGAGGTATTGTTTTGACCAATCATGCCAGTATCAATTCTTGCTGCAGTTTCTTGAAAAATATCTTTATCTTCCGTAAAAATATATCCTCCAAGACCGTAGCAAGTGTCGTTGGCCAAATCAAGGGCTTCTTCAATTTTTTCAAAGGTGACAATCGGAAGAACCGGACCAAAGACTTCTTCCTGCCAAACTTTCATATCACTTGTCACTTTACCCAATAAAGTCGGTCCGTAAAAGGCTCCAATTGTCTTTTAGCCGACAGAGGGCCAATGTCCGTTTTTCCATCAAGAGGATCGCCAATATTTTTTGACTCCAGAACTTCTTTTAACTTAGTAACAACCTCGTTATATTTGCTTTTATGAACGATTAATCTTTTTAGTCCGTCGCACATCTGGCCATTATTTCCGAATCTGTTTTCAAATATTGTTTCTATAGCCTTATCAATATCGGCATCTGCAAAAACTATCCCCGGAGCCGAACCGCCAAGCTCCAGTTTGGCCGGAATAGATCTTTCTCCAGCCAATTTGTACAGTTCTTTACCTGTTTTGGTACTACCTGTAAAGCAAATTAAATCAATTTCCTGATTGACCAAGTCCCACCCAACTGCTCCGTTTCCGTAGACTTGGCTAAAAACTCCTTCCATTACTTCTGATTCAGAAAATGTTCTCTCAATTTCTTTGCTAAACAAAGGTATTTCTTCAGAGTATTTGAAAATCACGGCATTTCCTACAACTAAATTCTGCCCGGCCTGCCAAACAAAATTGGAAAAAGGATAATTCCACGGCACGATAGCGGCAACTACTCCAATCGGTTCATAATGAACTTTACACACTTCAAAATTATTTTGATAAGTAATTTCAGGTTCGAGATATTTAGATACATTCTCAAAATACCATTCTAGAAACTTAATCCCGTAATCAAAATCACTCCTGGCTTGGGTTAGAGGCATTCCCATCTCCCTAGCAGCCAGAATTGATAATTCCTCACGCTTTTTCTCAAACAAAGGAAGTAAGGAAGATAATTGGCTTACCCTTTTATGAATGGAAAGCATACTCCACTTTTTTTGAGCCTTTCCGGCTAAGTTAACTTTTTCTTGAATTTCTTTTTTTTCGGAAATTTCTACTTCACCAAGTACTTGGTAATTTGACGGGTTAATCGAAACTAATTTGGACATAATCTTTTTTTGAATCAAGTAATAATTGATCAAAGTTGTCCAGTTGGTAACGAGCATGAAACTTAATTCCGTAAATATCTTAAATTCGTGTGTTTGTTGATTCTGTGAAAGTAATTTAGTGAGGTCGGGTAGGTATAATTTCAAGAGAAATATTGCAGTCTATCCGAATATAACCTATACACATGTCACGGCGAACTTGTTTCGGCATCTCTTTGAAGATAGATCCTGAAATGAATCCCCACAACGTGCTAGCCCCTGTTGGTATCAAACCCCAGGGCAAGCCCTAGACCCGAAACAGTGTTTTGCGGCCCTCTGCCGCAAGCGGCGAGGTATTTGATACGAATAAATTCAGGATGACCACTTGGCAAGTGACGGAGTAGAATTTGGAAATGTCTAGGTTTAAGAGGGGGTGGCTATAAATATGGTTTAGCTATAAATCAAACTTAGTTTTAGAAGAAGGTTTCGAACCAAGTCAGTTTTAGCCTCTTTTCAAAAAATCTATCATCTTATCAAAGTTGCTAATCTCAAAATCAGCTTTGGAAACCACCTTTTCCCTAAAAACACTTTCGGTGTAAGCAAAAAATAAATCGGCCGGACCCTGCTCTCTAATTTCATAGTCAGTATAACCGTCACCGATAACATAAACCGGAGATTTTAAATTTAAAGCTTCTACTTGTTTTACTTTTCCTTGACTCTTGGACAGACAATTGAGAGGATCAAACCCGGTAACCTTACCATCTTTATTATACAGAAAAGTATTAGCTAAAACCTGTTCTTTCTTAATTCCAAAATCCCGAATTGTCGGATAGATGAAATCAGTAAAACCGCCGGAGATAACGTATATTCGGTCGGAATTTTTTTGAAAAAAATATTTGTTTATCAGAAAAGAATGGCTAATCTTTGTTTTTAAGTAATCTACCAAAGTAGTTAGTCTTGACTGATCCAGATCCAATAATTCCAGCCTTTTTTCTAAAGCTATAGTAAAATCCAACTCACCGTTCATGGCCTGTTCGGTTATCTTTTTAATCTGTAGAGTCTTTTTGTCTTCTTTCAAAAAAAGTTTGGCTGCCTCGTCCAAAGATTCCACTGTAACAAAGGTTGAATCAAAGTCAATTATTAAAGTAAACATCTTTTCCTAGTATACCAAAAGAAAATGGTTTGTTCAAGTATTTCCCGTTGAATTATAACATCACTCAACTTTTTTCTGAGCTGCTTTCTCCGGGAACTAAGAAGTAATTCGTAGGAATTGAAACCTTCCGGCAATCAGGTCGTTGAAGCGTCAAAGTAATTTATAGTCTATCCGAATATAACCTATACACCTGTCACGGCGAACTTGTTTCGGCAT
>CAYSWH010000001.1:0-89180 GCA_964434775.1 uncultured Candidatus Saccharibacteria bacterium | reverse complement strand
CCTTGTATTTTGTAGAGGGATTCGGCTTGGTAGGTGAAGGTGGGGAGGGAGGGGTTAATTATATCTAAAGCACCGACATTAATTGAACCCGGTCTTTGATTGTATTTATAATCGTAGACAACAAACGGGTGTGAGAATCCTGAAAAATCGAGATTATTATTTGGGGGTGTTATTTTAATTAAGTCAGTGGCTTCTACGAATGTTGGTATATTATTACTTACCTTGTCTGTAGTGGGGTTGTATAATCGATATTCTCCGTGAGAAGGTTCAGCTGACCATAAATTGTATCCGAATTTTATCTCAGAAAAGATCGTTTGCCAAGTCCCTCTGGCCATACGTCCCTCACTAATGCCAAAAATATTATTTTCTAAATTGAAATTATCAACTTGCATGTTTCCGGTTTCGATTTGGTCAAAATCCAACCAAAAACCGGTTTTATTACTACTTGATGACCCGGATAGTCCAAATATTGAGTTATTAACAATGTAAATGTTTCGAAAACTTACCGGGAAATTATCTTCTCTATAAGCTCCGACTTTTATGGCTTCTCCGGTATCAAAAATGAGGTTGTTATACACGTAAATACCTTCGACTCTATTCTTGTTTTCTTCGCCTGAGTAATATTCAGTACTAAGAGTAATGCCTGAAGGAGCCATGTCATTACGCCAATAATCGGAATTAGTGTTATAGATTAGATTATTTCGGAAAACTGTTTTAATAGCATTATCACCATACAAGTTAACTGAATAATTATCATAAATTTCGTTGTTGTAGACGTCCGCTTTCTCCGTACGATTGATTATAATACCTTCTCCCCAGTTGTCATGAATTAAATTGTTTCTAAAGGTAACATTATTTGATAGCCTGGCTTTAAGAGATGAAGGCCAGCCACTACCGCTAATTAATCCGTTTTGGTTAATCCAGTTATTATCGTATAACTCACTATTTTCTACCAAGACTCTATCGATTTCACTTAGCTGAAGAGCGTGACTATAAAAGTTTTTGATTATTACATTGTCAATATGAATATCTTGTGTTGGTTGATCACTACAGTCTACAGTTCCGTCTTGGTAATCAGTTCCGAATTTCATTGAATTACCGTAGTGTACGTTTCCTCCTTGCAAGGTTAGGTTTTTAACTGAGATGCTATTTCCTGCCAGCCAAATAAGGTTGCTGTTATTGCCGTTGTTTACATTCGATCCATCGATAATGATTTGATCGGGAGTTGCTGTTTCAACACCGCGGATACTTATGTTTCTGGAGCCTGTATTGTCGTAATTTCTGTAGTTATAGCAAGACTGTCTCCATGTCTGCCCAGGAGAATAAATTCCGGGAAGAAGTACTATTTCAGAATAGGCAGGTTCCGTTTTAGTTCCTGCAGGTAATCTGGAAATGGCTTCGCTAAATGATTTGAGGGGGTTGTTAATATCTCCTAAGGAAGAATCGTTACCGTTTGGTGACAGATAAACTGATTTTGTTGGTTCTTCAATTGACGGTAATTCAGCATAGTTTATATTATTGGCACTGGTATTGATGCTATGGTAATATACTAAACATAGAAATAATGATATAAGTGTTATTACTTGAAGCAACCTTAGAAATATTAAAGAGATGTTATTTCTTATGTAAGACATGCTTGTTTAGGTTATGTTTATTTTTGATAATAGGATACAAACCGGATAAGTATATTACATTAACATAGGTTGGTCAAAATTAGAATGTTAAGAGTTTTGGCAGTTTAAATTAAATTTATAATATCAGATCCGGTTTTGCTGATTTTAATATTGAGATTGGTCTTGAGCTTGGATGTGTGTATTTGACTATAACACACAAGTATGAAAAAATATATCTTGTAATATTCAAAATATGAGTAAAAACGAGAATCAATCGCAAGTTGTCGAAGTTCGTCCCAGATTAGGAGGATTTCTTATTAGCTATGTTCTTTTTTCCCTACCCGGATTTCTTTCTGGACTGGTTTGGCTGTTAATTTCATTTATAATATTAGTTGTTATATTGGTAAGTTTTGCCGGATCCGAGTCTGTTTCTGAATCATCTTTGGAATATGATGTTCTTAGTCAAAACGAAAGCACTGAAAATGCTGTTTTAATCTATGATTTGCAGGGTGCTATCATGGTCGGATCGAGGGATATGGGCCCTGAAAATAGATTGGAAGGGATTTATACTGAATTGGTGGCCAAAGACTTTGAAGCTATCAAAAAGGATGATAATATCAAAAATGTAGTTTTTCGAGTAAATACTCCCGGAGGAATGATTTTTGCTTCAGAGATACTTGGAGATCAGATTGAAGATCTTATGAGGGCCAAAGGTCAAGACCAAGCAGTCTATTATTATGATATGATCTCGGCAAGCGGTGGCTTATGGGCTACTTACAAAAGCAATAACTATATTGTCGGAAATCCATATGGGGAAACAGGAAGTGTTGGTGTGTTAATAGCTATAACAAATTATAAGGAATTAGCTGATAAAGTCGGCTATAAGCAGGAAGTAATTAAGTCATCTGACACTAAAGATATTGGAAACCCTCTTAAAGAAATGTCTTCTGATGAGAGACAATATTTACAGGATCAAGTGGATAAAAGTTATAATAGATTTGTGGACCTGGTCTCTGAATCCAGAGGTTTACCTAAAGACAAAGTTTTGGAATTTGCAAACGGCCTTACATATGACAATGAAACGGCCAAAGAATATGGTATGATCGATGAGGTAGGGCAGTTGGATAAGGCTATTAATAAAGCAGCATCAAATTCTGACCTAGATAAATACGACATTTTACAATTAAAAGCTCAGTCATCTTTCTTTAGCTCCTTCTCTGCCGAAAGTTTTTTGGCTGACACTATCGGAATACCTCAGAGTGCTCAAAGGGCCGTTGACAGATCATCTTTCTTTGAACCGGGAATGGTCTATGCTATAGATGAAACTAAGATATAAAATCTAAGTTATACACTTCTTTCTAAGCCAAATATTAGGCCGAAATTATTTTTATTAAATCGATCTTATCACAAATCATACTTTTTGTTTTTTAGTCTCGTAATATAAGATTAGTTACCGTTACTAATTCTTCAAGAGCACGAAAGATCAACCCCTGATTTAGTTGAATTTTACTGTACTAACAGGTTTTATAGGTGGTTTTTATAGTCGATCCGAACATAACCTATACACAATTGTCACGGCGAACTTGTTTCGACATCTCTTGGAATAGATCCTGAAATAAATTCAGTATGACGTCGACTTTTCAGGATGACGTGGTGGCAAATTCAGGATGGCCAATTGGCAAGTGACGGAGAAAAATTTGGAATTATCCAGGTTTAAGAGGGGGTGCCTATAAATAACAACCGAAAGGTGACTTTTTTCAATTTTTTTAAAGAACAACCTAACTAATATGCAGCTTGTGAGGTTAGAAAAAGGAATTTATAGGTAATTTTGAAAGAATAACATTAAAAGGTTATCCGGGCAGATAAAAGCATTACTTTGAAGACTTCTTTTTCTTGGTCTTTTTTCCTTTTTTAGTAGTTTTCTTTTTGTCGACCTGATCTTTTTCAATTACCTTTGTAGGTTGAGGATCATCAGTTAAATTAGCCGGATTTGCTGTGTTTTCTAAATTATTATCGGGGTTATCGTCTTTTGCAGTTGGGTCGGACTCTACAATTTCTTCCATCAATTTGTCGGTGTGTTTGGAGTAATACATGGTTAAAAAGACTTGTCTAATTAAGGAAACTAAACTTAAGATGACCGAATAAAGACTAAGACCTACAGGAAAGCCTAAATTTACAAAGAAGATTAAAGCCGGAAAGACATAGATTGATTGGAATTCCAAACTCTTTTGAAAGGTTTCCGGGTCAAAGGCACTTTTTTCCTTTTCTTTTTCTTTAGGTTTCGGAGCTATTTTAGGTTGAGGAGCGATTCGGAAAGTATAATATCCTTGAGCAAAAGTAAATATACCGTTGAGGATAGGTAAAATTATAAAATCTCTGGCCGGGGTGCCAATCTCCAAAAAGCCAAAGGCTAAAGTATCAAAACTGGCTTTAGTATCATCAAATAAAAAAGGGTACAAACCAATAATTTCTCTACTGTTGGAAACGTCATTGATTAAATACCATAGTCCGGAAATAAAAAATAATTGAGCAAAGAGAACCAAAAAAATTGAACTATTTCTTATACCATGCTTTCGGTTAAAAGCCATGGTTTCATGAAGCATCTTCTGCTTGTCATCTTTATATTTCTCTTGTATTTCTTTTAATTTCGGTTGAAGGAATCTTGTTTTTTGGGAATTTATATAGGACTTGGCGAATAAAGGCCAGAGAAGTAAATTAATAATAAGAGAAAGGATTAGAATAGAAACACCTATGTCTCCTGTCCAATGAAATAGTAGCTCAAGAATATTAAGTAAGGGATTATAAACAAAGTTTCTAAAAATCCACAGTATTTGATCCATATTATTATAGTATTATGTTATTAAAACCAAAACCAAATGCATTAAAAAGCATTAATTGTCGGTAAATAACAATTATTGCTTAGAATTGTTCTTATTGTTATTATAGCTTTTATTCTCATCTACAGAGTCCAAGAGGTTGTAGATCCTCTCCATTTCAACATCTTCTTTATCCACAAAAAAGTTAATTTTAGCCTTTCTGAAGGTTATTCCCTGGTTGAATAGGTAATCAGAAAGGTTTTTACTGTTTTTTCTTAATTTTCCGAGAGTGGTGCCCAGTTTACCTTTGGTTGTATTTATTCCTACATCCAAAGTTTGGTTAACTTTGTTATAATCTACAGATTTGATATTCCAAAAGCATTTTCTCATAGTCTCGCTGTTGAGAAGAAACATATAGATATTTAACACCAACTCTCTGTTAGTTTTACTGATACTTCTTTTCTTGGCAGTTTTCCTCTTATTTTTTTGTGAAGTAGAAAAGTTTCTTCCCATAAGATATTATCTCAGATGTTTTATTAGACGACAAAAGAGTGATATTTTTTATGACCTTTGTCAAATCCTTGCTTATATCTTTGTAATCTTTCTTGACAAAAAAGGTAATTTTACTCTAGCTGTTTATTCAGGTCCTAAGACAACAGGTAGGGATTAATCCTCTAAATCCAGTTGTAGGAAAATCCGGGATCTTGTTTTTGATGCAAAAAAATTCTTTATGGCACTATCCAAAAGGAAAAAAACTGAAATTTTGGGTGAAATTGATAACCAGGTTAAGGTTCAAAGATCAGTGGTTTTGTTAACTACGAAAGAAGCTAAAAACTCTATCGATTCTCAAGCAAATTTTGAAATTAGAAGAAAGGCATATGAACAGGGTGTGAAATTGCGCATTGTAAAAAATACCTTAGTTCAAAAGTCTTTTGATAATGTTCCGGAATTAGTTGGTCAGACATATCTTGGCTATCTTAACGATCCGGAAAAAAGCGATGAGGTGACTGTTCCTAAAGTACTTGTTGAAATTGTAGGGAAAAAAGACTACAAAGATAGCATAAGTATCGTCGGTGCTGTTGTTAACGGTGAGTTTATGGACGCCAAAGACACTATTAATCTTTCTAAAGTGCCGAGCTTTAGTGATTCAATGTCAATGGTAGCCGGAAGTTTGAGCCAGGTTATCGCTAAAATTGCAATTACAGTTAATGAAGTGCCAACAGGGGTTGTCAGAGGGGTTTCTGAAGCATCAAAAACTATTAAGGAGTAGAATCGTCAAAAAATCTACTCTTGACAAGAATAATTTCGTAATTAATCTTTTATAAGTTTGTGCAAAAATAGTATTATATGTCTGCAAAAGTTGATTCAATCATCAAGGAATTAAAAGAGCTTTCTTTGTTAGAAGCCTCTGAGTTAGTAAAAGCAATTGAGGAAACCTTTGATGTTTCTGCGGCGGCTCCCGTAGCTGCTGTAGCTGCACCGGCTGCCGGTGCTTCTGCTGGAGATCAAGGTGAAGCTGCTGAAGAAAAGACCGAGTTTAATGTTAAAGTTGCCGAGGTGCCGGCCGACAAAAAAATTGCGGTAATAAAAGTTGTAAAAAACGCATTAAACATTGGTTTGGCTGAGGCCAAGACTAAAGTAGAAGGTGCTCCTTTTGTTGTTCTGGAGAATGCCAAGAAGGAAGATGCCGAAAAACTGAAAACCGAACTTTCCGGTGCGGGGGCTACTGTTGCTCTTGAATAATTTGATTAAAAGAGTCCAAAGTATATGAGTAATAATGGTCAACTAAGTTTAATGAGCCTCTTTGAAACAGGAGCTCATAGAGGTAATAGCAAGTCAAAAATTAATTCTAAACTCAAAGACAAAGTTTACGGAATTGATAATGGGCTATGTATTATTAATTTGGTGGAAACCAAAAAATCTATAGAGCGGTCTGAAGAATTAATGACAAGGTTAGGCCAGAGAAGAAAACAGATTCTTGTTATTGGTACTTCGAGGCATCTGAATGATCTTACCAAGGAATATGCACAGAAATTTTCCGGAAATGGTATGCCATATGTTGATCACAGGTGGCTTGGAGGTACTCTAACTAATTGGAATACAATCCGAAAGACTCTTAAGAATCTAGACAAACTGGAGAACATTCTTTCGAACAAAGGATTTTTTGATAAACTTGCAAGAAACGAGCAGCTTCAAATTCAGAAAGAAGTAGCCAAATTAAGGAAGTTTTTTGGAGGTCTGGTTGGTTTAAAGAATAATCGCCCGGGGGCTTTGCTTGTTTTGGATGCCAAGGAAAATGCAGTAGCTATTCAAGAGGCTGATAACATTGGTATTCCGGTAATTTGTCTGACTAACATCAATGCAAAATACCTTCCTAAAAATCTCGATTATACAATTGTATCTAACATTAATTCTATTAATGCAGTTAGATTTATTGTTGATCGTCTAGTTAATTCCTACAATCAAGGGATTAATTTAGGTATTCCTCAAATTGAAGAAGTTGATGATTCTAAATCAGAGAAGAAACAGAATAAAGAAAAAGTGAATTAGAAAGAAGAGATTTCAAAATAATTATCAGTTTGATTATGGCTTGGCAGAAAACTAAAATATTACTAATAAGTACCGAGAAGGATAAAGAAGGGAATAAGGTTGTTCATAGGTACGTAAAAACTAAATCAAAAGGTAAGGGTAAGCCAAAACAAGGAAAGTTGACTTTAAAAAAATACAATCCTATTTTGCGAAAACATACTCTTTATACTGAAACCAAGTACAAGTAAATTTTTTATGTCCCTTTCTAAGACAAAACCAAAGACAAGAAAAGGAGCTGTTAAAAGAATAAAAGTTTCTAAAGGCAGTTCTACTACCTCCGGAAAATTGCAAGTTAATCGGATAAACGATAATCATAGGTTAATTCGAAAGCCAAGAAGAAGGAAGCTGAAAGCAAAAAGGAGTACTGTAGTATCCAAAGGATGGGACAAATTTAGGAAAGTAATATAAGTTTATGTCTAGAGTCAAAAGAGGTGTCATAGCCAATAAAAGAAGAAAATACCTACTTAAAAAAGCAAAGGGTTATCTTAACGCAGGGAGCACAAAATATCGTACTGCCAAGGAAAGACTTTTAAAGGCAGAAACAAATGCATATAAATCAAGAAGAATTAGAAAGAGAGATTTTCGGAGATTATGGATTAGTAGGATTAACGGAGCGCTGGATCAGATCGACAGCCCTTTGAGTTATAGTAGTTTTATTAATCTTGTTGAAAAAAGCTCTTTAGGTTTAAATAGAAAAGCACTTTCCGAATTGGCTTTTCATAATATCGATTCATTTAAAGAGGTAGTGGAGTTAGTAGAAAAAAACGAGGTTAAAAAATAATTTTTTTCTACTGAAGTTATCTAAATTAGCTTCATTTTTTGTGACAGTTTAAATACCCTTTTGATCAATTGATAATTAATAATACCCCTTTTTTAAGGGGTTTGTTTTATTCGGCTAACCTGTAAGCGGGATTCTGTCTGACACCGGTGATGAACCGGCGGAAACGGTTATTTGTCTTCGCTGCCTACCTTTCTTGGCATTGCACTAGGTGGGGTTTGCCCTATGGTATGTTACCATACTCATATGTGAGCTCTTACCTCACAATTTCACCCTTACTTTTTATAAAGCGGTATGTTTCTGTTGCACTTTTCAGCTATTTAAAGCTCCCTAGACTTTCATCCGGCAAATTACTAGCTTGCCACCTGCTTCGCACATAATGTGGAGTGTCCCGACTTTCCTCTGTAAAAATTCAGCAACCGTTCGGTTAACCTAAATAAAATAATTTAATCTTGGAAGTATTTTGTCAAACTTAAATCAAATTTTATTTTTATTTTATAAGATGAAATATAACAATTCGGAAATATTTTATTGTTTTGTGCCTTCTTGACACTAATTAAAAAAGTAAGTTCAAATATAGTTAAATGTCTTCGGAAGAATTTATTTCAATAATAATTCCTGCCTATAATGAGGAAAAAAGAATCGAAAAAACATTGATTAACTATACTGGCTATTTTGATAAAGAATATTCAGGGAAGTATGAACTCTTAATTATCCTTAATGGTTGTAGAGACAGAACGGAAGAGGTAGTCAAAAAATATTCCCAAGTAAATAGTAGAGTTAACTATGTTGACATTCAGGAAGCCGTAGGCAAAGGCGGAGCAATAAAAGAGGGTTTAAAAATTGCAGGTGGTTCATTAATAGGTTACACTGATGCAGATGGTTCTACCAGTCCTGAAATGATGCATCGACTTTTTGGGGTGTTAAGCTTCATTGATAGCGTGGATTCTGTTATTGGTTCCAGAAACATTCCCGGATCTATAGTTACCGGTAAGAACTGGAGGAGAAAGGTCATGAGCTATTCTTTTAATTTTCTAGTTAATTTTTTATTTAATTTAAATATTGCTGATACCCAGTGTGGTGCTAAAGTGATTCGTAGACATATTGTCACAAAGATTTTACCAAACCTCACTATTTCAAATATGGCATTTGACGTAAATTTTTTAGTTGATGTTAGAAGTGTAGGAGGGGTTATTTTAGAGATACCGATTGATTGGAGTGATGATACGGACAGTACAATCAAAAGTCCGATAAAGACCTCTTTGGCTATGGCTGTAGAGGTAGTAAAATTAAGGTTTAAATACTGGTTTCTAAAGAAAAACTAATGAAAGGAGAAAAAAAGGAAAAAACCGTATTGTTTATTTCATGGAAAGATATCAAAAACCCCGTAGCAGGTGGTGCTGAAATAGTTCAGCAAGAATTATCCAAGAGGATGATTCAAGATGGTTATAAAGTCATACATTTAGTTCCGGGGTTTGAAAATTGTAAGGAAAAAGAAATTGTTGATGATGTAGAAATAAATAGAATAGGTAAATCGATCCTTTATTTTCCGTTGCTTGCTTACTACTTTGTTAAGAAATATAAAAAAGACACTGATTATCTGGTTGATGTATTTAACTGCTTTGGTAGTTTCAGCTTCCTATTTTTTGATTCAGAAAAAGTAGTGCAGATTTATTATCACATCCAAGGCTATGTATGGTTTTATCAAACTCACTTTCATGGTGTTCCGAAGTGGATAATTAAGATATTTAATTTTACTGGTTTTTTTATTGAAAAGATACAAGTGAAATTAAACTCTCTTTTATTTTCAGGGAATGTTATAACTATATCTAAATCCACAAAGAATGAGCTCGTAAGCTACGGATTTAAAAGAAATAAAATAACCAGCATCATTCTTGGAACCACCTTTAGAAGCTTAAATTTAATTACTGATTCAGAAAAAAAAGAGCGTGAGTTTACAATTATGTTGATTGGTCTCCGTAAGATGAAGCGTCCTATGCACACCATGAGGTCCTTCGAATTGTTTGTAAAGAAAGTTCCTACTGCAAAATTGTGGGTAGTTGGTTGGGGTACTGAAAATGAAAACCTCAAGCAGTATGCTACTAAGAAAGGTTTCGGCGAAAACGTAGTATTTTGGGGTAGGGTAGATGAACAAAAGAAACAAGACCTCATGCAAAAAGCTCATGTTCTTTGTACTTCTCCTGTAAAAGAAGGTTGGGGGTTAATTGTGACCGAAGCAAATGCCATGGCTACTCCGGTCATTGGATATGATGTCCCTGGTTTAAGAGATGCACTGAGTTTTGGTAACGGTTATTTATGTAAGCCCAATCCTCAAGATATGGCTAATAAGATTTATGAGTTGTATTCTCTATATACTTACAAGCCAAATGAGTATCAACAGCTCCGAGAGAAATGCCTTCGATCCTCCAAAGACATTAACTTTGAAAAAAGTTATGCACAATTTAAGGAAATACTTTTCTTAAATTAATAATAGGATGTTATGGTTAGTAGTGGTCATATTCATCCTCCAGTAAAGAGGTAAGAATGTAAATTTCCTTTTCCAGCCTCTCAAGACTATCAATCAATTCGTTGCTCATTGTGTGTTTGAAATCAACACTTCTGATGTAAAGCCAAAAAGATTCGACCATTAATACAAGTAACTCTGATTGATCGACCGAAGATTTATTCACAGGTAAATATGCCTTTGTCATAAAACACAGAAATCAAGTTAATAAAATAATAAAATAATTGCGATCCCGGAATGCACAATCAATTTGAAAATTTATTTGAAACTTGTCAAATTTTTTTGCCAATTAATTTTAAATGTATAGCGTACAATGTACAATTTATTACTAATATTGTTAGACATAATATTAATATATATATAAAATATCTTTTATTCTTGACATATAATGATAATTATTTTAACTCGTTTATTCATAACTATTTTAATTATGAAAAAGGTTAACATTATTTATATAACAATTTTTAATTGTTTTGTCATATTATTTTCGAGTTTTTTATTTACCAATAAAATAAATGTGCAGACTCAAGAAAACGAACCCTGGTACTAAGTTGGAAACAATGTGTACAACAATTCTGAAAACATTGGAATCGGTACTTCGGAGCCTTCTCAAAGACTTCACGTCCACGACGGAGCTCTAAAGGTTAGTGGTGGTAATAATTTTAGTGATGCTCTATTATACTTATGGGACACTACTGGTCATAAGTATTTATTCAAAAACGACATCGACAATTTGCAAGTTCACTCTTTCGAAGAAGACGGTAGGTGGAAAGGAGAGATCATGACAATTTACCCAGATGGGGGGTTTAGAATGAGAGGTGATATAAGTGTGGGAGGGGTAGAATTTGTTTTGGATTCTACAAATTCGAGAAATAGCGGTTCGAAGAGGCAAAATCGAGCTTTAGTGCATCAAGATTGGCTGAGAGGCTGGGGAGTGGATAAAGGTCGGCATGATGTGCTAACTATTAATTTTGATAGGGATTTTGAAAGCGGAGTGTTGATTCAAGGCCCTGTTGTGAGAATAGACGGTGAATTACGGGCAAATTCTATTAAGGTCAAACAAGACATATTCGCCGATTATGTATTTGAAGATGATTACAAGCTAAATGACATCTACTATGTTAAGAATCATATCGAAGAAAAAGGTCACTTACCTGATGTTCCTTCCGCAGATCAGGTAATAGGAAACGATTTGGACTTGGAAGAGTATAACGCCCTTCTTCTAAGAAAAATTGAAGAGCTTACGCTCTATACTATTAAGCAGCAAGAAGAAATAGATGAATTAAAAAAACAATAAGCTATGTTGGTTTTAAAAATGAGAGTGGTGATTGTTGTTTGTTTGACAATGGCAATTCTTTCTTTTCTGTTGAAGGGTAATAATCTTCAAGTTGAGTCAGCATCACAGATAAATATGCAACTGCCTTTTCCGGTAGGTGAGTCGTGGGTTTATAACGGAACACACATTGGAGGCTTTGGTCCGTACGGAGGCACATCTTCTGTTTTTTCCGCTATGGATTTTGCTCCGACTCCTAGATTTCCTGCTTGGGGCACTAATACTTCAAATATGTGGGCTGTTGCATCTGCACCGGGTAGGGTAATATACAAAACATCTTGCAGGATAGTTTTGGAACATGAAGGTGGTTGGAAAACCTTGTATTATCACTTGGAAAATCCACAGGTTCACTATAATCAATATGTACAGGCTAATCAACGGTTAGCCAATTTAGCAAATACTCTTTCTGAGGCGACATGTGAAGGAGGAGGGGCAACCGGGGTTCATTTGCACTTCGCCTTAATACACAATAATTATTATCAACGTTTAGACGGCAAGAGATTATCCGGATGGGAGATTTATGCCAAAAATCACATTAATTATGATAAAAATTGCAACCTTGTAAATATGAGAAAAAGAGGCAAAATAGTTTGTCCTTATAACTTTATTAAGAGCGAATCTACTACCGACTCTTGCAATTTGCATGGAGAAATAAGCAGCGGTTATTATCGGTGTGAAGGTACTCAAAAAGTAAACGGGGTAGTTAGGAGGGGCAGTAGCGTTCAATTAATTGCAAGAGAGACTCAAATTAATCCGGATTTTCTAGTGGAGAAAGGAGCAGACTTTCATACTTACAATATTTAATAAAGCAAGGTAGCATAAGGCGACATAGAATAAATAATTGGCAGAAATTAAAATATAGGTTAAAATTAAATAACAAAAAAACAAAAACCAAAAATGACTACAAAAAAAATTACAGCTGCCTACTTTTCCATGGAGATAGCCTTAAACTCAAGAATAAAATCATATGCCGGAGGCTTGGGAATTTTAGCCGGAGATACTCTCAAAACAGCTGCGGACATGGGAATTGAAATGGCAGGGGTGACTCTGCTTTATAAATATGGATATTTTAAGCAAATTTTGGATAATGTAACGGGAGAGCAGGGTGAGTTAAACGATACTTGGGATTATGAAAGCATTCTAAATCCTTTGAAGGAGAGAATTCATTTAGAAATTGAAGGCAGAAAAACTGCAGTTAAAATTTGGATGTACGAAATAAAAGGTGCGAAAGGTACAGTTCCAATCCTCTTTTTGGATACTGATTTGGAGGAAAATGAGAAAGTAGATAGGTATGCTTCTTTTTCCTTATACACTAAATATGAAGAAACCAGAATTCGTCAGGAAATAATTTTAGGGATTGGGGGTGTCTTAGCCTTAGAAAAGCTGAATTGTGAAGTAAAAAAGTATCATTTGAATGAAAGTCATGCAGCTTTTGCGTGCTTACGTCTGGAAGAAAAAATGAGGACAGTTCAGAGGGTCAAAGAAAAAGTTGTTTTTACCACTCATACTCCGGTAAAACATGGTCACAGAGGTTATGAACCGGGTCAATATAAAAAGTTTCTGAAGAAGGAACATTATGATTTATTACAAAAAAATACCGCTTTTCAAACGAGTAAAAGAGTTCTGTTAACTGATATATGTTACTATTATTCAGGTTATACCAATGCTGTTTCCAAAAAACACGCTGAGGTTACTCGAGACCTATTCCCCGATCACCGGACTGATTATATTACAAACGGAATAGATATCGGTACTTGGACTGCTCCGGAAACTGCACAAGTATTTGATAAGTACTTTGATAATTGGCGTGAATCTCCGGATGTTTTACGAAATGCTCTTAGGATTAGTGATGGCGATATTTCAAATATGCACAAAACAAACAAAAGTAAATTGCTTAATTTTTTGCAGAAAGGATATAACCGAAATTTAAATTCAGATATTCTAACAATCGGCTTTGCTAGAAGGGTAGATGCCTATAAAAGGCCTGACTTTATTTTTAGGGATATGGAGAGGTTGAGATTTATTGCAGAAAAGTTTGGTGGTTTACAGATTTTATTTGCCGGAAAGAGTTTTCCCGATGTTTCTGAAATGGAAGCGGTAATTTCTAAAATCTTTCAATTTTCTAAAAACGGAGAAAATGATAAACTAAAAATAGTTTACCTACAAGACTATGATATGGAAATCGCCAAATTATTGGTAAGTGGTTGTGATATTTGGCTGAATAACCCGATTAAACCTTTGGAGGCTTCGGGGACCAGTGGAATGAAGGCAGCTTTGAACGGAGTTCCGAATTTTTCAACTTTAGACGGTTGGTGGCTTGAAGGTTGGATAGAAGGTCAGAACGGTTGGGCTATTGGTTCTTTAGAATCAAATAATGAGGTTCAAGAATTGGAAGACCTGTACGTAAAACTGGAGAAATTAATTTTGCCCATCTACCATTTTGATTCCAAAAAATGGCTTAAACTTAGAAAAAATGCTATTTCTTTAAACGGATCTTACTTCAACACTCATAGGATGATAAATGAATATCTTCTAAAGGCTTATTTGGCATAGTTACGATTATACTTAATTCAAAGAAAAAACTCAATTAGATAACAAGATGAAATTTAAAAGGGTAGCTAACCGGCAACCAATAAATAAAACCGGACTTGGTCAGTCTTTAAAAAATATTGGTCGCAATAAATAGGATTAAGCTAACAATGGTGAAGGAAAAGATAATAAATAGAAAGCCAATAGTAACATATTTAATGATTGCTAATCCGGTTTGTTCTCTATTGAACATATAGAAAAGACCACCGATTACGTAACCAAGAACTGCAAAACCTGCTGAAACATATGAAATATTAGCGGCAAGTCCGGTTAAGGTTCTTATAATTGTATCCAAGACATTACCGCCGGGGGTAACATAACATGCTTGAGGGTTATACTGACACGGATCTTCCGGTTGCTGAGATGATACAGGTGTTGGTATCATTAGGCCTATTAAACCGCCGATTACTACAGACCAAAGGATTATGGTCTTAACAATCTTTTTTCTGAGCTCATCCGGATTCATATATATAAGTATATTTTACTAAAAACTTGTTGTCAATTGCGGTAATCTGGAATAAGGGGTTTCGATAAAAAAAGCTAACTACGTACAAATAAGAATTACATTCTCGATTATCTAAGAATTATGCTAGTGCTTACAAGTCGTTGCTGTAGGCTCGATAAGTATATTTTAATTACTTCTATTTAAAGCCAAATAAATTTTTTCAATTGAACAGATTAAGAACCCTTCACAAGTAGACGAATTCTGGTAAGAAGAAACTGTGGTTGGGGTCATCAAACCAATTAAACCACCTATAATTACTGACCAAAGTATAACAATTTTGATAGTTTTTTTTCTGACTTCTTCAATATGCATGATGTGCCCGAGACTAAAATTTTTTTAAGAATTTGTCTAATTGTCGAGCATTAGTTAGTTTTAATTTTCCAATTTCCGGTCAGCTCCATAAAGAAGAATAGATGCCAAGGTAATAGAAACAAGTTGTAGCGGAATGGCTATAAAGACCAATATCAAGGTAGAAAGAAGCGTTCCTGAAACTATATCTAGAGTGCCAATTGTAGGTGCAATACTTCCAAATTTATCCTTTAGTTTAAATAAGGCCATTCCAAAACTAATCATAATTGCCCCACTTACTACACTGATCGGTAATAGATGGTATATGTTATATAATTCGGGGTTTAATGCTGTAATAACTGCATAAACCGTTGAAAATACCAATGAAAGAATTTGTAATAAGGATGCAAAAACAAGAAACTTATTTTCAAGTCTTCTCCCCAATTTTAAAAATCCGAAAACCATAACCGATCCGGAAAACAGGCTAATTAGGTAGGTAACAATATAGAGCCAAAGATCGAAGCCCTGTAGAGGGTTATAAGCATGGATGATTTCCATTATCAAGGCAGGAATAAAAGAAACAACATAGATCAACCCAAACAAAGAAAATATTTTGTATGACATATCACAAATATTTAGTTGCTAAACTAAAAGATTGGTTTTCTTTATTTTGTCAATGAAGTTGTTATATCATTCTAAGCCAAAACTCGTCGTGTTAGTCCGTATCGACCTATAAGACTAAAGTTTACAGAACTGATTGTAAGTGATATTAAAGGAATAATTAAATAGGCTTAGGTTTGTTTCGTTGTTTGTATGTGTAGTAAAAACATCAGAGCATTAATAATCTGTTTATTTTCAAGAAAAGTTAATCAAGAAACTGTCTACATGAATTTAACAAACTTATCCTCTCCCCTATCGTAAAGTTTACACTCATCCAGGACTTTCAAAAGATATTTTGGAGACAGGTTGTACTCGTGGATGTAATCGCCATATTTAGACTTTAGGCTTTTATGGGCTTTTTTGAGGTTGTATGAAGGAATAGCAGTGGAAACATGGTGAGGCACGTGAACATTAAAGTCATGTAAGATAAATTCTAACCATCCGGGATATTTCATATGGACGGTACTAAGAATATTAGATTTTTCCTTACTCCATTCATCGGCAGTATAAAATTTTACTTCCGGGGAAGTGTGGTGAAGAAGAGTTACCATGGCAGCTAAAAAGTGAAAAACAAACCACGGGATCAACCAATAAATTACAAAACCGATAGGGCCTGCGAAATAAATTATAGTTCCAAAAATTACAACTGCACTAAACAAAACAACCAGATTTGAAATTATTACTTCCTTTTTCTCTCTAGGTTTATAATCTTTAAAATTAAGAGAATTAGAGAGCATGTATCTGATAGACTCTATAGGAAATAGAACGCTCCTGCTGATTCTGATGTAAATTTTTTTGGTAAGTGAGGAGTTCTGATAGACTTCTGGAGAAGTGGGTCTCCAGGCCGTGTCTTTTTCTAAATGATCAGTATAGGCATGATGCTTGTTGTGACTAATCACCCAAGGAGTATATGGGTAAAGTAGGAGACTACTGATAACGTGTCCTAGAATGTTGTTGGTTTTCTTGTCGGCAAAAGATCCGTGCCCGCACTCGTGAAAAATGGCAAATAGACTAGCCATTCCCAGGCCGGTAACTATCCAGCCGATCCAAATTAAAAACCAGGGTAAAAAGATCATTAGTAAAACCCCAAAAAGAGCCAAAGAGAAACTAAGCAGAAAATTTAACCAAGCTCTTTTAAGATCTTTTTTCATGTATTCTCTGGGAATGCTGGCCAGAATTTCTTTGAGTTTAAGGTCTTTGGCGATATGGTCATTTTGTATTGGTGTCATTTTTCTACTTCTTTAGTTTAATATCTTAACTTAGCCAATTTTTGGCAAATATTTTGTATTTTGTCAATCGTTTGAAGCAAATGAAGTGCCTTAACTTTCTTCGGCAAAAACATCTTAAATCTATTAAAATAAATGTAAAATACATCCCGGTTTCTCAGGTAAAACTACCTTTCTTTTTCTCTTGCAAAAAAAATAAAATAGTGTCAGATTGAAGGTGTAAAATAATCAATCAATAAAGATATAAAATGCTAAGTTTTGGAAAAAAAATTGTAGCCTGCGAAATCGGACCCAATTACCAATTAGACGATACCTCTAAGTCCCTAAAGATCCTTTTATTACCTTTTCTAACTAAGTCAGGCAGTTTTAAGGAAGTGCAAAATTGGTTTAATAACTATTTGAAGAGAAATGCGGAAGACCAAGTCTGGTTGGTAGATTCAGGGAGAACGGCCCTTTGGCTACTACTCAAAAACCTCAATTTACCTGCTCAATCAGAAGTAATTATTCAAGCCTTTTCCTGTGTGGTTGTTCCCAACAGCGTTTTGCAAAGCAACCTCAAACCCGTTGTCTGCGATATTGATGAAACAACTTATAACTTTGATCTGGACAAATTAGAACAATCAATCACGCCAAAAACCAAGGTATTAATTATCCAATATAGTTTTGGTATCATTCCTGACATGGGGAGAGTATTGGATATATGTAAAAAGCACAATTTAATTCTAATCGAAGACTGTGCCCACAGTCTTGGTGCGGAGTATGAAGATAAAAAAATCGGAAATATTGGTGATGCAGCAATTTTTAGCTTTGGTAGAGATAAAATTATTTCCAGCACTATCGGTGGGGCAGCGATAATAAATAATAAAGATAAAGACTGGCAAGAAAAAGTGCAACAGGATTTTCAAGACTTGCCGAAAATGAGGTATAAGAGAGTTATTCAATCACTTTTTTATCTCCCTCTCATTACACTACTGGTTAAACCGTTTTATCATCTGAATATTGGCAAAATGATTCTATTTTCCAGCCAAAAAGCGGGAATTGCCGAACCGGTCTACACTTCTGAAGAAGCTAGGTGTACGGACAAAGTTTCTTCCCCTTCCAAGTTTTCCTTTCATTTAGCCGAATTACTTTTAACGCAACTAAGAAAATTCGAAAAAATGAGTAGTCATCGCCGAAAACTAGCTCAATTTTACGCTTCAGAGCTTGATCTGACTTATCAGAAAAACAATATCTATTTACGTTTTCCGGTAAATTTACAATTTTTTGGTAATCAAGATATTTCAGCCAAGAAAAAGTTTTCAAAATTATTTGCGGCTTTGCGAGTAATCGGAGTTTTGCCCGGGAACTGGTATAGCCATTACTTTTTACCCAAAACCGTAGATTGTCATATGGCAGGAGTAGAGGAATCCGCCTTGCCCGTTACCACCAAACTTCTGGGTGCTGTCATCAATTTTCCGACTAATATAAATACTACTCAAAAGGACGCTGAAAAGATTGTTTCGGTAGTTAAAAACGAGTTGCTGTAATTTTTAGCTGTTCTGATTAAGATTTTTTCAACTTATTTGATAAGGATTCTTCCTGATTAGCAAGTAAACGACTTATTTATTTACCGGCTCTATCGTCGTCTCAGTTACCGCCTTTACTTTAGAATTGGCCGGAATATCCTTGAGGATCAAAGCACCGGTGCCGATTATAGAGTTCTCGCCAACGGTTATCGGTCCTAAAATCTTGGCGTCTGTCCCAATAGTCACATTATTTTCCAAAGTAGGGTGGCGTTTACCGTTTTGGACTTTTCTGGCTCCAAGAGTCACCTGGTGATATAAAAAGACGTTGTCACCGATAACAGTAGTTTCACCGATTACCACTCCATATCCGTGATCTATAAAAAATTCCCGGCCAATGGTGGCCCCCGGATGAATTTCAATCCCGGTTAATAACCTGGAAAACTGGGAGATGAATCTTGGTAAAAAAGGAAGTCCGATAGTATATAGCAAAAAAGCAAACCGATGCATGAAAATTGCCCAAATACCGGGATAAAGGACTATTTCCAAAAAACTAAGAGGTTTACTGTGCAAGGCCGGATCTTTTTTGAAAGCTGCTCTTACATCACTTGGGAAAAAGGAAAGTTGCTGAACAGCAAAAGGAATTTTTAGGTTTTTGTCTTTAGGTTTTTGTTTAGACATTACTAGTTCTTGTGACATGTTGGTCTTAGTTTAATTTATTTATTGTTAATTTACAAGGTTTTGTATATAAAATATTCAAAAGTAGAAAGATCGAGAAAAGCAAATCACTATGAATATATTTAAAAAGTTCGCATTAGACTTGGATATCCTCAAACAGGACGGTGGATAAATAACGCTCCCCGGTATCAGGTAAAATAACCACTACTTTTTTATCAGGGTTATTTGCGGCTACTTTTCTTGCTGCGGCCAGGGCTGCCCCGGAAGAAATACCGGCAGCCACCCCTTCTCTTTTAGCCAGGTCTTTAGCGGTTTCTAAAGACTCACTTAGAGCTACTTTTTGGATTTCGTCAATTAATGAAACTTCTAAAACGTTAGGTACGAAGCCGGCTCCGATCCCTTGAATTTTGTGTGGACCGGGTTGACCGCCACTGAGTACAGGAGAATCTTCGGGTTCTACGGCCACTACCTGAATATTGTTATTTTGTTCTTTCAAAAACTTTCCGGCACCGGTAATTGTGCCTCCTGTTCCCACGCCGCTGACAAAAATATCGATCTCTCCTCCGGTAGATTGAAATATTTCCGGTCCGGTAGTTTGATAATGAATCTGGGGATTTGCCGGATTTTCAAATTGATGGGTCGTCCAAGCACCCTTTTCTTCAACTAGTTCATCAGCCTTGGTTACAGCTCCTTTCATTCCTTTAGGTCCGGGAGTAAGTACTAATTCTGCCCCATAAAAAGCCATTAATTTTCTCCTTTCAATGGACATAGTTTCCGGAATAACAGCAGTTAGACGATAACCTCTGGCAGCCGCTACCATAGCCAAACCGACTCCCGTATTTCCCGAAGTTGCTTCTACAATTTCACTACCTTGTTTTAGCAGTCCTTTTTCTTCAGCATCTCTGATCATCGACCAAGCAATTCTATCTTTGACAGACCAGCCTGGATTCGTTGATTCAATTTTCGCATACAGATTTCCCTCCGGTCTTAAGTTGTTCAATTGTAAAATTTTTGTCCCTCCTATTAATTCAGCTACATTTTGATAAACAGACATATAAATATATAAAATTATTAATTATAAAAAAAGCTCCCTTTTTGTAGGGAGCCGGGCAAAGAATATTATTAAAAACTTAACTTTTTGTACAACCGCAACCCCCTTCATTTCCGCAACAACAACAGCTGCAGTCACAAAAATCACAGTTTTGCATAAAAGTATTTTTACTTTTGTAAATTATCATAATAAATTATTTATTAGTTACTAAACATAAAGTATATTTAGTTTTTCTCTCCCTGTCAAATTTATTCCTCAAAAGTTGTCTGAAAAAATTTGTTTTTACTTGATTAATTAGCGACAAATTAGGCTTGTGAACCTCTTTTACTTTCCCTGCCTTGATTTGACATTTTACCTATTTTATGCTCAAGTGCAAACAGAAGTTTAAGCCGATTAATCGAAGTTTTTTAACCGAAGAAAACTTAAAGACAACATTTCAAAGATTGTGAACCGTTTACAAAAAAAATTCTATAACTTCGATCTATCCCCAACTTCCTCAAACTAGATTTTTCTAGGATTTTATAAATTTAATTTTCAGTTTATGTCTCAATTTAACAGTTTTTCTAACGATAGTAATGACCAAAATAAAGCAAGGCAAGTACCTGATTCAAACAATATAAACAACAATAACTTCGAAACAAGTAATTCAAATAACTTTCAGAATTCTTCTTTAGATAAAGTTAATCAAGTAGAAAAACAGCCAAAGCAAGAAAGAAAAGGCAGCGGTTTAAAAACTATAGGTTTAATTTTGGGAACACTGGTAATTAGCGGACTACTTTTTGGTGTGCTTGGGTTTGGAGGGGGTTTAGCCTTTATGTATCTTAATTCTAGTGAAAATCAGGCTCAAGCTCAAGATACAAACTCTGAGGAGCTCGTCAACGAAGTTGATACAACTGTCGGGGAATCTTCTGTAGTTGATGCAGTTAATAAATCCCAGGATTCTGTGGTAAGTGTGATCATCACCCAAGAAGTGTCCAGGTTTAGAGATTTTAATGATTTTGACAGTTTTGAGGACTTTAGAGATTTTTTTAGAAATCCAGGTGGTTCAAACGGTGAAACTCAAGAACAACAAGTTGGGGCCGGGAGTGGCTTTATTGTTACTGAAGAAGGCCATATCGTTACGAACAAACACGTAGTTGGGGAAACTAATGCTGATTATACGGTAATTTTTAACAATGGAGAAGAAGTGGAGGCAGAGGTCTTGGCTAGAGATCCAATTTTGGACATCGCATTTTTGAAAATTAATACCGGGGATGTGGGCCAAGAAGTAAAACCTATTGATTTAGCAGATTCTGACCAAATTCAGGTTGGTCAAGAGGCTATAGCTATTGGTAATTCCCTAGGTCAGTTTAGCAATACTGTAAGTAAAGGAATTGTCTCCGGTCTAGGAAGGGAAATAGTAGCCGGCGGGTTACTTAGTCCAAGGGAAACTTTGAGTAATCTTATACAGACGGATGCTAGTATTAATCCTGGAAATTCAGGAGGGCCTCTCTTAGACATAGCCGGAAACGTGATTGGTGTAAATGTTGCCAAGGCGGAAGCTGAGAATATCGGTTTTGCAATTCCGATTAATAGCGTGAAGCCTATTTTGAATTCTGTAATCGAAACCGGCGAGATTAGCCGTCCGTTTATCGGCGTTTCTTATATTCCTTTGACTGCTCAGATTGCAGAAGAAAATAACTTGCCTGTTGAAAACGGATCTTATGTAACAGCCGGCGAAGGCCAGAGAGCAGTAGTTGACGGAAGTCCTGCTGATCGGGCTAATGTTGAAGACGGAGACATTATAACCAAGGTCAACGGTGAAGAAATAAACCAGGACAACACCTTGGTAAAAATAACTGCCAAATACAAACCGGGAGATATTGTTACCTTGACAGTCTTAAAACAGGATAATAATTACGAAGAGCAGGAAATAGAGCTTGAGATGGCTGAATTTCCGGCAAGTGAAGAGGATTAAAATATTCCGAATAAAAAAATTTCATTACCAATGAGACCCCTTTTATTTTGAGGGGTTTTTGTAATTGGCAGAATATTTTTTTGTGGTATAGTCGATCCGAATAAACCTACACACTTGTCATACTGTCACGGCGAACTTATTTCGGCACCTCTATATGATGATGAGGGGATCCTGGAGTAACAATGAAAAGACCCTGAAACGAGTTCAGGGTGCCGGTCTTCCTCCGAGTGAAATTTGGAAATGTCTAATTTTAAATAGGGTTTAGCTATATGCGAGGAACTCAAAAAAGCTTCAATTTCTGAAAGTATAAAGGCAATTAACAGTTCAATTAATTATAATAAAATTAAAAAAAGAGGCAGCCTAGACAAATTCGGTAAGTAACTCGGAAACATCAAAGTGATCCACTTCTTCCAAGGGTTCAGTTTCAAGGTTTTGTCTGGGAATTAATCGTTGGTAAAAAGAAGTAGAATCAGGGTTTTCGTAAAGTACTCCAATAGGATAAATTTCTTGATTATCTAGTTTTACTATTTCTTTAGCTTGCTCAATATCGTGTTTGTCATAACCTTCAAACTCTTCGATTGGTTTAACTCTCTTGAGATACCACTCAATGGGCATAGTTTTATTGTAAGTCGGGCAAGCTTGAAGTACTTCTATGTAGGCAAAACCAGGGAAATTAATGGCCTGTCTAAGTAATTCAGTCAAATGAGTTACGTTTCCGGAAAAACTGCGAGCCACAAAAGCCGGTTGCAATGACATGACAGTCTGCATAGTGTGAATCACATCTTCTACTTTTCCTTGGCTGGAGCCATTCATTGGAATTCCTTTGGGGGTAGTGGAAGAAGCTTGTCCGGTAGTAAGTCCGTAGTTTTGGTTATTGTGGAGAATAAAAGTAAGATTGTAATTACTTTTGATAGCGTGGATCAAGTGATTTATCCCTTCCGAAAAAGTAGCTCCGTCTCCGGCAGTAGCTATTACGGGCATCTTGGTGTTAGCTAATTTAATTCCGGCGGCCAAAGGTAAAACTCTACCGTGTAAACCGTGAATAGTATTGGCAATGACCTTATCCGACTCGTTACCACTACAACCAACGTCGTAGCAAAGCATTACTTGATGAGGTTCATATCCTTCCAGCACCAGGCTTCGAGTAACGGCGTTGAGAATACCAAAATTCCCGCAACCGCTACACCAAGTGTGTTTTTGAGGGGTTTCAAAGGCTTGGAATTGAGCGGATTTTTGGGAAAGTTCTTGCAATTTAGTCATAAAAATCAAAATTATTAGGTTACTTGTTCAGGTTGTTTTGAGTGTACTTAATTATTTCCTCCGGCTTGAAGCTACGGCCGTTCCATTTGAGGAGTTTGCCTTGGAATTTGTTCTTGGTCTTATCTTCAATCAAAGTACCGAGCTGGCTGTTGTAGTTTCCTTCAATAATGTGTACATTTGGATTCTCTGCAAAAAATTGATTTACTCGGTCCGTTTTTAAAGGCCAAAGGTAGGTGTAATGCAAATAATTAGCCTTAATTCCTTGACCTTCCAACTCTCTCAAAACATCAAGCATTACTTTTTTAGTTCCTCCCCAACCCACAAAAGAAATGTCAGCTTGATCGGGTTGTCCAAAGACTTCAGGTTCCGGCAAAATATCAGTAACCGTGTCCTGTTTACGCATTCTCTTAGCATACATTTCTACTACTTTTTCAGATTCGTCCAAAGTTCCGTCTTCTTGGTGTTCGTCTCCGTTAGCAAAATATACTGCCTTGGAAGTACCCGGAAGCCATCGTTTGGATAACCCGTTCTCAGTGATTTCAAATCTGTTTTCCGGTTTCAGATTAGCCAATTCTTCTTCGTCAGTAACCAAACCTCTCTCAATCTGAATTTTTTTCTGTTTAAAAAGAGGTACGGTTTCTTTGCTTTCAGCGATAAATTTTTCACTAAGGAAAATAACCACAATTTGGTACTTTTCAGCAAGATTAAATGCGTTTTGGATCTCCTCAAAGCAACTCTGAGTGTCAGATCCTGACATAACAATACGAGCAAATTCTCCATGGCCTGAGTGAATTGCCATGTTTAGGTCCCCTTGCCCTGTCCAGGTAGGTAATCCGGTAGCCGGGCCCGGTCTTTGCAACAAACCGACGACTAAAGGAGTTTCAATCATGCCGGCCAGAGAAATTGTTTCTACCATCAGATCGAAACCGCCGCCGGAAGTAGCTACAAAAGCTCTTGATCCGGCAAACATGGACCCTAATGCCATTTGTACGGCTGTAATTTCATCTTCTGCTTGCTTGACTACCATCTTTGTTTTGGTCTGGATTTTAGAAATGTAAGTCAGTAAGCTGCTAGCCGGACTCATCGGGTAAGCATAGTAATTTCTAACTCCGCAATGAATCGCTCCCAAGGATAAAGCCACATTTCCTTCGATTAAGACGGTGTTTTCATTATTCCCTGGCTGAATCACATCAAGAGTCGGTAATTCTAATTTACCCCCTTCTTCATGGCCGCTATTAACGCACCTTAAGTCGATTTCCAGTAATTTCGGTTTTTTGGCGAACACCTTGCTAACTTCTTCCTTGATTTCAGTTAGATCAAAACCCAAGACTTTCCATAAGAGGCCGATTAGGATCATATTGGTCATGATTTCACTGCCGCCTTGTTCTAAAGCCAGTGTTCTGGCGGGCAAATAGACCAGATTGATTTCTTTATCTTTAGCTATATTCTGAAAGTTAGGGATTCGACTGTGTCTTTCGTAGCCGTGAATGAGAGTTCCTCCCTTATTTAAGGTTTCCAGGCACTCATCGATTCCCGTCTTGTCAAAAGCAATTCCTATTTGAAAATTTTGGGAAACTGAATAGATTGGCTCATCAGAAAAATTAATCTGAAAATTGGATTGGCCGCCTTTTATTACCGAAGGATAGTCTCTGTCCGTAGCAATAAAATAACCCATTCGCTTGAGAGCCATGGAAATTATTTCTCCGGTGCTAACAAGTCCGGTGCCGCTTTCTCCTGCTAGTTTGATTGTTACTCGTCTCATACAAAATAATATCAATTGTCTTCAAAATTCTTTGTAATAATATTTTTTAAATTTCCTTAATTTTTTTGACTAATCTTTGGCTCCAACTTTTGACCATGGAATCCAAGAGAGAAATTGGGTTTTTACCGATTCTCATACTGGGAACAAACAAAGTGCCACCACTCTCTTTAACATAGTTTTCTAAAATAGCTGTAGCTTCGGTTAAATAATGCGGGTAATATTTGACATCACCAAGGCCGATAACTACACAATTTTGACCACTAAGCCCTTCTTTCTTCATTTCTTTGAGAAAGGGTACAAAATGAGCTTCTACAGTTCCTTGACCATATGTGGGGCTAGCTAAAATTACCAGGTCGTAGTTTTTAATCTCAGAAAATTCTACCAGCTCAACTCTTTTTAGTTCCGGCGAGAAATCATTTTCTGCCAGCACCTGACTAACTTTTTCCACAACCATGGCCGTATTTCCGCCAACTGTGGTATATACTATTAATATTGAATTCATATTCTAAAAAATCAGGATCCTGAAACCTAAGTTACCCCAAAGAAAACAAATATTATTGTGTTCAATTTAATTACTAAACAATTAGCATAAAAACTAAAAATTCGTCAAATATGTTTCTTTCTTTGACAAACCTGAGTATCCTTTTCAAATTTGATGGCAGATGACTGAAAGAAAATGTTTGTTATTGGAATAGATGAGGTCGGTAGAGGTCCGGTAGTTGGACCCGTGCATGTTGGGGCGGTTATTCTGGATAGCTTGTATCCTGAATATGTGGAAAACTCTGTAAAGTCTGATAGCCGTCAAAAAAATTTGAGTTGGCTGAGAGAGGCCGGATTATTCTACAAGCAAAATAAAGAATTTTGTTTAGTTAGAGATAGTAAGAAGTTGACGGAAAAGGAAAGGTTGGAGGTTTTTGAGCTTATCAATCGAAAAAAAATATCGGCAAAGGTTTTGATGGCAGATAATGATTTGATTGATGAATATGGAATTGGAGTTTGCATTTCTCATTTGCTGGTCATTCTTGCGGAAATTTTGCATCATGAAGTTGTTCTGCCGAGAATTTTCAGAAGTGAGTCAACTATTTGCAAGGTTAAGTTAATTGCCGACGGAAAGATAAAGTTGCTGCCTAAGTTAAATCCCGAACTAACAAAAAAAATAGCGAAAATAAACAATTTGAGTTTAAATCCGTCTTTAGATTTTTTGGCACGGATAACTTCCAGGGACCTTTTTAGCGGTAATAGCTTTGAATATGAGATCCACCGGGAAAACGGAGCTGACGACAAGTACCTCAGCGTAGCCCTAGCCAGCAACTACGCCAAAGTTACCAGAGATAATCTAATGCATCAAATTCACTTGGAGTTTCCTGACTACGATTGGGAACGAAATAAAGGCTACTGCACCGCCAAGCACCTACAAGCTATCAAACAAAATCCGGTGAACAAGTACTTTCGGAAAACCTTTTTGAGGAAAATCCTTAGCTAAAATCTACGGTAATTTTCTTTTGTGATGCAACTCTAAGGATGGGAATTTCAACAATTAGAATACCTTGATGTAAGCTGGCTTTTATCTTTTCCACATCCAAGTTTTCGTTTATTGTTAATTCTCGGTAGAATTCTCCCCAGAAGCATTCTTCCAGTAAGACTGTGTTGGTTTTGTCGTCGTAGGGTTTGCGTCTGATTCCTTTGATTGAGAGAGTATTGTTTTCAATGGAAATATCAAGGTCATTAGGGTTTACTCCGGCAACAGTGGAAACTACGTATATTTTTGTTTCGTCTCGGTAAACATCTACTGTTAATTGGGGAATTTCTTCGGGTTTCCATTCATTGTTGTTAGCTCTAAAACCGCCTGTGTTATCTTTAATGTTTATTTGTGACATATTTTTTTAACTTGAATTATGTAAATACTTTGTTAATTTGCTTTAATTGTTTTGTATTAGATCTAATATTTCTTGATTGTCTTGTTGACCCCAATGAATAAATTTTATAATTCCATTTTTATCTATCAGAAAAACTCCTCGTTTGGTAATTTTTTTACCAAAGAAGTTTTTGATTGCTCCATATTTATCTCTGATTTGATTATCTCTGTCAACCAATATTTCAAAGGGAAAGTTGTATTTGTTAATAAACTTTTGATGGGAATCAGCCTCAGCGGAATTTACTCCTAAAACTTTCACTCCCAAATTCTGATACTCTGTGTAAATATCTCTTACTCCACAGAGTTGCTTGGTGCAGCCGGGAGTATCATCTCCGGGATAAAAAACCAACAAAAGATATTTATTTTCCTTCAAAATATTATCTAAACTGATTTTATTTCCGGTTGAATCAACCACGACAAAGTCAGGGGCTTGGTCTCCTATAGAAAGTTTTACTGTTTCCGACATGTGAAGATATTTTTTAAGATTTTTGTAGAAATAATTTGGAGAGCTGTCAAGGTTACCTGTCGATTAAGTTTTGTTCAATATCTTTATCTGCATCAGGTCTTTCAGGGGCCAAAATATCTTCCGGTTTTGTCGTATCATCGATTCTTTCCAAAGTTTCGTTATTTTTACTGGATTCCATTTCTTGACGAATATTTTGTTGAGCCTGGTTGAGTCTATTTTCTTGTTCTTTTTCTTCTTCTTGCAAGATAGCTTCCTTTTGTTCGGCCTGGTTTTGCAAAGTAAAAAAAGTGTTGATGTTTAGAATTAACACAATAAATTGCGTGATGAATACAACTAGAAGAAAAACTAAACGGATCAGCGGGTTGGTTTTCATTTATGGACAAAGATTTCTAAATTTTCTTAATTGGTAATTTGAATTTAGTATTTCTTGGTGTCAAGCCTCTTTCTTCTTTTTCAGCTATATAATATTTGTTTACTTCTTTAACCTCGTCCTTTTCTTCATTGATTTTTAATTCAAAATCAACTTCCTCTTCCTCTTCAGCGGTATTCAAATCAGGGGTTTTTTTGTCGTGGATAAAATCACGATTTTTTTCTCCTGAAAATTGACGAATGTTTTGATATTTCGGGTGAATTCCTTGTTCTTGCAAATACTCTCTTCTAATAAGTAAGTAAGAAAAAGTAAAAATAGTTAGACCATTAATCAACATACTTAGGCCTACACTAAAACCTTCATCGTACCCTCTACCGATTAAAAAGTAGATTAGACTGATTTGAAAGATGATTGCAATAGTAGAAATAATCATTGGCGGCCAAAGCCTTTCTTTGACGTAAAAGTACTTACCTACTACTTCGTTAACAGATTGAAAAACAAAGCTGAGGCTGGCAATTCTGGCTATATAAACAATATAATCAGCTGTGCCTTGCCCACTATTGAAAAGAGTAAAAAGCCACATTACTACTGGGGCAAAAAGGAAAGTTAAAATTGAGCCGGAAAGAGAGATAAGGGCAGTATATTCGCTATAAGTTTTTAATTTGGCCCAAAACCTGTGTCTGTCTTTCTCATCATCCAAAAAAGACTTAGCCAGAGAAGGAAAGAATACGGCGCTTATCGATGTGATAACTGTAAAGAAGACATTTTGAATGGAAAGCCCGATATCAAAGGCGGTAATCTGGCCGGAAGCACCGGAAGCCACGTTTTTAATCATCAAGTTAGCCACCACAACTCCGTTAATAGTTAACATAGCCGGCAAGAACAACTTCCAAGTATGTACCAAATCCGGCTTTAATTTTTCAACTTCTTCCTTAAACCTGGTAATCAATACTTTTAAGCCCCTAAGTCCGCTACGGCGAGCCTCCACAAAGTAGACCAATACTGATAGAGAAGAACCTAGAAGCATACCTATGGCCGCATAATAATAATTACTTTGAACTCCCACCAAAAGTCCGGCAATCATGCCTATGTTATACACTAATCCGGCCAGGGAATAGACAAAAAACTTACGGTGAATAGTGAGAAAAACACCCAAGACACTTTGCATGGCAAAGAAAAGGGGGGTAAGAAGAAGAATACGGGTAACATTAATATAATCTCCGATTAATCCGGCTTGAGTGAAGTCTTGCCAAGCAGCTTCACTGGTAAAAAACTGTAAAATTGGTCCGGTAAAAATCAGACACAGAACAATTACTACAGCCAAAAAAAGGCAAATGCTAAGAATAATTAAATTAATGTAGGAAGAGGCTTTTAGTTCTTTATCCTCTTGTCCGATTCGACTGGCGACCGGAAGAACAGCATTAGTAATAGTGCCCATAATAAGGAAGGTGGCAAGAAGCTCGGGGATGGCGGTGGCTGTCAAGAGTAGATCGGAATCTATTGGCTCCATTCGGTTATAAATAATAATATTTCGAAAGAAACCAAGGCCTCTTGAGGCAAAAAGGAAAAAGGAAATAATTAATACCGACTGAACGTTTGGGTTAAGCAGTTTGGTTTGAATCTGATGAAGAAATCCTTGAGAAATTTTTTCAGTAGGCAAATTTAGAAATTATTTGTTTGGTAAAAAGTTAGAGAAAAATACCAAAAAAAGGTATCGCTAAAAACCGGAATTTTTGTTTTTGAATGGTGCCGTCGGAGAGACTTGAACTCTCACGGTATTGCTACCACTGGATTTTGAGTCCAGCGTGTCTACCAATTCCACCACAACGGCTTTTGAAATACTTTTTAAGAGACTGTTATTAAAAAACCTATTTTTGCTTGGCAGCTTAATTTCAGCTTCCAATTAGGATTAACCTAAGCTTGAAAAAATGTCAATGTTTTTGTGTTTTCTGATTATTCATTAATAATCAAGCTTCTCAGTTTAAGAGTAAAAATTCTTTGCGGCCGGTTTTTATATAATATCACTCAAATAAACTTGCGATTCTATGCAATTCATGAAAAATGACTTATAATTAAATCGGTAACAAAAAAATAAATGTGGAACATCCTAATTTTAATCTTTAGTCAATTACTTTTTACTGCCAGCGATCTTACAGCCAGGTATTTTCTTAGAGATGAGGGATTTACTCCTGATTCGCTACTTAAGCCTTGGTTATTAGCCTATTTTGTAGTGCGTTTTTTAGCTACTATAGGTCAATTGTACATTTTCTCTCTCCACTCTGTAGGAAAGACTTCAGCACTCTTTGGAGCTACGGCTGTAATATTGTCTAATGTGTTGGGCTTTCTAATTCTCAAAGAGACACTGAGTTTGAGAGAAGCTTTTGGAATAACATTGGCAATCATTTCGATTTTTTTGCTTAACTTCAAATAGCAGGTGACCAATGGATTAGAATTTTGTGTGACTTTAGGGGTCGGTCTTGATTTTATTAATTTTTTAGGTAATTTACTGCTAATGAGATTTAAGAGTTTTGCATGGTTCGATAGTTAAAGATTGGAGTTGAAGCAAGTAAGAGTGATCTTTAAATTTGATGCTTAAATTAATTTGATGTCAATAATTAAAAGACTGATCTCTGTTTAAATTCTTTGGGTAGCCGTAGGACTGCCAAAGTTGATCAAAAAGACTGTTTAAACTTTCTTCGTAGTCTTCCTTTTGTTCGATAAAGACCGGTTCAAAGACGATCTCTCGGTCCGGGTAAGGATAGCTCAGTTTTTTTTGTAGGCCAATTTGCTTGGAGACCCCTAAATACGATCCCTTAATTTCAGTAATTCTGAGATAGATAATGCAAGGAAATAATTCTATTCCCAAAAAACGCAAATCTTTTCGATATTGAGAAATTTTCTTCTTGAGCTCGGTTTCGAATTTACAAGAAGGTAAGTATTTGAGTTTGTTGTTCTTGACTGGATCTTCAAAAATTCCTTTGGCTACCGACTCAACAATGCCATTTCTAAAAATTTGAGTGTAGCTCGGGCCTTGGCCGGGGGAAAAATGCAGATAGCCGAGACTGTTGAATTGAGTTTCTCCGGCATGACCATAAAAAGGAATGAAGCGGTCCTTACTTTGGGCTAATTTACTTAGATCGACTGAAACCGGATCAAGAAAACTAAGAGGGACTAAATGCAAGATAACTTTACCTCCTTCAATTTTTTTGTGAGTTTCTTCACTTTTTATGGCCAGCAATCTACGGTTTACAAATTCGTCGGCTTTTTCAAACGCAGCAGCTTGAAAGGTAAATTTGTTTTTCAATTCAAATGCATCAAGCTTGTAAGTTCCTTTGTTGTGTCTGCCGTAAAAGGCTCCTCTTTGAGTTACTTGGTGAGGAGCGGCAAAGCTTTTGGGGACTTTGATAACAAAACCGTATTTGCCGTTCTTCAGATCGACTAAATTACTAAATTCCAAGTTGGAGAGCCTAGGTTGCAAGCCGCTAGTGAGTATTTGTTGAATCTGTAAAATTAACTCATCTCTGTTATTTTCTTCCATTCCCCATAAGCTATTCGGCTGACCTTTTTCTTCTTCTATACCTATAACGATGTAACCACCGCCTGTGTTTGCCAATGCTGAAACATCTTTGAGCAATTCCTGTTTTTGTTCTCTTGTGGTTAAATCCATTTCTCTTTTGTAATCCAATTCTTTAGATTCTTCAATCTGATCAACAATCAAGCTTTCCAACTCCGCTAAGTCAATCCTCGAAAAATCCCGAAAAAAATTCATACCGTAGTTTAGACTAAGAATTATCAAAATGATTATACACTATTTATTAGGTTAAGACAATAAGTCAAGAGTCCCTTCAAATTATTAAAAACCTGTAAGATTATTCTATTATCAATCCGAAAGCTCTTCTAATCATACTCCATGCATAATTAGGTTTAAGCTAAGGATGGTAAGCAGTTTTGAATAATTTTGGAATAATTAAAAGAAGATAGAGCAAAAATGAAAGTGGTTTTTTGAATGTATTATTTACTTTTATTATCAATAAATAATCGAGGATGTGTTGAGAATGTTTCTAAAACTCTAGTAAATAAAGTGAATCCGGGATATAATTAAGTCTTGAGTGGTTTTGTGTTTACAATACAGGTAAAATCTATTTTATTTTTAATAACAAATTAAGAAATTAATAAATTCAAAATGATTACTTTCTATATTGCTCGCCATGGACAAACGGAACTTAACTTCCGGGGGGTTACTCAGGGGCATATTGATTCTCCGCTCACTCATGCCGGAGTACAAAATACTCTGGTAACAGCCAATAAGATAAGGGGTAGGCAAATTGATCGGATTGTGACTAGTGATCTTGGAAGGGCTTTTCGTACAGGTTACTTAATTCAAAAAACTTTGAATTTATCTTGCGAAATTGAAACCTCCAAAGAAATACGTGAGATAGATTTTGGCAAATATAATTATAGATTGGAAGATTGGGTGAGAAAAGAAGTCTTTTGGTTTCGTCAGTATCCGAGCAGGGTTTATCCCGAAGGAGAATCTTTTGAGAAGATGCAGTCCAGAGTCATTGGTTATTTATTAGAGTTGGAAAAGATTTATACCCAAAAGTCACTTCTGATTGTTTGTCACGGCGGAGTAATAGTCTCGGTTATTCATCACTTTTTAAAGCAGAACTTAGTAGAGATCGAATCACCGGATAATGAATATTGTATGAAATTAGTTTTGGATAAGGGTCGATTTGTATCATCTAACAAGCTTTAAATATAGTTGTATGGACGAGATAAAGAAGATTAAAGAACTTAGAGAAAAAGTCATTGAAAAATTAAAGACTATTTATGATCCGGAAATATTAGCCAACATTTATGATTTGGGTTTAATTTACGGAGTTGATGTGGACAAAGAAGGAAATACTTTTATCCTCATGACCTTTACCTCACCCAACTGTCCGGCGATTCAAAGTATGCCTGATGAAATCAAAGAGAAAACATCAAGTATTGATGAAATCGCTTTCGTAGAAATTGAAATTACTTGGGAACCTCCTTGGAATGAAAACATGATGACGGAAGAAGCTAAGCTGGAAGCCGGTTTACTTTGAGGTTTCCTGTCCTTTCTTCTCCTTACTTTTTTTCATACCCCAAGCTACCAATAAAGGCAAAGAAACAATTGTTATTAATAAAGGCATAATGGAAGCTAATCCGCCGCTTCTTACAGTATCTTTTTCAATCGGTTTCTCCGGGGGTGGGGTTTCCTCGATAACAGGTTCTTCTTCAACCGGTTCTGGAGCTGTAACCACGATATTTACCGGCTCACTAAGAGCAGGATCAGTATCCTCGCAGCTATCAGGGTATCTGGAAGAATAAGCCTTGGCTGTAAGAGTATGAGAACCTTCTTGTACTTCTTGCCAAGAGTATTTCAAGATATTACTGCTATTTATTTCTTCTTGGGTTAAACTGCTTGCGATCTCTTCCTCGCCGGCTTCGTTGGATCCAAGTAAAATGTCGTCGTTATAAAACTCTACTTTGCACAGAAATTGTCCGTGTCCACTAGCAGCAAATTCGTATTCCGTAGAAATATTTATCGGTTCTTCCGTAGTAAATTCTTGACCTTCTACCGGGGAGACCATTGAAATAACTGCATCCTTTCCGGCGACCATACTCTTAATGGCTGAAGAGACCACCTCACCTTCAGCAGTCGTTCCTTCTGCTCTAATTGGAAGGGTTGTATAAGTATCATCTACTTCCCATTCAATTTGATAATAACCGTTTTCATTTACTTCAGTGGCCGTACCCAAGAGAATTTCTTCCCCTTCCATGATGTTATAAGCATAAAAATCAACTGACTCAAAATTACTATCATAACCATCGGCAATTAATGTTACAATATCTCCGGCTTTGATTTTTCCATTTTCATTAGGTGCTTCAATATTTAAAAAGGATATTTTGGGTTCTTCTTCGAAGCACCATCACTTGCTTTGACTACCAGATGATCCCTATAATAACAAGAGTTGTCATCGGTATTCAAAGTTGAACAAAGTCCGTTTTCCCCATTTACCCATTCATTCTCGACTTCCAGATAACATTCGTTTTTGTAAGTTATTCCGTCACTACCGCAAACCGGTTCCTCAATCTCAGCACAATTATCTGCTTGACACCTCCCTTCTTTATTCTTGGTGCCCCCGGATTCAGTAAGATAACACTCATTAAAAAACTCCTGACCACTTTGTCCGCAAACAGGGGAATAAAGAGGCTCACAGTTTTCTGTGGTTTGTGCAGTAGAATCAATTGTTAGTAATCCTGAAAATAGTAAAGTACTTATCGGAAGTATCGAAAGAAAAAAATTTGTAGTCATGAAAGAAGTTTTTTGTTTGTGTTTTTGGACTTGGACACAATTGTATTTCTTGAGCCGGAGTCTTTGTTGGCTTAATTATGTGTTAATTTTTAGTTTTAGGCAAACTGAGATTATTGTTTGAGATATTATTGGTGTCAGTCCTTATTTTTTCTGCCTCCACCTCATATAGTACCCTGGAATCGTTGTGTGTAACCAGTTCTTCAGTTAACCAAACCCCTCCCTGTCTTAGCATTACAACTCGATACAATTTGTTGGTTCGGTAGATTTGCCCGTTTTTCTCGTAGAAATAATGATCTTTTTCTTTAATTTTGTAGGTTTTATCAAATGGTTTGTTGGCGTATATTTCTCCATGTAAAAATTCTTCATCCAGCCAGGTTTTGATGGTTATATCTAATTCAGTCCCGTTGAAAAATTGCAAATCACCGTAATTATAAAAAACACCGGATCCGCTACCAAAAGGCAAGACTCTTCCGCTATCCGGAAAAATATCCAGTTGATGATGATGTTGTTCTTTGACAGTTAAGGGAGAATGTAAACAAAGCCAATAAAGTAAGTTGGCAATTTGGCATAGACCTCCGCCCACACCAATGGTTACTTTTCCGTTAGCTAGGATCATACCGTCCACAAAACCTCGTTCATAGCTGGGATTGCCCAGTAATTTCCAAAAACTAAAAACTTGATTAGGTTTGATTACTCGGTTATTAAAGTGTTTTACGGCAATTTGGAGATTTTTAACCTTTTGCTCTTGTAAAACCGGATCGGAATCCCCGAGTCTTCTTCGCAGTAAAGATTTGTGTTTATAAATTCGGAAATTTGAGCTTGTTCCGTCTCTTTGGAGTTTGTATTTAGGTTGTAAATATTTGATATTCTTGTACCCGATTTTTACTTGTCTAATGTGAGGAGCTAACTGAGGAAAAATTACTGAGAGCTGTTTTCTCGTCATATTACGAAGATGGTCAAAAAAAATACAAAATTGTGACAAATTGGAAATTAATTGCTTGTCTTCGTTGGAATAATATGGTGGGAAATAATTATTTTTTCCAAAACGGCAGTTTAGTGAAACATCGAGTAGTTTTTTGAGTAAATAAGCATGAGTAAATAAGCATAAAAATTAGATAGACCTGTCTTTGAATCAATTTTTGGCCACAAAAAAAGGCCCCAAGGGAGCCATGAAAAAAAGTTTATTAATTATTGTTTGTTATTTATCCGTCAAAGTGGCGGGACTGACGGGACTCGAACCCGCGACCTCCGCCGTGACAGGGCGGTGCTCTAAACCAACTGAGCTACAATCCCAAAATGTAAAAATAATTGGTGGCGGGACCAGGATTCGAACCTGGACCAGGTGGTTATGAGCCACCCGAGCTGCCATTACTCCATCCCGCGATGTAAACAAAGCTTTTTAGCCTAGTCAAACCAGCATAGAATAAACCCCTAGTTTTGTCAAATAAATTCCTTTTGAAAAATTTGAGCTTTGACATTATCAAAAAAATTAGATTGTTTTCGCCGGTTATTATAAACACACCAAAAGTAGTTCATTTGGTTAAACCTCCCGGTGGAGAAGAATCTAACACGGCAGTTACTCTGTTATAGTTAATCTTGTAAGTGGTCAATCGGGTAAAAGTTCGGTTATTGAGTCGTTAATATGGAAATATACAATCCCGGTGGTCAGCTATCCGGGGTCTTCGGTAAAAAATCAGAAGTAAGAACGGTATTTTTATTTTATGAGCATTTGTTGCCGGATCCGGAGATTTTTGCCGGCCAGACTTAGGCTTGTGGAGAATTAGTATGTTTAGCAATAGGTGCTTAGGAGGGTCAAAACTTTCAAGGATAAGGCAGAGAAACTATGGAAATATACGGTATCAGGAAAGCAGTTAAAAGAATCATTTAATTATAAGGTTGAAAAATCGGAAAGATCTAACTCCATGGTGTACTGGTCTGAGTCATTTTAGGATGATCTTTAAATCAATTCCGGATGTGAAATGAAAGTGAGAGTTTTAGAAAGAATGATAAGGCGACAACTAAGAATCGAAGAGGAAAAATTAAGAGGGTGGAGAGATGAAAACGACCTGCCTATGCTGCGGTAGATGTTTGACAAAATGGAGTCGACAAGTTATCTTTTTAGTTAACGACATAAATATATTTGTTTTTGCACTATGGCTACAACTTTCAAAACAGGCGACTGGGAGAGGGAGGTAAATGTAAGAGATTTTATCTTTCAAAATATTACTCCCTACAACGGTGATTCGAGTTTTTTGGCCGGTCCTACGAAAAAAACAGTTGAGTTATGGGATGCTTGCCGTCAAGTACTCAGGCAAGAAAGAGAGAACGATGGTCTGTTGGATATTGACACCTCCACGGTTTCTACGATTACTGGTCATGCTCCGGGTTATATTGACCAAGAGAATGAGGTTATTGTCGGTCTGCAAACTGACACTCCTCTCAAAAGAGCGATTAAGCCGTTGGGAGGTTGGCGGGTAGTGGCCAAGGCTTGTCAAGAAAAAGGCAGAGAGCTGGATTATAAGGTAGTAGAGATTTTTTCCAAGTACAGAAAAACTCATAACGACGGAGTTTTTGACGTCTATACTTCGGAAATGAGAAAGCTCAGAAAAGTAGGTATTCTTACCGGTTTGCCTGATAATTATGCTAGAGGAAGAATTATCGGAGATTATCGTCGAATTGCTCTCTACGGAATAGAGCGGTTGGTTCAGGAGAAAATGAGAGATAAAGAGAATTTGGTAGGTTCGATGACTGACGAATTAATGAGACTCAGAGAAGAAGTGGCCGAACAGATCAGAGCCTTGGAAATGATCAAAGAAATGGCGGCGACTTACGGTTACGATATCAGTAAACCTGCTACAAACGCTAAAGAAGCTGTACAATGGACTTATTTTGGCTTTTTAGCAGCTATCAAAGAGCAAGACGGAGCGGCTATGAGTGTAGGAAACCTGTGCGGCTTTTTGGACATTTACTTTGAAAAAGACTTGCAGGAAGGAACTCTTACCGAAGCAGAAGCACAAGAAATAATCGATCATTTTGTTATTAAATTGAGGTTGGTTAGGCACTTGAGAATGAGTGAGTATGATAATCTTTTTGCCGGTGATCCCACCTGGGCTACTTTGGCTATTGCCGGAACCTTTAGTAACGGACAACACAAAGTAACCAAGACTTCTTACCGTTTCTTACAAACTCTTTACAACATGGGCCCTTCCCCCGAACCAAATATTACCGTTCTCTGGTCTGAAAAATTACCGGAAAACTTTAAAGAGTTTTGTGCTAAGACTTCAATCGATACTTCTTCTATTCAATATGAGAATGACGATTTGATGGGAGAAATTTGCGGATATGACGATTACGGCATTGCTTGCTGTGTATCCTACCTCAAATCCGGTCAGCAGATTCAGTACTTTGGAGCCAGATGTAATTTGGCCAAGGCTTTATTGTTAGCTCTAAACGAAGGAAAGGACGAAATGACCGGCTTACAAATCGTTGACGGTATCAAACCTTTGAGCGAAGGACCTTTAGACTACGAAGAGGTGATGGAGAGGTTTTACTTAACCATGGCCAAAGTAGCCGAGAGTTATGTGAATACAATGAATGTGATTCACTACATGCATGATAAGTATTATTATGAGAAGGCTCAGATGGCTCTTTTGAATACTCAAGTAGAGAAGGTCATGGCCTTTGGAGCTGCCGGATTGTCCGTGGTTGCCGATTCACTTTCGGCTATTAAATATGCCAAGGTAAAACCGGTGAGAAACGAAGAAGGTTTGACTACTGATTTTGAGGTGGAAGGTGATTATCCTAAATACGGAAATGACGATGATAAGGTTGATGTTTTTGCTCAAGAAGCGGTCAAAAAATTTAACGAAGAGCTTTCCAAACACCATATTTACAGAAATGCACAACCGACTTTATCCATTCTTACGATTACTTCCAACGTAGTTTACGGTAAAAAGACAGGAGCCACACCGGATGGTCGAAAAGCCGGAGAGCCGTTTGCTCCCGGAGCTAACCCTATGCACGGACGAGACAGTACCGGAGCCGTTGCCTCACTTAATTCCGTGGCCAAAATTGCCTACGAAGACTCCAGAGACGGCGTTTCCAATACTTTCTCTATTGTGCCGAGAACTCTAGGTTCTACAGATGAGGAGAGGGTGGAAAACCTGGTATCCTTGCTTAACGGATATTTTAGCCAAAAGGCTCACCATCTGAATGTTAACGTCCTTAATCGAGATACACTTATGAAAGCCATGGAACATCCCGAAGAATATCCTCAGCTTACAATCAGAGTCTCCGGTTACGCGGTCAATTTTATCAGGCTTACCAAAAAGCAGCAAGAAGAAGTTATCTCCAGAACTTTCTTTGAGAAGATGTAGATCTTTAGATACACACCATTCGCCTTTCATCCAAGCCCTTCCTTTGTGAAGGGTTCTTTTATTTGTAGGAATATCTTTGTAGGAATATCCTGTATAGTTAAGCCACTATTAAAATCGGACGTTGCCAAACTACTTTTTTGAAAAGAGCTGTTAATGCAACCAATTAAAGGAGTATTTCCATTACCGGAAAAATGTCTAAATTAAAACATGGTTGACCATATCCCAGCACTGCTAACGGCAATATGCATCGGAGCGATGTGTATTGCTGCGGCGGCGTTGATAGTAGGCGGATGGTCAGTTCTTTGGGGACTTTTGTTTTCCAAAAACGGACTGACTATTGCACTCATCACAATCGTAGGAATTACGATGTGGTGGGTGTTGGTCAGTCTTGACCTCGCCTACTAACACAACTAAACCACCCCTCCTAGCCAGGTAGGAGGGTAGTCCGCGAGGAGGGTGATCGTGTATTTCTGACAAAGTTGTCTTTACACGTGATCCCTTCTCTTTTTTTAAAGATTTTTTTTGAGGGTTGGTCAACTTAAGAGACGTTTGAGGTTTTCTAGTAATTGTCATGGTGTGAGGATTTGGGTATTTTTGTAAGTTTTGGGTTCGAGTAAGTCTATGTCGCCGGTGATTAGGAAGTGTGATTTGGAGGCTTGGGCAAGGTGTAAGAGAAAGGCATTTTCCGGATTACGGGAAATGGAGGTGGTGGATTTTGGAGTGTAGGATTTACTTGTTGATTGATACAGTGAGATAAGGTTTTAATTATGTTTTTATTAGAGATGTATTTGGAAAATTATTGAATTACTATTTCTTCTTTTTATAGTCGATCCTAATATAACCTATAAACCTGTCACGGCGAACTTGTTTCGGTATCTCTATAGTAATGAGTGGATCCTGGAGTAACAATGAAAAGACCCTGAAACGAGTTCAGGGTGACGGTCTTCCTCCAAGAAGATGGGAAGCATTAAGACCTAAAAAGAAAAAACTATCTTTCTTCAAAAAATAATACTCTTTATAGCGTATAATTAAACTAATTGACTTTTTTAGGTAACCCTGTTAGGTAAGCAGGTATGAATTTAAAAAACTATCTGGGTCTGTTTGTCATAGTAACAATTATTCTCGGGATGGCTGGTTTTGCTTTGTACCGGAGTTTTGCCGGGGGTGAGTCCGGGACGGTTTTTCGGGGTGAGCCGGAGCTGGTCAAAGGTTATCTTGGCTGGGAGAAAAGAGGTTTTTTTGAGGATGAGGAGGTACAAAGAATTTTTCAGGAAAATCACGGTTTGGAAGTGGAGATAAACAAGAAAGGGTCTATCGAAATGGTTAGTGAGCCGGCTGAGGGTATGAATTATCTCTTTCCTTCCAACAAAATCGCCCTAGAGCTTTATAAAAATAACAATCCGGAGGCTAAGTCGGAAACAATCTTTTTCTCTCCAATTGTGGTCTATAGCTGGCAATCCTTAATCCCGGATCTCAAACAAGCGGGTCTGGTTACCGAAAGTGAAGGGGTGCATACTTTGGACATTGATAAACTTTTGCAATTAATTCAAAACAATCAGACTTGGCAGGATATCGGAGCTACGGAGTTACGCGGGAAAATCACCATTTCATCCACTGATCCTTCCAAGAGCAGTTCCGGTAATTTATTTAGTGCCTTGGTTCTAAACTCCTTTACCCAAAAATCTTCGGCAGTAACCATGGACGACCTAACTCCCGAGGTGCGTCAAGAAATGAGCAGTTTTTTTGCTAAGATGGGACTTTTGGACTCTTCCTCCGGCGATATCTTTGAGAAATTTCTAACCCTGGGGAGATCCACTTATCCCTTTGTGGTCGGCTATGAAAGTCAATACATTGAGCTTATTAATCAAGAACCGGCCAGTGCTCAAGAAATAGTTCCCCTCTACCCAAAGTCTACCGTGTGGGCCGAGCATGAATTTATCTCACTGGATGAAAACGGTGATAAACTTCTGACAGCTTTGCAAAACGAAGAAAGATTTGGAGAAATCTCCTGGCAAGGCTACGGGCTGAGAAAAACCGGAGTTAGTATTGACAACCAAAGATACAAAGATTATGGAATAGCCGGTGAGGTCAATAACTTCTTACCACTGCCCAGAGTAGAAGTAATGGAAGAAGTAATTAGCCTTATCTGAGATTTATTTGTTTTTCATACATAATTTGCAAATTGCAGTTTTTAATTTTCAGAATATTCCCCAATTTTTTTTGTTTTAATTTTCAAATATTTTATGTCCACACTTACTACAGATCCCGTATCTCTCAAAAAATCAATCTTAACAGAAAAATCAGCCGTTGATCCCAGTTCTTTGACCAAGGAGGACAAAGAAAAAATTGAAGAACTCAAAGGTACTCTTGACCCGGAGAATAGTAACACCCTCATTACTTACGGAGTCGGAGCTCAAAAAGACATTAGCGATTTTACCTCTCAGGTTTTGGAAAAAGTCAGAACCAAGGATGCCGGAATGATCGGAGACGTATTGACTGAATTGGCAGTCGAAGTCAAAAAGGTAGACCCAAAATCGTTACTAGGGACTCAGCAAAGTTTTTTGGCCGGGATTCCCGGATTAGGTTACTTTTTTAACAAATTAGAGCAATTCAAAGCCAAGTACAGTAGCATTGAACACAACATTAATCAGATAACCGAAAAACTGGATTCTCAGTACGAAATGATGCTCCGGGATATAATTATGTTTGATGAACTCTATAAAGAGAATCTGGATTACTATCACAAACTGAACCTGATAATCTTTGCCGGGCAAGAGAGACTTGCGGAACTGGAAAAAGAGTTGCTACAAAAAGAAGCCGAATACCAAGCAGACCAGGACGAAATGAAAGCTCAAGAAGTACAGAAGTTACGAAATTATGTCAATCAATTGGAGAATCGGTTGCATGATTTGGAGCTTACCAGGATCAGTACAATCCAAAGTTTTCCTCAGATAAATATGATTAAGTCAGCTGACCAGGGATTGGCCGGCAAGATTCAAAGTGCTATTCTTAACACCGTACCGCTTTGGAAGAGACACATAACTATCGCTATAGGTTTATATAATCAACAAATTGTTTTGGAAGACCTGCAAAAAGTGGATGAAACCACCGACAAACTTCTTAGAAGCAACTCCGAAATGCTTAAAGAAAATTCGGCAGATGTGGCCAGAAGTCTGCAGAAAGGGATTATTTCAATTGAGACCTTGGAAGTCGTACAAAAAAATCTCTTGAGTAGTATTGAGGAAGTCAGAGAAATTGTTGATGACGGACGTAAACAAAGAGCTAAAGCTAAAGAAAAAATGTATGAATTGGAACAGGAACTTAGAGATAAAGTGGTGGAGAAGAAATAAGGGTTTTGAGAAAGTAATACAAACATTGTTTTTGAATTGTTTTTAACTTGGTAAAGCCTGCTTTTCTGTCCTATCAAAATTAATATAGCCTGCTTTACAGACATAGTTACTATTAATAATTAATCAAATTTTCATGGCAAAATCTCATAATAATAGCAACCGAATAATTCTAATTGCCTTGGGCACTCTGATCTTTCTGATTACTTCTTTTATCATTTTTGTGATAATCTTGGTTTCGGTATTTCTCGGCGAGTCTGAAAACGGAAACAGTCCTTTTACTAAGAGTGAGATTGACGGGGTAGAATTACAAATTGTCTCCGGCTCGGAAAATGAGACACTGGAACCGTTGATTGAAGAATTTAACGAAGAAACAGGGGCCAAAGTAGAAATGAATTATTTAGGGTCCGTGGATATTTTACTAAAATTGAATAGACAGGAGACAGGAGAAATTGATGCCGTTTGGCCGGCTAGTAGCCTGGTTCTCAATTTAACCGACAATTCCAACCTCAAACATAATCAAAGTATCCTCCGTTCGCCGGTAATCTTGGGACTAAAGAAAGAAAGAGCAGAGAGCTTGGGTTGGACAGATGATAATAGTATCAAAGTGGAGGAGTTACTGACTGCACTTAGCCAAAACGAATTTAAGATGGCTATGACCAATGCCACACAATCCAATTCCGGTTTATCAGGTTATTTGGCCTTTCTCCAGGCCTTTGCTGAGACTGAGGATGTTTTAACCGTTCAAGACTTGGAAAAAACTGCAGTTCAGGATCAGACCAGAGCCTTGCTAAATCTGGTAAATCGGAGTTCGGGTAGTTCGGGTTGGCTCAAAGATTTATTTTTGGAGGAGTATGATACTTTGGATGCCATGATTAACTATGAAGCTCTCGTTATCGAAACCAATCAAGAGCTGGTAAAGCAAGGAAAAGAACCTTTACAGGCAATTTATTTGGAAGACGGTATGGTGGTGGCCGACAGCCCACTCGCTTATTTGGACAAAGGTGAGGATAAGAAAGAAGAGGCCTTTTTAAAATTGCAGGAATTTTTATTATCCGAGCGTGTCTCCAATGATCTCTTATCCAAAGGCAGGCGTACCAGCTTAGGTCTAAACGTTGATGTCAATCAGAATAATTTGAGTAGTGTTTTTAAATCCGAGTGGGGGATAAAATCTGAGATTCCTTTTGTTACCTTGAGATATCCGACCAAGGAAGTAATCGAAGAAATGCTAAATTTGTATCAAATTTCTTTGAGAAAGCCTTCCCTAACAGTCTACGTTATTGATGTATCCGGCAGTATGCAGGGAAACGGTCTTAACAACCTCAAAAAAGCCATGCAGACAATCGCTAATCAGCAGTCGGCCAAGCAATACTTTCTGCAAGCTTCGCCTAGGGATATTAGTATTGTCATACCCTTTAATAACGAAGTTATGGAACCTAGAAGATTTGAAGGAAATGAGGAACAGACTATTCGGGATTTTAACCTTACAATAACCGGATTACAGGCCGGGGGCGGTACCGACATGTATTCTCCGCTTTTAGAAGCTTTTGAAATAATCGAAGAAGAGGAGGGTATTACTGAGTACTTTCCGGCGGTGATTCTGATGACTGACGGCAGGTCAGCCAATGAAGAGGCTCTTGATCAACTTTCGAGCAATCAAGATATTCCGGTTTTTCCTATTATGTTCGGACAGGCAGAAGAGGGGCAGCTGGATAAAATTGTAGAGGTCACATCCGGCAGGGTTTTTGACGGCAGAGAAGACTTGGTAGAGGCCTTTCGTAAAGCCAAAGGGTATAATTAATTTTTTGGATAAAGCAGGATGTCTGAAAGAAAGGAAGTGCGAGAAAAAATGAATCAAGCTCTAAAAAAGATTCTTGCACCCAAACTAAGATCATCCGGGTTTAAAGGAAGTTATCCTCACTTTAGACGTTTTCACCAAAAATTACTCCAAAAATATTAACTAAAACCAAGGTTATGAAAAAATCTTATCAAAATGAAATATTGGCTACTTTGGGAGGGGTAGGGGCCATTGCAGGGTTCGCAGCTTTGGAGTTTCCACTTTTTCTATCAGGAGTCGCAGGCTTGGGAATTTATTTGGGAGTAAAGTTGCTTACCTATAGACCGCAAGGAGTTAAACTAAATTTTGAGAATTTACCGGAAGAATTACAAGGCAGGGTGCAGGAGACTAGTGATTTACTGTTGGGTTTGCAGGAAAAACAGAAAAAAGTGAGTCAGAATGAAATCAAGCAAAGACTTCAAAAGATTTTGGATTTGGGTCAGAACGTGGTGCAGGTCTTAAGTGATGACGTTAACGCCTCAACTTTACTAAGAGATGTAAACAAATTATTCAAAAATTTAGATACTATGCTGGAAAAGTATTTAGAATTAGCTTCTCATACTACTGTTAGTTACGACAGACAAGGCCAAGTTTTGGCAGATTTTGAGAAACTATTAAGTAAAATTGAAAAGTCTCTGGAAAATTATTACCGTAAAGGTATCAAGTCCGATTTGACCAGTTTTGAGGTAGATATGAAGTTAATGGAGACCAAACTAGAGGCGGAAAACAAGAGTAGTTTGGACTGAAATTATGTTTGCGGATTCCCGTGCCTTTTTTAGTGCTTTTTAGAGTAATTCGGCAATTTCGTCGGCACTCCCCACCCCCTTGGCCTTCGGCCGTTTCCCCCGAGTGGGGAAAATGATTATATTAGACTTGTCGCTTAACTCAAAATTATCCTCAATGAATAGTCACAAAAAATAGTTTTTGCAACATGTCTATTGTTTGTCAGCTCAAAATTCAAGATTGGCGGGCGTTAGTTCTATCTCCTAATTTTAACAAGAAACGTTATTGGTCATCCTGAATTTGCAACCTCGTCATCCTGAAAACCAAAACCGACCCGTCATCCTGAATTTGCAAACTCGTCATCCTGAAAACCAAAAACGACCCGTCATCCTGAATTTATTTCAGGATCCCATTCAAAACCGGATTCCGAAACAAGTTCGGAATGATAATTATTATTTCAGGATCTATCTTCGAAAGAGATTCCGAAACAAGTTCACCGTGACAGGTTTATGGGTTATGTTCGGATAGACTTTAATTTGCTATCATGGCGGGGCAGGCCTGTCGCTACATCGGGTTTTTCGTTTGGTGATTACTTGATTGCGGCTTACAACATTGTAAATTTTGTAGTAGATTAAAATGGAAAGCAGGAGCTTTCCTCTACAGATTTCAAATTGGAATCACAGGGGTTCCGCTACATCGATATTTTGTCTGGGTTCTTCAAAAATGGAGACCGGGGTTATGCTGTAGTTTGGATATTGGTTTTTGTTTTTACCCGAATAGTTTGTCTATTAAGGTAATCAAACTGAAGCCGCCAAGAAACAGGAAGATTACGATCATTAAGGCTTTTCTCCAAATTCCGGCCTGGACTTCCTTGGGCAAAACTTTATGATTCATCCAATTCACCAGTCCAACGTGTGCAAACATAGCTACGGCATTGAGTACGGCGGCCAGAATAATTAAGGCCTTGGGTTCTTTGATATCAAATAAGAAAAAGAGCGTTCCGAAAGCGATTTGAGCCCACAAAAAAACATAGTAAATTTTACTTAGATTAATTTTAGATCCTTTTTGCTTATCCAATTTAGCCAGGGCAAAGTTCTCTGACATTATTCTGGAAGTGGAATCAAGGACGCCCAATTGAGTTTGAAATAACATAACCCCAACCACAAATAGGAAGACACTACCCATAGCCGGAAAGAGTCTTTGACCGATTACTGTTCCCTGGTTGATCACAAAGTTAATACTTTCGGTATTTCCCGGAAGTCCGTAGACGGTGGTAAACGATAAAAGCATCAACATGCACATGGAAATAAGACCGATAGTCCAAAAAACTATCAAATGTTCGGTAGAAATCTGTTTCCACCAACTTCTAAAATTACTCAGATTTTCCTCGTTTATCTCGAAATTTTCTCCCTCCAGTTTTACTTCTTCTTGTTTATTACCTCCAAAAAGTCCGGAAATTTTTTGAGAGTACTTACCCATCCCGTATCCTTTTTCTTTGACATAAATTGATTGAGTCAAGTTGAGATTTCCCCCGGCTCCGGCGTAAGCAAAAGCAGCCAAGAAACTAGCAATGACAATCCCTTCAGGTAAAAACATGTAACCGTCTCCTTGACCAACCAAACCTTGAGCTAGAGCAGACCAATCTCCCGGAGAACTTAGAATGACAGCCAAAATAAAGACAAATGGCACACCCAAAAGCAAGACTGTCTTGGTAATTTTTTCCATGGTGTTGTAAACGGATTTTCCGGTACTTAAAACTAAGCCGATGATAACCAAAAAGAAGATGGCGATCCACTTAAATTCAGTAAAACCAACCAAGGTGCCAAAAACTTGAGCTGCAGCGGCAACAATTCCCGGAATACCAAAACCGATGAAGGTAGATAGAATAAACCAAAACGGAGCCCATTTGACTATCTTTTGCAGGCCGACAAAAACACTTTCACCCTTTACTAAGGCGTACCTCTCAATTTCCATGTTGATAAAGTATTGAAAAGTAATACCGATCAAAGCTCCCCAGGCAATGCCAAGTCCATAATTAGCCGACATATATGGCCAGAGAATAACCTCCCCCGAACCGAGTCCAAGAGCTAGAATAATAAAACTGGGTCCCAATAGTTTTTTGAGTGAAATGGCCTTGGGAAAAGGCTTGTATTCTTTTTGTTTGGAATTAACAGTATTTTCTGTCATATAATTATTTGAGATTTTTGTTTTTACAAATAAGAGTTTATTCCAAGATATTATTTTTGTAAATATGATTTATCGTTTAACAAAAAACCCACACAAAAATGTGCGGGCCGGTTTGGAATCGAAACTTATTATACTATTAAGGTCTAAATTGTTATCCCATCCTTAATTCCATTTGTGGAAGGTTGTCCGGCAGACGGAGGAGGTGTCGGAGTGTCATTTTCCAGCGGGGTAAAACTAATGTTCAAGATATTATTTGCTCTGGCCGCATCAGACTCACCAATTTTGTTGTTAGGGTCAATCTCAAATTGAAATACTAAATTATTGTTGATTATACCTTGACAAAAACCTATTTTTTCACACATACTTGCCCTACTATTGATTAGGAAAATCCATAATCCTTAGGTTAAAACACGGGGATGTCGTGGTAGATTGACAGCCGGTTAATTTGTTACAAGTGCTGAGTGGTTGGTAGTCTTCCTTATAGATTACAAACTATTATAAGTGCAAAGAATAACAGCTTTGTAAATCGTGTAGAGGAATATGCAGAAAAACTTTTGCAGCCTGTACACGATGGAGTTCCACAATTCGCTTAATCAATGAAGAGATAACTCTTTAGATTAAGTTTGAATTGGAACTTTAGAAGTTTGATTAGGGGTGTGCTTGGCTCCTAACGACTTCATTCATACTTAATTAACAAGCACCTTTTTTTGATTTTGATTAGCGGTCAAAAGAAGTATCAAGCTTGATCTATCGACCGATTGATTTGTCTGTTATAGACGTCGGTAGGAAGAGATAAACAGTCTATGGACTCAGTCTGAAAAAACTTGTTTCAAAAAAACCGGCTGGACGGGGGTGCAACTCCCCCCATCTCCACCAGAATATTAAAATTGAAATTGAGATTAAGGTTGCCTATAAAACCTGAAATAAAGATATTTGATTATACTCAGTCCAAAAGAGAGTGAAGAGATTGAAAAACTACAATCATCGCATAAAAAATAATTTGGAACAGTTCAGCCTGTCTATTATATTCTTCCAATATTTGAGCTGGTGCATCTTGCGGAGGGATTACTTGACCTACAAAAAGGCGGCGATTAAAAGAGAAATCGAGGCTGTCAGGAAGCCTGTAATAATAATTTTTAATGTAAATTTCGCTTCATATTTCTTGTTAACAAAAGTTTAATTATATTAGTTTTGTCAGTGTATCTTAGCGATAGTGTCAATTCGCAGTTTGAGTTAATCAGTTTTTTTAAGCTGAAGTCTATCTTTAACCGGAAAGAATCTACAAGGAAGGGTATTTAATTTCTCAAACAAACTACTTACTCCATGCAAAGTATTTTGGGTGTAAATCCTATTTATAGCCACCCCCTCTTAACCCAGACATTTCCAAATTTTACTCCGTCACTTACCAAGTGGTCATCCTGAATTTACAACCTTGTTGTCCCGAATTTGCAACCTCGTCATCCTGAAAACCAAAACCGACCCGTCATCCTGAATTTATTTCAGGATTCCATTCAAAACCGGATTCCGAAACAAGTTCTAAATGACAATTATTATTTCAGGATCTGTTCGAAGAGATGCCGAAACAAGTTCGCCGTGACAGGTGTATAATAGGTTATATTCGAATCGACTATATTTAAGAAAAGTTGATAGTTGAACTATACATACCCATACTACAGGTAATAAGTAAGTCACCGGTAGCATCCTCACCGGATACCACAATCTCTTTGGCACCGTTTGGTTCCAAAAACTCCGATATGCCCAAATCGGGAATGGTCATAGCAGCGGAACAATCATATGTGTTATTTGTAGTAAATCTAATGACAGTTTCTTTGCCTTCTGTAGCTTGCAAACGACTTGGAGTATAACCTCCTTTAGCTTTGATCTCGACTACCTGCACTCCTTCCTTGTTAGTAGAAACAGACGAATTGTCGTTATTTTCTGAGACATCTTTATCAGAGCTTCCTGTAAAGAGGCCTATACCAATAATTAATGAGATTATAATACCAAGTCCAATAAATATTTTTTTAGTCATAATTTGAAATATTAATTAATTTTCTGATTATTTTTTATGTTTGTGCTAAAAGTTAAACAGTACCGGAAGGAATCCAAGTACAGTCAAAGCCGAATAAAGGTTATAAATACTAAAAATTACCACCAGTAAACCGGCTGTTTTGAAAAATACTCCGGCATATTTACCGCTACTAAAATTAAAGCTTGAAAAACCAATTAAGGCAAGGACCGGAAGGGTACCCACGGCAAAGGCGAGCATAGTCAATCCGGCTGTAATCGGGCTGCCGGTAGAAAGACTATAAACCTGCATACTTTGAGTAAATCCGCAGGGAAGAAAAAAAGTAAGACTACCAATCAAAAAAGGAGCAAGCCTTCCGGATATCTCTTTACCAATAGTATTTTGAGAAAATTTCTTGGGCAAGCTAAATTGGAGTTTTTTTGTAAAATCAAATAGCTCCAAAAGGTTAAGTCCAAGTATTAACATGACAAGACCGACAAGAGCATTTAATGCTACGGAAACATAAATATTGAGAGTAAACAATGAACCAACTAGTCCAAGAAGCAAACCAAAAACCAAGAAACCTAATAGGCGACCAACGTGGAAGTGAATTTGCGGGTGATTGTACAAACTACTCCGGGTCTCTTGCTTTGCCCAGGTAGCCGAAAGTGATAAGAGTAATCCACCTACTACAGCCATACAGCTGGATAAAGAAGCAACTATTCCAATACCAAAGGCTAGGGGATAGGTTATTTCACCGGTAATCCAATCTGCAAGCCCCAACCTTTGTAAGTAGAGAAAACTAAGTACCAGTAAGGTTGTTATCAAGACTGCTAAACCAAATTCTTCCAGGTTAATTTTTTTAGAAATTTTATTTGGAGAAATTGTATAGCCCTTGGTCTTTACCAAGTCGGTTAATTCTTGAGACAATTTGGAAGGGTCAACCTGTTTCTTAGTTTCAACGACTATTTCTTTGCTTGCAACATTTACATGGACACTACTTACTTGCGGATTTTTGCTGAGTTCATTTTCCAACAAAAACTCGCAGGCTTTACAATGAACTTCATTACAGAAGAATTTATATTGTTTGGGCATATTATTTCAGATATTTATATTTATTAATTATTTTTCTAACCTTAGAGTCTTTAAACGTAAACTATTAGCTACTACCGAGACACTGCTAAAGGCCATGGCAGCACCGGCAATAGCCGGATTTAGCATTACTCCCAGCAAAGGGTAAAGAATTCCGGCAGCCACAGGTATACCGATTATATTATAAGCAAAGGCCCAAAAGAGGTTTTGGTGGATAGTGGACATGGTTTTTTGAGATAGTCTGATGGCGGAAGCAACCTTGAGCAGGTCTCCTTTTAAAAGAGTTATGTCACCGGACTCAATGGCAATGTCTGTTCCCGTGGCCATAGCCAGCCCGACGTCTGCGGCTGAAAGTGCCGGAGCATCGTTAATTCCGTCACCCACCATGGCTACTGCCTTACCTTGGGACTGCAGAGACTTGATTTGTTCTACTTTTTGAGCCGGTAAGACCTCTGCGACTACTTTATCTATACCTACTTGTGATGCAATATGCTCGGCTGCCTTTTGATTGTCACCGGTGAGCATTATTGTTTTTATTCCCAGTTTTTGGAGTTGGTTTACGGCTTTTTTGGAAGTGGATTTCAATTCGTCGCTGATAGCAATGAACCCAACAATTTCTTGGTCAAATTCAATCACGACTACGGTTTGACCTTGAGATTGAAGCCTTAGAACGTCAGGGTTTTCTTTGTCCGCAGTTTGAGGCTTGCGAACTCTGACAATTTTATTATCTACTTTGGCCTGAACGCCTACACCTTCCAAGTATTCAAAATCGACAGCCTCTAGAATCTCCGGTCCCTCCTCCTTGGCCTTTTCTACAATAGCTCTGGCTAGCGGATGTTCCGACAAATTTTCCACCGCAGCAGCAAGTTGTAAAAGTTTCAGTTTTTTTTGAGCATTCAACTTATTGGTTTCGATTATCTCTGTCACTGTAGGTCTTCCCAGGGTAATCGTGCCGGTTTTATCAAAAACTACCGTATCAATCTTGTGCAGTCTTTCCAGACTTTCGGCATTCTTGATTAAAATTCCGTTTTCAGCACCCTTACCAACTCCTACTATGATGGCGGTGGGTGTAGCCAGACCCAAGGCACAAGGACAGGCAATTACCAAAATTCCTACCAAAGAAATTAGAGCCAGGCTAAAAGGATTGGCCAAACCCAAGATGCTACCCAAGACTACCCAGGTCAAAAAACTTAGCACTGCAATTACCAAAACTGCCGGCACAAAAACGGCTGCTACTTTGTCGGCCAAGGCTTGAATTGGTGCTTTGGAACCTTGAGCTTGTCTAACCAACTCAATGATTTGTGCCAACATGGTTTCTGCTCCTACTTTGGTTACCTGATAGCGAATTGATCCTTGACGGTTTATTGTACCTCCTACTACTTCATCGCCTTTTTGCTTGTCCACCGGAATCGGTTCGCCGGTAAGCATGGACTCGTCAACAGACGTTTTTCCGGAGAGAACAGTTCCGTCAACGGGGATTTTTGTCCGGGCTTGACTATACTACTATCTGCTCGGGAGTTACTTGATCCACGGGAACTTCTTTTTCCTCTCCATCCACTAAGATCAAGGCCGTTTTAGACTGAAGACCGATTAACTTCTTCAGAGCCTCTCCGGTAGCCATTTTTGATTTTGCTTCCAAATATTTACCAAAGATTATAAAGCCAATGACTATCACAGTTACATCAAAGTATAACCCGGTTTCGGGTAATTGGAATGTTTCTGTCAAGCCGGGAAAGATTAGAAGGGTTGCACTATACAAATAGGCTATCGAGGTCCCTATTCCTACGAGAGAATCCATGTTGGCTACTCCGGTTTGTACGAACCTAAGCACGGCCGACAAAAAAGGCTTGCCGGCAAATGCAAGTACAAAAGTAGCAAAGATTAACCCCAGCTTATCAAAAGTTGCCATACTTATCGGAAATGAAGGAAAACCGAATCCTGATTTAGCAAGTAACATCCAGATCATTCCTGTAAACATGAATAAGCTAATTGGCAGGGTAAGTATTGTTTGACTTCTAAGCTTATTAAGCTCACCGTTTTTACTTTTTTCCTTGGAACTTTGCAGATCAGATTGGTTATCATTTTTTTCGGAACTCTCTTTGGAAGGCTTAACATTTTCGGAAAAGGAGTATCCTAGCCCTTGAACTACTTTGTTCATTTTCTCCAAATTCACTTTTTGATGATCAAAATCTATATTTACTTCCTCCGTAGCATAATTGACCCGGACTTTGTTTACACCATCAAGTTCAGAGAGTTTGGTTTCAATTGAATAGGCACAGCTGGCACAATGCATTCCTTTTACATCAAATCTTTTGCTTATATCAGACATATATTTATTTTTAGTTATACATTTTTAGGAGTTCTTGGATAGCCTCTTCTCTTTCTTGTCCTCCGGCATTTATCTTATTTACAACACAAGTCTCGAGATGCTTTTTAAGTATAATCTGCATGGCTTTGGAATTCATTCCGTTTACGGATTGTAGCTGCTGAATAATGTCAAAACAATATACATCCTTTTCAATCATTTCCAAAACTTTATTTAAAGTACCGATGGACTGTTTAACCATTCTGATAGAGTTGTTTTTAGTTTTTTCATGCATAAAACAATAAATATAATTTAAAAAATGCTACCCTATAGGGTAGGGTACTGTAGATAAGAAATCATGTCAAATCATACATTGATCGACCATTTTCTTAAAAAAATCAGACTACCGGATTTACTTGTTTTTTCCAATATCCTAGAACTAGTCAAATATAGTCGATTCGAATATAACCTATTATACACCTGTCACGGCGAACTCGTTTCGGCATCTCTTCGAACAGATCCTGAAATAAATTCAGGATGACGAGTTTGCAAATTCAGGATGACGGGGGGTTTTGGTTTTCAGGACAACAAGGTTGCAAATTCGGGACAACAAGGATGCAAATTCAGGATGACCACTTGGCAAGTAACCGAGTGAAATTTGGAAATGTCTGGGTTAAGAGAGGGGCTACTATATTTTTTTTCTTCAAGATCCAGTCAAATAAGTTTCTAGAGTCGATTAAAATTATCTCCTGTTTTCATTTTCTGAAAAATATGCTATAATTGAATTGTATGAAGTTTGATATTCTTAAAATGCTTGGAGAGAGATCTGATGACAATAAGCCAGTTGAGGAAGACGAGGGTAAAAATTTACTCGCTATATTTCGGCTTATTAAAAAAAACATGATGATAATGAAATCAGTGAACAAGAAGCCAACAGGTTATTGGAAGAAGCTACTAAACAGCAAAAGAAAAGGCGAAATAGAAAGAATAATTAATCCAATTCATCAGAATTATCTTCCACAGGCACGGTTTTAATCGATTTACTTTCATCTGATGATAATCTTCGGATGTCTTTACTTTTCTTTCTTGGCTCAATTACTAAATCAACATATTTCTTTGAGCTAGGCATTTGCTTTTCAATTGGTTCCGAAGTTTCTTTGGAGTCGGAGGTTCCAATTAAGTCGGCAATTCTAAAAGATTTGGATGAAATAGTTTTCTTTCCTTCCGATTTTTTAATTTTTTGGGTAGATATTGAATTCTTTGGGTTTGGCTTTTCATCTCCGGTTAATTCTATCGGTTCTCCTTCTCGATTGATGTATTTTTCAAAATATTCGTTTTTCTTTTCATTATTGGTTTCTTTGCTTTCTTTGTAATCAGGTTCAGGATCAATTTCTTTGACAGGTGGTTTTTCTTTGTTAGTATTCTCAAATAACGAGGGTTTATTGTTTATTTTGGGAAGTATTTTTTTTCGGGTCAGCCAACCGATTGGGATTAGAAAGGATAAGAGGCTTGAGGCCTGAATTAGTTGTAAATAAAACTTGTTCTCATGGCGAATGATTAACTCCAAATCAAAAGTACCGTCACCATTATCGACGCACACATTCCTATTTTTACAATACTCCTCAACATCAATATACCAGGCATTGCCGTAGTCATTGAGCTTGTAGTGACGGGAGCCGTCTATTGCCTGTTTTCCTAAAACACTAAGTGTTCCTCCGGGTTTTAGATTATCATTCCTAATTGAATCGTCAAAATTCTTACCGATATATTTATCTCCTACAGTTGATACTTTACCCTGGTCAAAATAAGCTCTGACTTCTTGTGAGTCGGCCTGACGATTTGACTCTTCCTGAGGCACGGTAAAATCGGAAACATTTTGCTCTTCAGGGGGTTCATCGGTTTGAATTGGAAACGCTTTCCATGAATCACTATAACCTTCGGGAAAGTAAACTAAAGTAGAATCTTCAAGACCATTCAATCTAACCTTGTGAGTGTATCTGTCCAGGTTGGTATACTCCAAAGAATCAACCTTGGGGCTTTCATCAACCTCCTGCTCGGAATACAAATAGTAATTATCAATATCCTTCGGTGCAAACTCTTCCAAACGTACATTGTCGTAGAGGTTTATAACTTTCATATCTCCCTCGGAGGGCGAAAGCAAATGAATTATTAAACTTTTAATATTTTCTATTTCGGGGTCAATAATTTTTTCATATTTAAACCAATCGTTTCTACTAATAACGGTCAATCTCTCACCGACAACATTAATCTCGGAAGAGTCTAAAATTTTGGAAAACCCAACATTTTCTTCTTCGTCTACTTTATCCTCACTTACAAAGATTATATAATACTGAGCCAATTTGCCGGAAATATTTTTATAATCAAAGGAAAACTTATACTTCATTTCTCCGCCTAAATCAATAGGAAAGTTCTTTCTAGTACATGCATAATGATTTTCTGATGCGACTCTGCTTGAATTTTTTTTATCACTTGAATCTCTAGAAACACCCAAATCTATATTTTCTTCTCCGAGGAAATTGTTATTACAATTCCTGGCATCTTCATTCCAAAGACCTTCTTCAAATGACGGGTTTTGATTTTCGAGAAGATTTTGAGAATTAGCAAGATATTTAATTTCATTCAAACCACTCTTGATTCTAACCTCATCTAATAAAATTTGTTCTGTAGATAAGTCTGTTATCTCCTCAAGCTCACTAATATTTTCAGTGGGTACAAACTCTTCAAAGTCTATCTTATCAAATAGGTTTATTACCTCTTCTCCGCCGGAAGGTGAAGTAAACCTAATTCTTACGTTTTCAATCTTCTCGTATTCTTTTGGCACTATAAAAGTGTTAAAAGAGTTCCATTCACTATTTTGGATGTCCAGATAATTAAAATTTAGCTCACCTTTTTTGACTTCTATCTCACTACCTTGGTAAGTTTGAGTTGTTGTTTCGTTGGTTAGTAATTCAAATTCATAGAGTAGGGTATTTCCGGCCAAGTTTTTGTAGTCAAAACCAAATTTATATATATTACCTTCAGTAAATTTAAAAGGAATAATTTGATTGGTGCAGGCAAAGTGATTACTTGATTCTAAAAGCAAAGATTTGTTTCCGTCAGAAGAATCATTTTCCACTAACTCCATATTTATTTCCGGCTCTCCCGGGTAAGTATTACTACAGTTTCCTACAGTTTCTTCCCAGAGTCCGTCTTCAAATGACGGGTTGTATTCAGCAAGCAAATTTTCTTCTTCTTTCTCAAAGAAGGTTATTTCCTTTTCTTCAATTTCGTCGGTAGTAACAAACTTATCGTTTTCATAATTTTCAATATCGATAACAATATTTTCGCCAATTTTAAAAATCTCATCTCCTTGTAAATCACGAATTGTGTATACGATTATTTCTTTGGTAGTGTATTCATGTTTGCCAATCATGTATTTATAGGAAGGAATTACAAAATCTATTTTCTCCTTCTCCCGGTTATATGTTATTTTTAGTTTATTGGTTTCTGTTTCCTCCAAGAGTAGTTGATAGTTAGAATCACTTGAAATATTTTTATACTCGTAAACTCCTTCAGCAATTTTTTTATTGTTTGGGTAAAGTATATTTTCTTGGACTATCGAAGAAACCGGACTAAAATCTTTGGATTGGTTAAAATCATTTATTAGAATGTAATTTTCCGGGATTGTATCCAGAGACTGAAACAAAGAATTTCTGTCCTCTTGTGATACAAGCTTGTCTATTTTATTGATTACCTGGAATCGAGGAATGCTACTTTCCAGGTTGAGTGCGGTATATATTGCTAGGTTAAGTAGCAAAACTAGAATTACAAGCCCTATTAATAGATCTTTTAAGTGGTAAAAAAATATTTCCTTAACTCTTTTTTGAATGGTGAATAAATCTATAGGCTTCATATGAAAGATAGGTTAAGCATAAAATCAAAAAAGACAAGGAAATAACTGCACCAGCATAAAAATAGGACTGTGGTTTGTAATACAGGGTCATTTCTACGTCAATTGAACCGTCAGAGTTTTCGGTGTAATATTCTTTGGAATAATTTCTCTTAATGTAATCAGCATCCAGAATAAATGAGGTTAAACGTCCGTCGTTTTGAAAGGAAGTATTTTGTGGAAGAAAATAATCATGATCAAAAAGTACCGAAAAATGATTAATCTCTTCCTCCCCCACCTTCAATTTCCAATTTTCACTGTATCTATCTGTTAAATTGAGATACTCTTTTTCGGAAAAACCTCTCAGCTTTAATCTATATTTGTTGGAACTGATCTGTTCATGTTCTATTTGTTCATATTCTATCCTTTGATAAATTGTTTCAACTTTGTCGGTTGTGTAGAGCCTCGGTTTTACATTTGTATTTTCATATAGCTCTATCCTGGAATCGAAATCTTCTACCTTTTCTAAATAATCTATTTTTGAAATTACGTCTAAGTAAAAATTTCTGGAAAGGTTAAAATGTTCTGAGAAGTCTCTTTTAGGGTTTTCATTTTCCATTATTGGAATTGCTACATATTTAATTGATGTGTTATCCAATAAAAAATCTGAAAAATCTTGTTCCAATACATCCACAAAGGGTTTACCTGATATCTTTTGGTAGTTGTCCAAAAATTGCCATTCTTGAGTAACAGTTCTATTTAAGTTAAGTCCGGGGTGCTTGTTTGTGTAAGGCATCCATATACTAGTCGTCGGAACCAGCATAGTTCTATAGCCGGCGGGTTGCTTTTGCAAATAATTCCATAAGTCGGCATACTCCTGTTGCTTGTCTTTAGGGGTGTATAAAGACTTTATTTCCCCGGTAAAGATCGGCACTAAATTGGCCGTAAAAATAATTACCACAGAACTTACCACTCCTACAGTTATAGTTTTTTGCCAAAGCTTCCTCCGGAAATTTACATAAAGAAAATCGGCTAAAGATCCTATTAGAACAGCATAACTCAGGGCAATTAGGTAATAAAACTTGGTTGCCTCTCTAAAGGCACTAAACCCAGGGAAATTTGCGTACATCCAATCATAAAAACCCTCAAACGGAGCTCCGTTTTGTTTGCTCAAAAGTATCCCCAGAACCCCTATTACAAGGAAAAAAGTGTAATTTTTTTTATTTTTATTCAATATATATCCTGCAGCTGCAAATACAGGAATTATAAGAAAATACGCCGGAAGAGGCTTAACAACCTGCCAGATATCTGTGCCATCCCAGAAGACATGAAAAAGAGTCATCGATTCCAGTATCCCCCAATAGTTGAAAAATATTATCTCCCTTTCCAGGACTTCATTGGAAACCAGTTGGTCAGCAAAAAAAGCCGGTAAAATCCAAAAAAGACTCAGGATTATGACTATGCCGAAAGATATAGGGAAGTAAATTATCCGCCCCAATGCCTCTTTTAGATCAGTGAATTTATTTTCTATTAAATAATAACCCGTGTATGCAGCTAGCAAAAAGAAATCAATGTATAGAAATCTAAGATCATATGAGCCTACGATAAATAATATTAATCCGGTGCATACAGCATAAAGAAGTTTTTTCCGTTCCAAGGTTTTGATAAAAAGCAAAAAAGCAAAATTAGAAAAAGCACAAGCTACTGTGAGCGGTAAGTGTCCCTGGCTATTTATAGCTAAAAAATATGTGTTAAAACTAAAAACCAAGGATCCTATGAAAGCGGCAATACTGCTTTTAGTTGTTTTTTTAACTAGGAGATAACTTCCTATCGGCAAAAGAAAAATTACCGGCCAGAAGAATACTATTTTTTCATAAACATTGCTTTCTAAACCGAAAATTGATAGAATACTCCCTAAATAAAATGATGGTACTCTCCATAATTGAATTTCCGGGTGAGCAATTGTGTGGTCTGATAACCAAGTACTCGGTATGACTTCCTGACTTAATTTGTCCTGATTAAAATAGTGAATATCGGCATAAACAAAATAATCAAAAGATAGCCACCTAAAATATGTCATCATGGAAATGGCTATTGACACAAACAGAAGAGAGTTCCCTTTTATCTTGCTCTTAAATATTTCTAAAAAATTCAACATAATTGTGCCAATCAAATTTTTGAGAGTATTTAAAATTATTGATGATAAACTCTCTATATTCTTTTTTCTCCGAGGTAATATAATTATATATTTCTTTCAAATTTTTGAGGTCATCTTCAAGCAATAAGCATTTTTGTTTTAAAAGTGAAGGTATCTGAGAACTTCCAAAAATAATCGCCAGTTTTTGCAGGTACATAGATTCCAGAAGAGGTAGTCCAAAACCTTCTCTTTCAGAAGGAAACATCAAGGCGTTAATATTTGTGTAAAAACCCACCTTTTCTTCTTCGGTTATTCTTCCTAAGTGATTGTACTGAAAATATTCATTTTGTAAAGAATCAAATTGATCTGTGTATGACTCGTTAATTTTTCCGGCGGTCGTTAGAATCAGAGGAACTTCTAGCTCATTAAATTTTTTTATTATTTCCACCAATCTGTCGATTCTTTTGTGTCCTTGGGAGTCTCCAATGTAACCTATGTGGAATTCTTTGTCTTTCTTGGATCTGTTTACGGTACCGGTATCAGATTCCAAAATCATGGAAGTAAAGCCCAGAGGCAGAACGCATATTTTTTCCGGATCTACTTGAATTTTTTTTGCGAGAATGATATTTTTGTTTTCTTCAGCAGTACAGATTATGTAATCACAATTTGCTATGGCATTTGCAGCAATTTTGTTAAAGTATCTATAGTATAAGGAATTGTCTTTCTTCTCATTAAAATCTTGAACAATTGTCACATATTTCTTTTTTGGAAGCAAGAGCTTTATTAGGTTGATGGTTGGTGTATAGGCTGAATCACCAAAAAAAAATATTTCCGCTTTTTTTCCATAGATAGCAGCCATAAATAGTGGGTTAATTATGTCATAAACAATAATTGTAAGAAGGGAAGATGAAGTTGGGATAAACGGATATTTTTTAGTAGAGAATAGCCTAATATATTTATCTTCTTTGAGTTTTTTTTTGAGCCAATAAAGACAGGCATAAATACCTCCGCCTTTGATATAATTATCAACCGGTCTACTTATTAACAATATTTTTTTTTGCTTCATTGTGATAAGAATTTAGAAAAATGTTTTTTGGGAAGAACTAACAAAGTTTAAATAATTAGCAAAAACAAACATTAAGCGGAATCATCCTTTGCGGTGTCGGTTTTAATCAAAACTCTTTTTTTCCAAGTTTCAGCCGCTGATTTAGTCTCGTTTTTACCTTCCTTTTGTGTAAACTCAACGTCCAAACTGTCTCTTCCTCCTTCTTTTTGCAGGTCGTTCGGATCTTGATTCTGACTTACTTTTTGGGTTTTGTCTCCTCTTTGCCCGTCTCTGGATGAGTTTGTCTTTTCAGCATAGAATTCCTCTACCCAGGATCTTTTTTGCGGCTTAGATTCTAAGCTTGATTCTTTGGATTTTTTGACTTTTGTAGACTCCTCGGTTTTTTCCTTTTCTATAGCTTTTGAGGGCTCCTTTATTTCTTCGGTTGTTTTAGGTTGTTCTAATCTTTTAGGTTTTTCTTGATTTGCTTGTCGATGTTTGAATGGCTGTCTTAACCCCCTCCCAATAACCCAACCCAGCGGAAGGATTAAAGCAAACATTCCGGAGATCTGAATTAGTTGTAAATAAAACTTGTTCTCATGGCGAATGATTAACTCCAAATCAAAAGTACCGTCACCATTATCGACGCACACATTCCTATTTTTACAATACTCCTCAACATCAATATACCAGGCATTGCCGTAGTCATTGAGCTTGTAGTGACGGGAGCCGTCTATTGCCTGTTTTCCTAAAACACTAAGTGTTCCTCCGGGTTTTAGATTATCATTCCTAATTGAATCGTCAAAATTCTTACCGATATATTTATCTCCTACAGTTGATACTTTACCCTGGTCAAAATAAGCTCTGACTTCTTGTGAGTCGGCCTGACGATTTGACTCTTCCTGAGGCACGGTAAAATCGGAAACATTTTGCTCTTCAGGGGGTTCATCGGTTTGAATTGGAAACGCTTTCCATGAATCACTATAACCTTCGGGAAAGTAAACTAAAGTAGAATCTTCAAGACCATTCAATCTAACCTTGTGAGTGTATCTGTCCAGGTTGGTATACTCCAAAGAATCAACCTTGGGGCTTTCATCAACCTCCTGCTCGGAATACAAATAGTAATTATCAATATCCTTCGGTGCAAACTCTTCCAAACGTACATTGTCGTAGAGGTTTATAAATTCCTTTGAACCATTGGAAGGTGCGAGAAAGTGAATAATTAATGCTCGAACGTTATTTACCTCGGGTCTAATTATTTCTTCATGTTTATACCATTTACCACTTTCTACAACTCCTATATATCTTCCACTTAAACTAACATCTGAGTTATCAAGCAATACAGAAAATCCTGTACTTTCTTCTGTTGGAAGCCTGTCCTCACTAACAAATATTATGTAATAATATGCTGATTTTCCTTTAATGTTTTTATAATCAAAGCTGAATTTATACTGTTTGTTACTATCTAGCTCAATAGGGACGAAATTTGAAACACATGCAAAATGATTTTTTGACCCAATTTCCAGAGACCTTTTTCCTTCTGTTGAATCTTTGGAGTTTAGTTCGGTGTAAATATTTGGGGCCCCTGGAAAATTTCTATTACAATTCCCGACTTCCTTATTCCAATTTCCTTGTTCAAAGGAAAAATTATATTCTTTGAGTAAATTATCATTTTCCTTAAAAAAGTCTAATTCTTTTATGGCAGAGTAATCAATTAATTCTGAAGATATTCTATATTCTGCATCATTATTACTTTCTTCAAAAACTCTTTTAATTTCTATACTAGAATTATTATCCTCTTCGTATCTTGATAAAGTAAAATTGTCATATAAATTAACAATTCTTTTCTCTCCTCTTGAAGGCGAGTGGATTCTTATCACAAACTCATTAAATTTTTTATAATTTCCTTCTTCGTCTCCCGGTTCAATGAAAACGGAATGGTTATTCCAAACAGAATTATCAGGTTCTAAAAATTCAAAAAAATGATCTTCCACCACTCTCTCATCATCTATAAATGAATTTAGTTCGTATTCATACATTAGTAGATTTCCTTCTAAATTCTTATAATCAAAAGATAGTTTGTAATAATTTTTGTCTTGACTCTTAATATCGAATCTTTTAAGTGTACATGCAAAATGATTATCTGATTCAAGCGAGATTGACTTTTCTCCTTCTGATGAATCATTTGAGATTGACATGTTTATCTTTGGTCTACCATCAACACTTTTCTCACTACAATTTGTAACTTCTTCTTGCCAAGGCCCTGCTTCAAACGAGAAATTGTTGGCACTTAGGATATTATTGTCTTTTTTGATTATTCTTTTCACTTCAACTACGTTCTCTATATCCTTTACAGAAATATATTTATCATTTTCGTAATTTTCCAGGTCAATAATTATATTGCCAATTTTTACTATACTGTCGGAATTTATATCATCTAATTGGTAAATAGCTTTATACTCTTTGCTGTATTTGTTCAAGATATTGTCGACTACAAATTCAATCCTCTGTAGTTTGGCATTGTAAGTAATTCTTAAGTCTGTATCTTTATCAAATGAATAATTTAAATTAAACTTCCTACCCTCACTGAAATCATTAAAGATTTCGTAATTTCCTGAACTATCTGCTTCACTATAAGTGAAAAAGGAGTATATTTCACTAGTAAGATTATATAGTTTATTATAATTTTTTTTTGGTAAGTTGATGGGGTCAGTAATAAAATGCTTATCTTCGGAAGAGATAATATTTGGCTGGTTAACCCTATTTCCATTAACAATTTTATCGATTTTTTTAACATTGCTGAACGTAATATTGGTATTATTACTTGCTGTCCAATATTGTAAGGTTAATATGACAGAAAGTGAAATCAACACAAGTAAGCTTAATATATAATCAATATTTCTTAAACCAATCATAATATCCTCTTATTGAGTAATGCCTGTTAATATAAATCAAGCTAGAAAATAAAATAAAAATAACACTAAAAGTAAAAATAGTACCAACGTAGAAGTAAGCTTGTGGTTGGTAGTAGAGATAAATGTTCATATTAATACTTCCGTCAGGATTTTCAGAATATTCTTCCAAAGAGTAGTTATTTCTTATATAATTCGGGTCTATAACAAAGTAATTTAGATAATGATCATTTGAAAAATGAAAACTATCAGGTAAAAAATAATTTTTTTTGATGATCGAATCAAACCAGTTAAAATCATTTCCAATTCTCGCCTTCCAACTACTATGATAGGTATCGGTAAAATTTAGATACGTCTTTTTTGATAAATTATTAATTTCTACTTTATATTTATATTGTGTTATCTGAACAAAATTAACTTCTTCATACTCTGGTCGATTATTTAGAGAAACCTGTTTATCGGAAAGGTAAACTCTTGGCAGCGGGTCTTCATTTTCATAGACAATAATATCCCCTGCATTGATGTCTATCTTTTTTAAATAATCAATCTCTTTCATCAGATCAACATAATAATCTCTACCTATTCTAAAATGAAAAGAAAAATCATCATTGTAAGATTCGTTCTCGATTATTGGTAAAATAACATATTTCGTTGAGTAATAATCCAGTAAATTGTTAGAAAAATCTTGAAATAAAATGTCAACAAATGGCTTTCCGCTAATTTTATCATAATTATCAAGATTATTCCATCCGTCCATACCAACAACTCTTGATAGATAATATTTTGGAATTTTAGTGGAGTATGGCATCCATAAACTGTCTCTTGCAACTAAAAATGTTCTGTAGTTTTCAGAATTATCATTTAAGTAATTATTCAAAAGTTCATATTCTATTTGTTTCTCCTTCGGAGTATAAAGTGAACCGATTGAACCTGTAAGGATACCATAAGTATTGACCAGAAATACTGAGGAAATAGATAATAAAGCTGCTGTCTTTACTAATATTAGTCTATTCTTGTTTATCTTTTTCCAGCTCTTAATTTCCCAGATGCTTTTGGATAGACCACCAATTAATACTGCATATGAAATGGCAATGATGTAGTAAAATTTTGTTGCTTCTCTAAAAGCCTTGAAACCAGGAAAATTTTCAAACATCCAATCGTAAAACCATTCAAAAGGTACGCCGTTTTGTTTTGAGAGTAATATTCCAATAATTGAAAAGACAAGAAAAAAAGTATATATTTGATTTTTTTTATTTATATAATACCCAAGTGCAGCTAGAATCGGGATAGCAAAATAGTACATGTTTACATAATTTGTTGGAGTGCTCCAGATTGGTAAATTACCCCAAAACGTATGACTCAATGTCATTGCTTCAAATATTCCCCAATAATCTCGAAATATTATTTCTCTTCTTAAGACTTGGTTATCAATTATCTCTCCTGAAACTAATGTAGGGATAACCCAATAGGCTGCCATTAGTATATATAATAAATATGGTGTTAAAGCTAACAAAAAATACTTAGCTGATTCTTTGTAATTCTTTACTTTAATTTTTGCGACAAAAAAAACGTAAAATATTGTGTAAGCAAAAAGAATATAAGACAGAATATATAAAAATCTAAAATCATATGACCCAACAATAAAGAAGGTCAAAGAAGTTATTATGCTATAACTAATTGATAACTTCTCTAATGATTTGATGAAGAACAAAAAAGCAAAGTTCGCAAATGCACATGCTACTGTTAAGGACAAGTGACCTTGGCTGTTAATTGATAAAAAGTAGGTGTTGAAACAAAAAACAATCGAGCCTATTAAGCCTGCTATATCACTTTTAGTTAAGTGCTTAACAAGGAAAAAGCTACCAGATGGTAAGAGAAAAACTACTGGCCAAAACTTATGTATTTTTTCCGTGACATTTGAGTCTACTTCGAAAATGAAAGAAACTATGCTTGGAATCCATTTCACGAAGGGAATATTCCAAATAACAATATTAGGGTGGCCGGCAGTATGGTCTGAGAGCCAAGTAGATGGGATTATCCCTTCTGATAGCTGCTCGTAATAAAAGAATAGGTTGTCTGCATAACCGAAATAGTTGAATGATAGCCATCTATAATACACTATTACTGAGATAGTAATAGCCAAAAATAAGTATCTGTTATCAAAGAAAAAACTGAAATAATACCTATATCTCTTCCAAAAATTTAACATAATTACTCCAATCTAAAGACTTAACGAATTCTTGGTTTTTTTCAATAAGTTTTTTATATTCAGTTCCGTCTTCACTAATATAATCAATAAGATTTACTATGTTGGAATAATCATCTTCAAGCAATAGACATTTACTCTTAAGAAATTCAGGTATTAAAGCACTTTTAAATACTATTGTGGGTTTACTATAGTATGCTGACTCAATAATCGGCAATCCATATCCTTCAGATTCAGTTGTAAAGAGGAAAGCATCAATTTGTTTATAAAACGTTCTTTTATCATTTTCAGTAATCCTTCCAAGATCTGTATAAGTGAACTGATTGTCTTCTAATTGATTAAAAGATTCAGAATAAATTTCTCCTACTTTTCCTGCAGTAACTAATGAAAACATCAACCCATTTTTCTTTAACTGTTTTACACAGTCAAACATCTTATCAATTCTCTTATTTTTTCCTCCTGCCCCAATGTAACCAAAAGTGAAATTCCTTTTTTCAAAAAGATTATTATCTAAATCATTATTATTTGATGAAATTGTTGTAAGTCCTAAGTTCAATACTCTTATTTTTCTTTTTTCTTTTTCATTCAACCACTTAAAATCATGAATAATTTTTTCCTTATTTTCTTCTGCAGTACAGAGAATGTAGTCACAGTATTTAAAACTGATTAAGGATAAAAACCTAATATATTTCATGAAAAATTTTGTGTTTTCTCTGTAGTGAAAATCTTGAATAATAGTAACGAACTTTGCTTTGGGTTTGAGTAGTTTTACTAAAGGGATAGTAATAGCATATGATACGTCAGCATAGAAAATACAGTCCACAGGTCTAAAAATGTTTACTGATGCTATATAAATCGGATTTAGAAGGTCATATACTATAATTGATAATACTGACTTTGAGGCCTGTACATTTAAAATTTTTTGCGAAATTGTTAAATCAATTTTTTTGCTTTCATTAAGTATTTTTTGTAGCCAGTAAACTGTGGCAAAAATTCCTGTACCAGAAAGGTAGTGATCTACAGGACGACTAAATAAAATAATTTTCTTCTTTTCATTCATACTTAAAAACTATCAATATATTGCTTGGCTACATTTTCCCAGTTGTACTTACTGACATCAAAATTGCCCTTAATATTTTCTTTCTTTAAACACTGCTCCACAAAATCATCTTCATAAAAAATTACTTTTTTATTGTAATCTTTAAGGATGTCTTTAAAATCACCCTTATTTGAGGTTAAGACTAACTTGTCAAAATAGGCTCCTTCGATGGCAATATTTCCAAACCATTCAAATAATGATGACGCTGCAAAATAATCACATTGATCTAGGTACTGCCTCTTTTGTTTTAGATTAATCTGACCGATAAAATTCACGTACTTTTCAACCTTATAATCTTTTATCAAATTATCAAGAGTCTTTTTGTATCCTTCGTCAGTACCTGCGATTAGATATCTTACTTTAACCCCTTTTTCCAGAAATTTTGGAATTCTTGTAATAATCTCTTGAAATCCTTTCATTTCAGAAATCCTGCCAAGTGATAAAATAACTTTTTCGTCTTCGGATATAGAATGCTTTTCTCTAATATCAAATTCTTTTTGAATATCTTGATAGTCCTCAATTGCAAAACCATTTGGAATTACTACAGACTCATCCTTGTAAGTGTTGTGCGGATTTTGTCTAACAAAGTTACTTTTACAAATAATTTTTGAAGCGTTGTTCATTGTCGGGTCCATCAAAAAAGGGATGTAAAAATACTTCCAAAAAAGCTTAGTAGGCAGGCTCTGATAGGGGGTGTCAGGATATCCCATCATAGTAAGATTGTACTTAATATTCTGCTTTCTTAATATTCTTGAAGCCAGGTTAGTTGAAATTAGTCCGTACCCTTGGATATTAACACCGTCAGCTTTTATAGAAGAAATTATTTTTTTCATTTGCCTATGTGCCCGGAAGGTAGGTGGCATGTATGTTCTAAGAAAAGGTTTGGATTTAGGGTAGGGTATTTGCGGGACTTGGTAAAAAGTTATGCCTTTATTTTCATATTTTTTAATTTCGGCAGACCAATCAGTATTTGGATAATACCCGTAAAATACTACCAATTCATGACCTAGTTCATTTAATTTTTCTACTAATTTTTTGGCGGTAGCACCTCCACCTCCGATGTTGTGAGGCGGGTATTCAGGTAAGATAAATAATATTTTCATAAACTTAATCAATCTTCCAACAACTTCAAAACTTCATTTGCCGCATCTATGCAAGTAGGTATTTTTCCCGAAAAAAGAGAAACGGTTCTTTCGTCTATTCTCTCTACTAATGTCGGTCTGGCATCGTCATGTTCCCTTTTTGGCAATACAGTCCGTATACATGGAACCAAGATGTTTAGCCTTCTCAATCCCCACAAAAAATGGTTTAGCTGAATCGATGAATTTATCAAAGTTGGTAATCGGCGGATTTTTGATAATACCCGAATTCAGTAGAGATTCAAACTCTTTTGGCGGCATAGGAAATTTACCTACGGTTCGTTGATGGATTGCGTGGACTACATTGCCCATGAGAAATTTATCCGTGTTCCCAAAAGGATCAAAGCAGGTAAACGGTCCGTCCATGACTACTACACCTTTTTTGGCATATTCAGGCGGTAGTTCAACCAAGATTTTTTCACACAGCTCAAATTGATAATCCCTTTGTTTCTCGGGGTGGTTTTTGAGAAAATTATTATTCAAAGAGTAAGTGGCGATTACCACCAGGTCATAATCATCCAAGTCATCGTATTCAACGGCTTTGTTTAGTTGAAGATTGACGCCGTATTTATCCAGTCTCTCCATGCAGACTTTCTTGAGTACATATGGATCAAAAAGTTCCTCTTTTACCTTAACCGTCAAAGCGATGTTTTGAGAATCAATAATCTCCAGCTTCACCTCTTCATACTCCAAACCGGTTTCTTTCAGAACTTGCTTGTATTCTTCCGGAGTGACAAAGCTGTCCTTGGTAGCAATGCAGTAATAATGATCAACGGCCTTATCCAAAATCTCCTCTCCGTAAGCCTCGATAAAGGTCTTGGAACCTCTTTTGGTATCTTCAATTGTTTCCTTACTTCTGGGATAATGGTAGCCTCTATGAATACGGTACTGATTGACAAAAGACGCCGCTTTCATAATGTCGTCATTCTTTTCAAACAAATCAACTTGATATCTGTTTTTGGCCAAAGTCCAGGCTGTGGAGCAGCCGAAAATTCCGGCTCCGATGATGGCTACTTTTTGCTTTGTATTGGTCATATTCAGTTTAATATTTTAAATATAGAATTAAAAAATAGTCTAGAATAAATTATCCGTTTCTACCAAGGCAAATATAGGTTAGTCCATATTCCTTTACAAAACTTGGAGTAAATAAATTTCTTCCGTCAAAAATCACCTTGTCTTTGATAGATTTGGCAACCTGGTTTAGATCTGCGGTTCTAAACTCTTTCCAGTCGGTTACAATTACTAGAGCGTCAGATTTCTCCAGGGACTCGTACTTATCTTTGCTATAGGTAATATTTTTGACTTCCGTAAATTTTTTAAAATTTTCCGTGGCCTGTGGATCGTAGGCAGTAATTTTTGCTCCGGCCGATTGTAAGGCGGAAATAATTTCCACTGCCGGAGTTTCTCTGATGTCGTCAGTGTCTGCCTTAAAGGCCAGGCCCCAAATTGTTATCTTTTTAGCCTTAAGGTTGTTATCGTAATACTCTTTGATCTTTTCCACAAAATACTCTTTTTGGCGATAATTGATTCGCATGACGGCATCCAATATTTCCAAAGGGTAGTTGTGTTGATGACCTGTTTTATAGAGAGCTGAAACATCCTTAGGAAAGCAAGAACCGCCGTAGCCCAGGCCGGCTTCCAAAAATTTAAAGCCTATCCGAGAGTCACTGCCGATTCCTTTAGCTACTAATCTGATATCTGCACCTACCTTATCACAAAGATTGGAAACTTCATTAATAAAAGAGATTTTGGTTGCCAAAAAAGAATTAGCTGCATATTTGGTTAGCTCGGCACTACGAATATCCATGAGGATAACTTGCTCTTCTCGGCTTACTATTGGTAGATACAGTTCCTTCATCAGGCTAGCCGCTCTCTGTGAATTGGCTCCGATAACTACTCTTTCCGGCTTGAGAAAATCAGCTACCGCATGACCCTCCCTGAGAAATTCGGGGTTAGAAACTACGTCAAAGTCTGACTTGGAATGTTTAGCAATGTTCCTTTTTACCAAATCAGCCGTACCCACCGGAACTGTACTTTTGGTTACGATTATTTTGTAGGAATTGATGAAATTACCAAGCTCCTCGGCTACTTGCAGAACGTACTTAATATCCGCCGAACCGTCTTGTTTGGGGGGAGTAGGTAGGCTCAAAAAAATTATATCTGCAAAATCGGTTGCTTCTTTGAGTGAATCACTAAAAACCAAGTCGCCGGTTTTCACATTTTCCTCAAATATATCTTCCAATTCAGGTTCATAAATCACCACTTTTCCTTTTTTTAGCTGTCTTAACTTTTCTTGATCAACATCTACACACATTACTTTATTTCCGATCGAGGCAAAACAAGTGCCGGTGACTAATCCTACATATCCTGTACCAATTACTGCAAGTTTCATATTCTTAAATATATAGATCTTACTTATTTATAGACTTTATCCATGACCACTTCAACTTCTTCTATGCTTCTAGATCTTCTGACCTGAGAAACAATTTCTTTGTGTTTTTTTTGATTTTTTTGGAATTCCTTTAGCACTGATTCCAAGCCTCCGACTTTGTAGGATAGAAAACCTAATTCAGACAAATAACTCATTTCGTTAGAGACGATTATCGGCAGTTCATGAGAAATAGCCCAGGCAAAGGGTCCGCTGGAAGAGAAGACGTTTCGATAAGGTAAAATCAGAGCATCATGAACGGTGAAAATTTTGTTCATATCTGAGTCCTCGGCGTAACCGTACCAAATAACATTCGGCATATTCTTGGTTTTAGACTTCATTTCAGAAATCCAATCCATATAACCGGCTTCGTTTGTTTGGTTCGGGTGTAGACCTCCAACTATAGTAAGACTAATTCCCGATCTAAATTCCTTCGGTAAGGACACAAAGTCTTCAATTAATTCATAAATACCTTTGTACCAGGATAAATAGCCAAAAAACAAAAGTTTTATCGGATAGTCTTTGATATTTGAGAGTTTATCCGAAGAAGTTTTTTTTAGTTGACTGCCGAGTTTATGATCATATGAAGGAATCGGGGAGACTTCAATTTTGTGGACAGGTACCTTGTAATCATTAATCAGCCTTTCTTTGAATATTGATTCATGAACAATTACTTTATCTACTACTTGAGTGATCATTGTATAAATTAACATTATAAAGTAGTAAATTATATTTGCTCTCAGAATCCTGGAGTTTGTTCTTTCTTTTATATCATTTTTCAGGGGTACTTGATGTACTGTTACTATGGAGTAAAATCCTTTTAAACGAGATATTATGGATGTGGTTATTATTAAAACAGCTCCTTTTACAGGCGATCCATATGAAAAAAATTCATATTGGAGATGTAAATTTTTGATTCCCTGGTTTTCCAAATCGGTGACTTTTTTGATAATACGTCTAAACGCTGTAATGTTGTCTTGATCAAACTCTCTAAATATCTTTGCCTTAGGATAATCTTTCTCATCTATTTTAGGGTCGTAATTATCAGTTTTCTGACAAACTACATAGAATTCAAATTTGCCGGAACTTTTGATTAAATATTCCGAATAGTGTCCTATCCCGTCTTTATCCTGTTCCTTATGTGGTAATTTGGTTACTAAGATTACTTTCTTCTTTTCTTCTTTTGCGGTCACGGTATTAAAATGGTTTATTGGGAATTAAGAGGGCTGTTCTAAATCTTCTTACAATTGTTTATTTTTTCGATTTAGTCAATTCAATCTTTAAGTCTATTTTTGATTAATTATATAAATAAAATACGTATATTTTAACTTTTACTCGATGATAAAAGTAACTATTTCAACTGCAAGAGTTAAGATCTCACCTATTGACTTAACTCGTAAACCTTCATAGTGCCGTCTTCCGCCACCGGTTCTCCGTAGTTATCCCTAAGGATTCTACTTAAAAATCTGGTTTTATCCTCGCTTTGTTCATCAATAATCAAATAACCTACTTGGTATTTGGTCAGAAGTTTCGTTAAGTTTTCTTCAACTTTGGTTTGTTCTGCTGATAAGTTCAAATTAACCCAAAACTCGTTAAAATCATGTTCTGTGGGATTTTCGGATGGGTCGGCTACAACTAATAGGTCTCCTTTCTTTTGGTATTCTTTTGGATCAGGATAAATTACATTACAGTCCATTGCCTGACGGGTAGGGTTTTTTATTACAGACCTGCTAAAAGTGCTTTTTATGTAAGGTTCGAATGGGAAATATACTACTGTTTGCTCATCTCTGCAAAGACTCGATACTTCTTCCAATAAATCTACTTTGGTTAATTGTGGGTAATTTGAAGACAATGGAATAAAAAGAATCAAACCGGAGATGGCCAGATATATTATTAGCATTTCTACAACCAGTGCCGCGGGTTTAGCCAGATAATTCATTAGGCCGGGTACAATAAGAACTATTGAAGTCAAAAAAATACTGTAAAAAGTAGCTCTTTCCACAAAGCCGAAGTTGTTTTCAGTATAGGTAAGTAAAATGAGAGAAATTATCGCCAAAATAAAAAATACTCCTAGAATAAATAAATACTTTCTTATGGATGGTTTGTTTAGATCCAATTTCTTTGATTTGATTGCAAAGACCGAACCCAAAAATAATATTAAAAAGATTATGAAGAAAATGACTGTGTTGTATAATGAAGCAAAATAAGGAATAAAATCAGGCAAATAAGGAATGAAATTTTCAATGGGATTTTTTAAAAACACCGGTACAAGGTCTGAAAACAGTGACCCTTTTACTATTTCTTGCAAATCAGGAGATTCGGAATTTAAAAGTAAATTTATATCTTCTCTTTGATTTCTGATGGCGGCATAAATTAAGTAGGCAAAAGCAGGAAATATAATAATAAACGGAGTAGCCAGGTTGAAAAATTTTTGTTTACGCCCCTTTTGCAAAAAATAATAGAAATAGAGGCAATTAGTACAGAAAATTAAAACAATCAAACTTATTCCCCCATAAATTGGATTGATAAAGGTCAAGACGAGTAAGCCGATCTCGGCTAAAACTCCACTTCGAGTAAGGTTTCTCCGGCCTTGATTAAGAGCATTAACCTGCAATAAAGCATAAATAGTAACAGGGAAAAAAAGCAAATGACCGAACAGGGTGGCCAGCTGACCGGTAGACAGAAGTTCAAAGGTTAGAGGGTTGTAGGTATAAAGTACTGCAAAGGTAAATAGAGTCAAGTTAGTGATATTGGAAAGTCGAACATTAATTCTTTTATAATCCCTAGAACTTACCATTTGACCGCTTTCATAATCGTCAATAAATGATTCGTTGTTATATTTGTGGGTTCCAACGAATGTTTTTAATACGTCCAGGGTACCAATCAGGGAGGAGGAAAATAATAAAATCAGAAATATTTGTTCCATAGCTATTCCCGATATTTCTTTAAGAGATACCAAATTTAAAAATCCTTTCCAGTATGTTTCAAATACTAATCCGGTCGGTAAGTTATAATAAGTATTCAGTTGTATCCAGTCGTAAACAGCGAGTCTTTTGGCAAAATAAAAAAGGATAATATTACCCCCGATAGCAATTAGTAATACGGCAAAATCAATAAGCACATAACTATAATCTTCGGGATTAACAATGTATTGATTAATTTTTCTGTCGTTTTGATTGTAAGGTAAAGCCGGTATTTTGAAATTTTCCAGTTTTTTCTTTAATCTCTCCGCAGGTTCTCCTCCTACGCCTTTGATTAGTCCGTATAGGCTGATACAGACCGTACCAACCAGGAAGAAGTAAAAAGAAACGCTAGAATATTCAGCTAAATTCTGGTAAGATAGATTATAAAAAATGACTGTGAGAATCAAAGAGGAGACTGCTAAAAAGATAACTGTTTCTTGGGAGAGTCTGAAGGTCAGTATGGATAACATAACTACTAACAGTATTGATATATCTGCCCCGAAGACTAGATAAAAACATATCCCAATAAGAAAAAGCAGCCACAAAAATATTTTATTTTTATTTATTTTTTCTAAGTCCTGTAATACTTTATTAATCATATCAATTTTGACTCCTGCCGGGTAAGACCAACCTTTTATTGATTTTAGGTTTAATTTGTGAAGAATTTATTACCTAGCAATAAAAATTTGTAAAGCAGGATTTAATACTTAATATGTAAACTGTTTAATTTAATAATATATTAGATTTTTATTTGGCCTTATTTGATCAATAGAAAGCAATATAATGTATTAAAGAGTCGTTATAATTAAAAAATTGACAATTGCTAAAATTGTGTATATACTACCCACATATATTAATGAATTATATTTAGTATTTAAGACAAATCAATTTGTATGACTTATAATAAAATTAAACTTTTTTCGCTTACTATATTGTCTGTATGTGGATTATTGGCGGCGATCTTTGGTGGTCTACCCGTTAATGCTCAGTATGGTGACAACGGTTCTGCGGATTCCGGAATTCTTCCGCCGGGCAATACAACCGGTTCAGTTTATGTTGAGGACGGGCAAACAGTTACTGAATACGATATAGTTGCCGGTTTAGATGCCGTTACCATTATTTCTGAGCCTGGAGCCGGTAGTGGTGACATTGTTTTTACTTTAATCGGTGAATCAGATTTACCTAGTTCACTTCCGGGTGGAGATTTTATTGCCGGATACAGCATTACTTCCACGGGGGTCGATCTCAGCCAGGTTTCAATTACCACTACTCTGAAAATTCGTGAGACATGTAGCGAAGTTACGGTTTACGCCTTTTCTCCAATGCAACAAGTTTCTGTTCCTTCAGGTGTTTCAACCGGTGACGGTTACCAGACATTTGAGCTTACTTTGCCTCAAGGGGCCACACAACTCGGGGTTTCAGCTTCAGGGTGTGCACCAATAATTAGAACAGGAGCTCTAGACACACTGGATCTTCCGATTGAAAATCAAGTTTTATTAGGCAGCAGCTTGGTTACTGCCGGGCTAGGTCTGGTATTTCTTACTAGAAAGCTTAGAAAAGAAAATAGTTAAAGAGTCTAACAAAGATTTGATAATTGAAGGGCCGGAGTTTCCGGTTCTTTTTTTATTCTTTTAGATAAGACTGAATTACTTTATATAGCCACCCCCTCTTAACCCAGACATTTCCAAATTTTACTCCGTCACTTACCAAGTGGTCATCCTGAATTTACAACCTTGTTGTCCCGAATTTGCAACCTTGTCATCCTGAAAACCAAAACCGACCCTTCATCCTGAATTTATTTCAGGATCTATCTTTGAAGGGATTCCGAAACGAGTTCGGAATGACAATTGTTATTTCAGGATCTATTCGAAGAGATGTCAAAACAAGTTCACCGTGACAGGTGTATAGGTTATGTTCGGATCCGACTATACTTTGCGAAGCATTCTAAATCAATCAAAAAAAGTTGAGTGACTGAGAGTTAATAAATCAAGATAATTTCTTGATAAGGCTAATTGCCCAATCATAATGACTGGAAGTAGCGGAGATTAGATAGGCACCTAAGGAAGTGGAACCGGTAAATTTGTAGTATTTTTTGGTAAAAAGTTCCTTGTCAGTATGTTTTTGAATAACATTTGTAATATCTTTGTGAGAATCTTTGAACTTCTTCAGAGTATCTTGAAAATTGCTATCTTTGTACTTTTGGTAAATTTCTTCGTTAAGTTTGGGTGTATCCTTCCAAGTGAAGCCCTCAGGTAAAAAATCAGCTTTTCCTTCTTTCATTCCCTTTTTGTGCCACTCCAGAGCCATCAAATGCCAGGCATGTAGGTGAGCTAAAATGTCTTTTACCGACCATTCCTCACAAGCCCCCGTTTTTTCAATTGCTTTAGCATCAAGCTGAGAAACTAAATCTAAAAGCTTCTCAAAATTTTGTTGACTCAGTTCAAGCAGTTGAGTTTTATCCTTTGGACGAGGCATAATTTATAAAGAAAAATATTCGTTTGAAAGGTTGTCAATTACTTAAGCTTGTCTTATTATTTAATAATTGATTGAGTGTGAGTGAAGATTCATATAAGAAAAGCGAGTACCTTGGGAGAAGGGAATCTTACGGCAGGGGACTGGAAGAAGGGTGATTTTATAGAATTACTAGGGATGTTTATAGTTTAATTGTAGGGAAAAAGAAACCTGTTTTCTTGAAAAATGTACTTTGACTAAATTTATAAGTCTATTATGGGAAGGCAGAGTTTTGGTAGATTTTGAAGGAATTATTATCGAGGTTCCTTCCAATTGTTTTTTTTGAGAAAAACTATATTGACCAGTAGAGAAAATTGAAACGAAAAAATGCGAGATAAGAGAAATAGGGTAAATTTGTACTTTACAAATATTAGTAAATTTTGTAATCTCCGGATTATTATAATAATAATTAAATATGAATAATCTGTTTACTACCAAAAATATTGCCCTTTTTCTAGGGATTTTCGTGCTGGTTTTTGCTTCGGCTTTTGTTTTTATTTCCTACTCTCAAGGAGATGAGGGTAAAGATGACCAAGAAGAGGTTGTCAGGGAAAAACCTGAGTTGGAATTAGACGAAGAGGCACAAAATCTGTATAACATTAATAATGCAATCTATTCCCCGGAAGAGGCCAAACAATTTGAATCCTATATCAATGACTTGGAGGTAGTAGAGTCCAAACCTGATGCTCAAACTTATATTATAACAGGAGATACCGGTACCGGAAATGAGGGCCAGTATAGAATGGCTAGGTCTTTTACCAAGTATTGTCAGGAAAATGACTGCACTGCTATGATTCATGTCGGAGATATTATCTACGATAACGGAATCAGTTCTGCGGACGATCCTCAAATGGATTATAAATTTGAGATTCCCTACAGTAAGATGGATATGCCTTTTTATATGTCACTCGGGAATCATGACTATTGGGGATGTGCCGATTGTGTAGTAGATTATGCTAATAGCGGTAAATCTGATAAATTCTACATGCCGGCCAAATCATATGTTCACAGAGAGGAACCATCAATTAACTTCTATATTACAGACACGGAAACTATGGAAGATGATCCATCTCAGCTTGATTGGCTAAAAGAAGAAATGACAAAAGATCAAGATGGTAAGTGGAAGATAGTGGTTGGTCATAGGCCTATAGCCACCCACACACAAAAACATCAAGATGCTCTTTGGAGACCAAAAGAAGACTTGCGGGAAGTAGTCTGTCAACAGGCAGATATTTATGCTGCCGGTCATTCTCATGCTTTGGAATTCATTAATATCAATGGAGGAGAAGATTGTATTGCCAAGCAAATTATTTCCGGTGGTGGCGGAGGGAAACTACATCCTATGAATGAAGAAGGAAAGGAAAATAACGAAAAAGTTGAATTCGGACAAACAATGTTCGGTTTTGGGGTACTCAAGGCTGTTTCCTTGAATGAATTGAATTTTCAATTTGTTAATGAAGAAGGGGAGGTTGTATTTGAGAAAACTCTTACAAAATAATCATATAAACTTGATTTAAATAAGGTTTTTGGCTATATTTGACATTCTGTATAAGCTAGATTATACTTATCTAAAATAAAACAAAAATAAGGCAATATAAATAAGGCAATATAAATATAAATATGTCAGAAAAATTAGAAATAAAGTCAGAGCAAAAAAAAGAGGATAAAGTTGAGACAGCTAAGCATTCAAAAAATATCGAAACTGATCCTAAAATAAAAAAAAACAAATCACAACATTCACCTCTATTATTCGCAGGCATCTTAATAGCCACTACTTTGGCGGTTGCCGGTGCCTACTTTTCTTTTCAGGCTTTAAACGGAACAAGCTCAGAAGCAGCGGGGGCTAAAGAGCAAGAATTAAACATACCGGAAAAAACTTTTTCTTTAGAAAAAATCGAAAAGAATGACGGCAAATCCAAAAACAAGTGTTACGTTAGCTTGGACGGTTTGGTTTACGAACTGGAAAAATCCAGACAATGGAAAATCGGAACTTCTGAGGTTGGCTGGCATGTGGCTTCCAGGGGAAGATTTAATTGCGGACAGGATTTGGGTGTAATGAAAGTAGCCTATCCTGATGAAATAGAGCATATTAAAAACTCAAAGATACTTGGTAAGCTGGACGAGAAATCTCTGGAAATTACTAAAAAAACCAGCAAAACCGAGTTTTCAAGAGAGGAACTGTCTCAAAACTATAACGGTGAAGGTGAGAACCCATGTTTTGTGGTTCTTGAAAACGAAGTTTTTGGTGCTGATACGATAAAAGTTCTTTCATATTCTTCCACCGGGGGAGAGCACTTGCCTTCTAATATTAAAGACTTTTGTGGCGGAGACTTGGATCTTGGAGGTAGAGAGGTTCAACCGGCTAAAGATAGACTTGAAAAGATGGGTAATATTGTTGAATAAATTTTTGGGTTGTCTTTTTCTATTCTTCCTGTAAACCTTAGTTTATGAGGTATTTGATTTTGTTGCGTGGGACTCCCGGTTCCGGTAAATCACATTTTCTCCAAGAAAGCGGGTTATTGCCCTATTCTTTGTCCAAAGACAACTTAAGGATTTTATTGGAATCACCATTTTTGGATTATGAAGGTCACAAAAGAATCTCTCAAGATAATAATAAAGAAATAATTGAACTTCTTCTCAATATTTTGGAACGTAAAATGCAAAGAGGGGATTTTATTGTCATTGATGCTACGCATTCACAAGATAATGAGATTAATATATACAAAAATTTGGTAGATACCTATCGCTATAAGGTTTTTTGCTTAGACTTTTCTGAGGTTACTTTAAGCGAGTGCTTACAAAACAATAAGCAGCGACCGGAATTTAAGCATGTACCGGATGAGGCAATAAAGAGTATTTATAAAAAAATTAAACAACAAATACTGCCCAACTGGTTAGAGGTAATCAGACCACAAGAATTTGGACAGTTTTTTGGTTCTTTACAGCAAGATTTTGAAAAGTATAGAAAGATTCATCATATTGGTGATCTGCAAGGATGTTTTGCTCCTCTTAAAAAATATTTTGATGAAACCGGGGGAATAAAAGAAGATGAGCTGTATATTTTTCTCGGGGATTACTGTGATCGGGGCAAGGAAAATCATTTAGTGATGGAGTATGTCCTTGGTTTAAAAGAAAAACCTAATATTATTTTTTTGGAAGGAAATCACGAAGCTCACCTTTGGCGTTGGGCTAACAATTATGAAATATTCAGTCGAGACTTTATTCCGGGAACAAAATCACAGCTGGAAGCTGCAAAAATCTCCAAAACGCAAGTAAAAGACTTCAGCCACAAGTTGCAAGAAGTAGTGTTGTATAATTACTACGGAAAAACAGTTTTAGTTACACACGGAGGTTTGCCGTCTCTTCCTCAGGATCTACACTTGATTCAAAGTAGGCAACTAATCCGCGGGGTGGGGGGCTACCACGATGTTTCAAAAATCAACCAAAACTTTTTGGAAAACACTGATAAAAATACTTATCAAATCCATGGTCACCGTAATCTGGAAAACTTACCTACACAAATAAACCCAAGAACCTTTGTTCTGGAAGGAAAAGTAGAATTTGGCGGCCACCTTCGAATAGTTACAGTAGACCAAAAAAACGGTTTTCAAGTGGTCGAGGTTGAGAATTGATTATTATTTATTCATCCTAACGAACTTAATTCAGGCAACCTAGAAAAAACTTATTTATAACCGGGATTGCTGCTAAACTATAACTTAATTAACTTAAAGTCAGTAACTACCTTCTCACCGTTTTGCGTTTCATACTTTAACCATAATAGATCGCCGGACTGAATTCCCGGGTCATTTTCTTTGGGAATGGAAAAAGTTTTAACGGCTCCGCCATGGTCGATATCAATGATTATTTTGTTGTTTTCAGTTTTAGTGCTTGCTACCGCTCCGTAAAATTCACCCTTTTCCGAAAGAATATCTACATACTGATCTCTAATTGTAAGTCTATAATCAGCCAATAACCAGTCGGTGTAGGTCTCGTTTTCTGCTACCACAGACGGATTATCGATTAGAAGAGTTGAAGGAATTAAACCAAGCAATAAGAGAAGAGCAAAGGCAAAGTTGGCAAATTTAGATGTGGTGATCTTATCCAATCTTTTTATGATAAAACCTAGAATAAAACAAAATAACCCCAAAACCAATGTTTCCGGGAACCAAATCCAGACTATTCCCTGAAAAGACCAGCCTACAAAGTCCGCCAAAACCGAATTGGTTGTAATCTGATAAATAAATACAGAAGTCAGCCAGAACCCTACACTTAAAACAAGCAAGACTCCGGCCCAAATTAAAATTCTTTGCCAAAGTGGTTGTTGTTTCTGAGGAACGGGATTGTTTGCTACAAATTCCATAACTCCCTGCCTTACAGAGGTTCTTATTTCTTCTTGAAGCCTAGAAGTTGGAATTTTAGTCATAATTAATTAAATCTGGGATAAAGTTTGTGAACTAGTTTTTGAGCCCTGTCCTTTGCTCTAGTTAGCTTAACAGAAACTTGAGAAGGTTTAAGCTTTTGCATTTCTCCGATTTCGGTGACACTGTATCCTTGGAGGTACTTTAAAATCAATAGGTCCCGATCAAGCGGGTTTAATTCGTCGAGTATTTTAGCGAGTTCGCCGTGAGTACATAAATCTTCATTTTCTTCTTTAATCATTTCTTCATAAATCGGCTCTTGCAAATCTACGCTGATTTCTTTTTTTATATTCTTCCTGAGATGATCGATACAAACATTTCGGCTAATTTGGTAAATCCAAGATAAAAATTTATAATTTGGATTATAGCTATCCAACTTTTGATATACTTTAATCCAGACATTACTGCAAATGTCTTCAGTATCATGCTTGTTGTAATTGACCATTGGGAGTACATAAGCAATAATTACTCTTTCGTATCTCTCCATAAGCAAGGCAAAATTCTGCTTATCTCCGGATAGCACAGCCTTGACTACTTCTTGGTCGCTGGAATTTTCAGAAAGATTCACTACTGCAGTAGAATATGTCACCAATTTTTTGTCAATAAAATTGCAAAACGTAGGCAGTATGTATTTATTTATTACCTGCCTATAAAAATATACGAAATTTGTTGAAAAATATTTCATTTATTGATAGAAATTTGATATTTTTTGTGAAAATACCTTGCTTCAATAGTGGTAGCTATTGTTTCGGTCTTTTTTTCGTTTACTCTGTCTTATCAATTAGGGCAATTTCATGAAAATTTAGCTCTCCCTTGGTTTGTGTTGATTGTTCTTTCTTCGTTTGCCGGATTTGTGGCTACTCCACTGACAAAATTACGTTTACCGTCATTGTTTCAGATGAAAGCTTTCAAAATGCTAGGCTTGGAAAAATTTGCATTGCAGTTAATGACTATTCCTGTTACTGCTTTCTTGACAATTTTAGGAGCAATCTTAATTAAATTAATCATTGGATATCTTTAGAAAAGGAGATAAGAAAGGTCATATGTTTGTACAAAAGTATTATTATGATAGTAAGATCCAAGCGATAGGAAATATTGTTTATCAAGGAGAGGTTGACTTCTAATTGTTTTAATCTAATTAAGTGAATTTTAATGTCAGCTATTGATCAGTATAAACATTCACACATTGGATTTATTAGGTGTCCTTCAAATTACAATTTTGTTAACATCGACTCATCTGATAAAAAAGTAATTGCCTTGTATTTTTTGGAGCAAGATATTCCTATGAATGAACCTGATTTCGACGGAAAAAATGGAGACTTGCTGGTTGGAGGAGGTTCCGGTGAAGTTGATGCTTTGAGAATCTCTCTACCTCAAGCCTTTTTCTTTTTTGATGAAACCTGTGATTATGATGACTTTGAAGATTCCTCGGAAATAGTTAAAGCATTTTGGTCTATGAATAATGCCTTTGCATTTGGAAACGGATTTCAAAAATTGGGTTGGAATTATTCAGAAAAAATCGAATTTTGGATTGCAGAGGAGGTTTTGGGTTTTGTTCTTAAGAAGTATCCTGAATATTGCAAAGTTTATATTGATAATAATAATTACTTCTTACGTAAAGGTCTCAATTGTATCGGGAAAGATTATTCTTGAAAAAAGTGAGCTTACCCTTCAATAAACTTGCCCTTGCCAGAATTATAATTATAGTGTAATCTTTTAGAACTTCCTAAAATTCGGTGCAGTTAGGGAGTAATTTACTTAACAATTACATTTATGCAGAAAAATCGACTTTTTGTGGGGAATCTAAGTTATGATTGGACCACTGACGAACTAGAGGAAGCTTTGAACGAAGTTTTCGCCGCTTACGGAGAAATCAAATCGATCCATCTCCCCAAACACCCTGGTAGCGACAGACACAAAGGCATCGCCTTTATTACTTTGGAATCTGAAGAAGCTGCTACGGCAGCCAAAGATGAACTGGAAGGAAAACCATTTGGTCCTGACGGTGACGATGCTCCAAACGCAAGGCCATTACACGTGGACTTTGCGCGTCCTAGAGAAAATAGAGACGACAACTCTCGAAGATACTAATAAAACAAAGCCGAGGTTTGACTTTTGACGGAAAAATCACCGCAGTTTCCTAAAGATAATAACTTTTGCTCCCCCTGATTTTCAGGGGTTTTTTATATATTTTTATGACTTTAACTAAAGAAGAAAACAAGCTGCTAGAAAGGCGGAGGGTGAACTTTGATGGTTTTGTGGGAGATTCTCGTAGTTGTGTAAAAGAGTTAATGCAATTTCTTAAGTTTGAAAGGACCGATTTCAGCTTAGATAGTTTGCAAGATTTTTGGTGTTAATTGATCGTTACCTATCTATTAATAGAGATAATTTTTCAAAAATTACTTCTGATCAAAAAATTTGGTTGGTGGTAAGGGTCAATTACTCTATAGCAGAATATCTTATGTATAAATATTCCGGAAAATGGATTTTAGTTGATGATCCGACTAGCGTTTTCTTTTCAAACTATGTAGTAGAATGTAAGTCTCAAAATTGTGATGATACAAAATACTTGTTGGATAAAATTGTGAGAATTGATTACAAAAATAAGGGTACATTTTATGTTGATTTGTTATATATTTCATATTACATTATTGATAATATCAATGACTTAAGCTTGAAAGAGGTGTTAGAGAAATTGAAACTTCTTTAATTACATCATTCGTTATTTATATGCCTCATAAGCTATCTAACCCAGGGAAAGTTATTCTAGTAATTAACGACTGTTCTTCTATTATAAAATTGATGCTTATATTTCTTTCGGCAAAGATTAAAGCATCTTCCGAATTTTTAATAACAATATGTGCATTGAAAACCTTGAGTTAATTTGATTACTTAGACCTGATATTTGTACTGTTATTTAGAATAACAATGTTATATTCTCGCCTCCAACATCAGACTATAGTCCTTAAAATTGTTTTTTTTATAAAAGTTTATTCCTTGGGTGTTTCTAGCAGAGGCGGATACTTTGATAATCTCAACACTATAATTTTTACACCATTTTACGAATTCCCGGTATAGTTTACTACCGATTCCTTGGGATCTAGAAGACTCTTCGATATAAGTGTTTTCCAGTTCTGCGGTTTTTTTGGGTAGTCTGTAATTTTCAATATTGGATAGAGCTCCGCATAGATAGCCTATTACCAAACCTTCTTTTTCAGCCATCAAAACACAACCTTCTTTTTGAGTAATCCTTTGGGTGAAATATTTTTCTCCTTCTTTTCCAAGAGTCCACTCTAAATTTAGAAGGCGGTCGTAATTATCAAACTCCAACTGAAACAATTTACGATTGAATTCTCGTATTTTGGAAAGGTCTTTAGTTGTGGCCGGTCTGATTTTCAATGAAGTCATCTAAAGATATTTTCGGATAAAGTTTACGGTTAGGTCAATTACTTCCTTTTGCTCGTTTTTAAAACAATGGTCAGCTCCGGGTAAAATCTTTATTTCTTTAGGTCCTTTAATTATCCGGTAAGCTTTTTGGGATTCTTGGCAGGGTACTTCTTTGTCTTTGTCACCATGTAAGAAAAATGTAGGACAACTGATTTCTTTAACTTCTTTGAAAACGTTGATTGAATTGATTTGCTCGATGAATTTCTTGCCTACTTTAAACCCGTCCAAAAGATAATAACCCCTCTTCTCCAGACTATCTTCTACCTCAGGATTAAAAAATATTTCCGTAAAATCGGAATTCAGAAAATTAAAGGCCGGATACCAAAACACAATTGCTTTAACCGGTTTTTCAAGACAATTAGCAACAACTGTTCCACCCATACTTTCACCTAGAAGGGTAATTTCCCGATAACCAAACTTTTGAGCAAACTTAATTACTTCGCTTAAATCCTTGGTTTCAGTTTCTACAGTCATTTCTTGGAACTTGCCTTCACTTGGCGGAGTACCTCGAAAGCCGAATCGAAGGACGGCATAATTTTCTTTTTGCAACCTTTTTGATAATTTCAAAAAAATATTTTCCGGTCCTAACCAGTCACCTGTAAAACCGTGAACTAAAATTACCAGCTTTTTTGCTTCTTGGTTTTCAATAACTCCATAAACAAAGCTGCCTTTTACATTAATTTTAAACTCCATATTATAGAATATATAGTTAATTTGCAATTTTTATCAAAAAGTCCTGACAGGCGATATTGCCTTTTTCATCACTCAAAGGTCTTCCGGTTCGTACGATTTTGGATTTTTTGTATCTTGATTTAATAATTCTTAGCAGTTCCAGATTATCTCCTTCTTTATCTCTATCTAAACTCAATTCAATTAATAAGTAGGTTACCTTTTCAAGAGTTTTTAGGCCTCCTTGAATAACTTCTTTTTCAAAACCTTCAACGTCAATTTTTAACAGGTCAACTTTCTCGGGAGTATTAATATCATCTAGCCTTTTAACTTTAAGTTGCATTGTGGAATCAACATCTTCAAAACTGTCCGGACTAGCAAAAGAAGAGGTCAGGTTTAGTTTTTTTCTGAAAAAGTTAATCTTTTCTTCTTTACTTCCTAAGCCGATGTTTTTTATCTCAATGTCAGAAAGCAACTTTGTATTCTCCTTTAATTTCTCAAAAACTTCCGGGTCAGGCTCAAAACTAACTACTTTTCCCTCAGGAAAAAAGAGCTTCGCAGCATTGGCGAATTGACCAATATTTGCTCCAATATCAACAATAACCGGCCTTTTCCTTTGAATTAAGTTAGTTCTAATAATATCTGAGTGAAAATCCAAAATTGATGACTGAAGAGTGCCGATATTTGAAACCGAATCCACAAATAGTCTAATATTATCAAACTGAAAAACGGTTTTTTCTCTGAAACTCAAATTTAACAAGCACAGGTATTTCTGAAAAAAATAGTTTATTCTGACAAAAAAATTAAGTTCTCTGATTTTCAAAAATTCCAGGTCAAATTGCAACGATTTAAGAATGTATCCAAAGTTCATTTCTTTTATGAATTTTTTAGGTACTAATATTACTTAGTCTTTCACTCAATTCTTCTTCTTTTTCTTCGCTCAAACTTCCTATCTCTTTTAATTTTATTAATTCAGAATTTTTTGTCCAAATATCTGTAATGAAAATTTTTTTGTTTACATCAACTACTCTAATTTTAACTTTATCATTATATGTTCCGTTAAAAGGTGGCCAGGTATTGGCAAGATTACCATTGCACTCAAAATTCGAGTATTTTTTATCCTCCTCCAGGCATTCTAAATATTCAAAAAAATCTTCTCTGGAAACTTCCACCCAAAGTCCGTAGCCGAAGTTGCTTTCAATGTCTTTTACAGGAATTGTGGCAACGCTGTGAATAAAATATCTTTTTCCTTGAATAGCAGACACAAAGCCCTTCTCGACAGCTATTTCTTCGTCCTCTCTTTCTGACTCTTGATAATCAACTATTGGCTGAGGTAACTGGGCAACATAATCGTATTTCATAACAATTTTTTTTCAGACTCAAATTTAAATAAGTCATTTTTTCTTGTAAAGTCTTTTTTTGGCACAAAAAAAAGGGCATCGAAGCCCCGAAAAGTAATTAACCATTAATTTGGGCCGATACCCCTAATACATTAGGAACTGACACCTTCCCTTGCTCTGCCCTTCTTTTAAAAAGTTCTTAACTCGATTTTTATTTGAGCTAAAAGTAAGAATTTTTGTTTTTGCTTTTCTTGATTTTTGTTTTTGCATTTGGTGATGTATGTCAGAGACGATCACCGAATTAAGAAAGGCAGATAGAAAAAATATCTTTAAAGCAAATAGCTTTTCTATTTGGTTAGTGTCAGCTGTTTTAAAGTTATCAAAGTTGTCTTAACTTCGATGACCTAATTATATACAATTTTTTGAGACTGGTCAAGAACTTTCTTGTGATAAACTTAAAAATCTCTATTTTAAGGCATTTATTCGATTATTTTTTTGAGAGTTAAACACAAATATTTTACAAATAACTGACTTGTGGATAACTAGTTATTAACATAATAGTTAAAAAAGATTGACAAGTGTATCAAAATCTATTTTCTTACGGCAAATTTTATTGAACAAACAATTTTTAAGCAACTTAACAAAACATCTGTCATATGGTTATTGATGTAAAGAATGATAGTTCGTTCAACGAGCCGCTGGAGATTTCCAAGATGGTGCTCGAAAAATATAACTTTTTGACTATATTGTTTGTACTTTTCAGCATTCCTCTTACCCTTTCTTTATTATTCACTCCATTTAATAGAAGAATCAAAGAAGATGTTATCGGGTTAAAGGGCCTGAATAATGAATCTCCCGGTCTGGACATGGAAAGTCAAACCTGGGAGCTAAAAGATTACACAAATTCTCTAGAACCCTTCATTGATAGAATAAGCGTACGAGGAGATCTTATTGAAGTATTTTTTTTTGAAAATTATGAAGATTTTTTAGAAGATAACCCGGGAACGGAAGTATCTAAGGAGGATTTTGAATATTTTCCGGGTTCAGACTTTGAAATGGAAAATTTGATGATTACTATGCCTTTAGTTATAATGAAAAACATGGATTCTATTAACCGGGTTTATATCAAGATAAATTATGGAGAAAAGGGGTTTGAAATAAAAGTCTCTCGTAGAGATTTGGAAAATTTTATTGGTCCGGATTGGAAAAATTCTTACTTTGATGCGTGTTTGGATAATGAAAATCAAAGACAAAGATTTGTTGATATTTTTTTAAGAGAATTAGAATAAGCTTAATTAAAAAAAGGTAACTTAATATCTCCGAAAAATAACTTTAGCCAATTCCAAAGAGTTGAGGCAATACTACCCGGTTGATTAAGGAATTTTTTGTACTGTTCAGTGAGACAGGATAAAAGGCCTTCTTTTTCTATTAAGTATTTTACACAAGGCTCCAATTCATCGGGAACCTCGATTTTATAAATTTCCCATTTGGGGGTTAAGCTAAACCTTTCTTCTTTGAGGGAGAGATAAATTTTCCCTTGGCTGCTGTCACTGGCATCTTCAGGGTTTCGGAAAAAAAGAGATACACTGGCGTTTTTGTCACTTTTTTCATCAAACTCCCATTGCCTGTCTAAAGGTTTTTTTTGATGAATTTGTTTGAATACTTCTGCCGCTTTTTTTAATCCTACATCCTCAAAGAAAATAAAGTTGCCGCCTGAGCCGATTTTTTCCAGGTCTTCCAGGTCTCTTTTACTCAACTCCTCGTTTTGTCCGGATATAATCTCTACAAAAGTATCTACGGTTTTTTCCAGTTCTTGGTCTGAGTGAGCTTGGTAAATTGGAGAAGAACGATAGGCGGATAACCCGAAATTTCCGATCAAATAGAGAATGCCTACGAAAAGCAATACAATTATAATTACTTTAAGAATATTAAAGATTGTTTTGGGTGAAACCATAATATGTTTCTGATTATGCAGAAAAAAATGGTTAATGTCAATTAAGAACTAGGCTAAAATGTTGATTGCTTTTTGTAGTTTTTGAAAAAAATCGTCAATTTCTTGTTTGTTGTTGTAAACACCGAAAGAAAGCCTGCAACTTCCGGATAGATTGAGTTTGTCGTGAAGTGGCTGAGTACAATGATGTCCGCTGCGAATACAGATTTTTTGTTGGCTTAGCATTTCACTTAAATCAAAAGGGTGAATACTGTCTAATACAAAAGAAACAATTCCGGACCTTTCTTTTGGGGAACTGATTAACCTCAGGTTATTAAAGTTGGCCCTTAGTCCGTGCAATACATATCTACTTAATTCGGTTTCGTGTTCGAACACTTTCTTCAGATTTAATTCTTGTACAAATTTGACTGCTTCTTGAAAAGCGATTACTCCAGAAATATTTGGTGTGCCGGCTTCAAACTTTTCAGGCAAGGAAGCAAAATCTGTGTTTTGGTAAGTAACCTTTTGGATCATTCCTCCACCATAATTTACAGGTAGCATTCTTTCCAGTAAATCTCTCTTACCATAGAGAATTCCTACTCCGGTTGGCCCATACATCTTGTGGGCCGAGAAAGTATAAAATTCACAATCAATTTCTTGCAAGTCTACTTCAAGGTGGCCGGCAGCCTGAGCTCCATCTATTAGAGTGAAAGTGTGATTGAATTCTTTGGGCAGATTTAATTGATTAACAAGATTAGTCTTAGATAATCGGCAAATTTTTTCAATTGGATTGATAGTTCCGGTAGTATTGGAGACATGACTAACAGCGATTAATTTAGTTTTGGGAGTAAGCAGTATTTTTAGAGCCTCCAAGTCCAAATTACCTTTGTCATCCAGAGGAATAATTTTTAAAATCAAACCTCTTTCTTGAGCTAACATTTGCCAAGGAACAAGATTGGAATGGTGCTCTAATTCGCTGACAATAACCTCGTCTCCCGCTTCCACGTCCCAGTATCCACCTCCTTTTATTTTTGAATTTTTGGAAAGACTTTGAGCGATTAGATTAATTGACTCAGTACAGCCACTTGTAAAAATAACTTCTTCAGAATATTTGGAGTTAAGAAATTTATGGACGGCGTGCCTGCTTTCTTCATACCCATATCCGGCCTTTTGAGCTAAATAATGAGATGATCTACCTACATTGGCATTATCTTTTTCGTAAAATTCCTTGATTTTTTCGACGACGATTCTCGGTTTTTGAGTTGTAGCGGCATTATCAAAGTAAATCAGGCCTTGATTATGTGGGTGTTCAAAAATTGGAAATTCTTTTTTTACTTCTTCAAACATATCAACTTTATAGAATAACTATTTTCAAAATTACTTACTTAGAACCTCGCTTACAAATGATTGGATTAAAGTATTTTTGGCTGTTACTTGATCATATCCTCTAGAGTTAAGGTAAAACAGTTCATTTTTATCCAAATACTTGACTGTAGCTCCGTGATTACACTTTACTTCATTGGTTAAAATGTTTAATTCAGGCTTAGTCAAAGCATGGGCTCTGTTATCCAGGATCAAATTTTTATTATAAAGTTCAGCTTCGGCTTTTTCAGCTTCCTTTTGGATGTTAATCAAACCGTAAAAGTTTACATTAGCTTCATCATCCAAGACACCTTTAAACAAAGTTTGACTGTGAGTGTCTGGTGCTAAGTGGTTAATTTGAATCCTGTTATTTAATGCTTCATGGTTTTTTAAAATATATATCCCAAAGAGAGATACTGATGAATTAGGGTTTTTTAAATTTACTTCGATTTTAAGATTTATAGGTTGTTTTTTCTGCTTTTGTGATGTTTCTGATGAACAGTTAAGGCATTTTTCGGAATTAGAAGAAGGCAGTGTTAGTCCCAAAGGGCATCCTCTAGTAATTGAACATTCCGCACATTGTATAATAATGAGTTTAAGGTTTTCTCCGGATTGAGGTTCGATAGTTAACTCCTCGGATTTCTTTAGATGTCCGGAACAGTTTGAAATAAATTGATTATTTCGGAAGTACAATATTTGAGAGGATTTGTTCATACTTGTAACCATTTATAACCTTCTTCTTCAATATTATGAGCCAATTTTTTGTCGCCGGAACGGACAATTTTGCCGTCTATCATAATATGCACATAATCGGGATTAATGTAGTTTAGAATTCTTTGATAATGAGTAATAATTAAAATTGCTTTTTCAGGCCTGTTATTCGGAAACAATTTCGAGTTAGTTTTTTCATAAAAGAGTTTATTAACATTAGCCGAGACTTTTTTGAGGCTATCTACATCCAGGCCGGAGTCAATTTCATCCAAGATTATAAGATTTGGTTCCAGCATGGCCATTTGTAAAACTTCACTCTGCTTTCTCTCACCTCCCGAGAAATCTTCATTGACGTTTCGTCTATAAAAACTTTCCTCCAAACCAAGATACTCAACTTTTTCCTTGAGAATCTGCAAAAATTTAGCTGCTTCCAGCGGTTCTTGTGACAAATACCTCCTTTTTTGATTTACCGCTGTTCGTAAAAAACTAACCATACTGATTCCCGGAATTTCCATAGGGTTTTGGAAGGCTACAAATAGACCGTTATTAGCCCTTTCCTCAGGTTCCATTTTGACTATATTCTGAGAAAAATATTTAATTTGACCTGTTTCAATGAGATAATTCGGATGACCTGCCAGGATTTTGGTTAGAGTGCTTTTGCCGCTGCCGTTTGGTCCCATTATTGCATGTATTTCTCCGGACTTAATCCTGAGATCTATTCCTTTAAGTATTTTTTTGTCATCTATACCAGCTTCTAGTTTATTTATACTTAGCATCTTTAATTAGTATTAAATTCTGAACTTTCAAAATTTTTGATTTTCTTGAATTGTAAAAAGGTTTAAGCAAAATAATCAATTCAATCTCTGCCTTCTCG